>JAVVFH010000049.1:0-16846 GCA_032250585.1 Lysobacterales bacterium
CGGATGACGGTCGAGGAGCTCGCCGATCGCCTGTTCCCGTATCTCACGATGGTCGAGGGCTTGAAGCTTGCGGCGCAGACCTTCAGCAGGGACGTGAAGCAACTGTCCTGCTGCGCCGGGTGACCGGCCTGGCCCCGCACCGGGTGCGAATCTCTGATGCTGCCCGATCAGGCTAAGCTATTTGCGCGAAAGCCGAGTAGAGTCAGGGGCACCGCAGGGAAGTCGCCGCAATGTCTTCCGCAGCCGTGATGAGCGCAGAGGCGGTATCCGGATCGATCGGACTGGGTGTCTTGGCGCTCACCTCGGCGATGAAGTCGGCCAGCTGGGAACAGGCGGCGTCGGTTTTGTCCCGTTTGATGCTGCGTACCGCATTTGCCAGCGGCGACAGCAGGCCCTTGGCCTGGTTCTGTTTCAGCACGCCTTCCTCCTGCAACGACTGGACGCCTTCCTCGAGCTGGCCGATGGCTTCCTCGGGCGATAGCACGATGTAGCTGTGCTGCACCGTGGTCTGGTTGCCGGCGATGTCGTCGGCCTGGACCTCGAAAGTCTTTTCGCCCGCGCTGGCCGTGTCGATCGGGGCACCGTCGGCGGCCGAAGCGGTGGGGGCGCCGGCCAGGCCGGACAGCGCATCCGACGCGCTCCATTCGGCCGAAACGAGCTGGTGCAGCAGATATTCAGGAACCGATTCCGGCGGGGTCGAGACGATCACCACCGGCGGCGTCTTGTCGACGTTGATGCCGGTGACTTCCGTTGCTTTCCCGTTGCCGGCCCGGTCCGTGGCCGCACCGCCCTGAGACTGATTCGCGCCTTCGCCCAGCACGACGTCTGCCGTGCATGAATCTATGCCCGACAGCGCGTCACTGCAGTCGAAGTGCACCGTGACGTCGGTGTTGTTCCAGCCGGCCGCGTTGGGCGCGGGCGAGGCACTGCCGACGATCGACGGCGGCGTGAAGTCGATGTTGATGTCGTCGACCGTGGTCGAGTTCTGGTTGCCCGCAAAGTCCTGCGCGTCCCCGGGCAAGGACTGGCCGGCGCCCTCGGTGTTGATCACCAGGTTGTTGGCGCACAGGAACACACCGGATAGCGCATCAGTGCACTCGAACGAGACGGTGACGTTCTCATTGTTCCAGCCGAAGCCGTTGGCTTCCGGCGCGCGGCTGCCATTGATCGTCGGCGGCGTCCGGTCGAGCTTCACCGTGACGGTTGCCGTCGCCGTGTTGCCGGCGCGGTCGGTGGCGGTGCCGGTGACGTCGGTGCCCGCAGGGCTGGCGGACTCGTCTGTAACGGTCGCATTCGGCCCGCAGCCGCCGCCCGTCGCGGTTCCGTCCTGTCCTGAGGGGGCGAAGTCAGCGCAGTTGAAGTTCACGTCTACGCTGGCGATGTTGTGCCATCCGGCAGCGTTGGGCGGCGGGGCGACTTCACCCTGGATCGATGGCGGCGTGTCGTCCGACAGGATGGTGGCGATGCGGCGTGGGTCGTTGGTTGCAGGATCGCACTCCGGGTCGCATGCGGCAGGGTCCAGGAAGAGCAGCTCATCGCTGAAGTGGCCGTCGGTTTGCAGATCACCACCTTTCGGCAGGATGAAGAACTGATTGCCGATCCGCCAGGCGAACATCTCGCGGACAGCAAGGGGGTTCTCGGTCCAGCCGAGGTATTCGATGGCCAGGGTCTGTCCGGCGACCTGGTCCACGCCAGCCTCGGGAATGGACGACAGGTCCTTTTCCACGATGAACCAGCCGTTTCCCAGACGAGCCGCCCAGCCGAAGGGGTCCTGCTCCCAGCCGATGTAAGGGAGCGTTTCCAGTTCGACCGGGTTGCCATCGTCTTTGTCGGTGACCAGGAACCAGTCGTCGGTCGAGTCCGGAACCGGTCTGCCACTGGTATCCACGCCGGGCAGCGTGGTCATCAGGTATGCAGTGAAGAACTCCTGGTTAAGCTGCGGTGTGGCCAGCACCTGCAGCAGCGTCGGTCTAGGCGCCGCCAGTGCCTCCTCCAGTGACGGGCCAATGTCGGCCGCAGTGAATATGTTGATGCCTTGCAGCACCGCGATCAGCACACCGACGAATACGATCAGGATGGGTCCGAAGAAAAAGCCCACACCAAGGGAGGACAGGGTGGCGCCCAACGTGATGCCGACGGTTTTGGCCATCACCACTCCGACCGACGCCCACGGGAGGATGAGATTCGCCGTGAACACCAGGGCCGACACGATAGCGGCGGTGGTTCCGGCCGCTACCGCGCCCGCGGCCTCCATCTGCATGGCGCGGGCTGCATCGGCCGCCGCGATGGCCGACTCTGGATCCGGTAGCGTCAATCCGGCCAGGACCTGGCCATAGGCGACGAATTCGGCCAGCGACGGTGGAATGACCGTCGTGAAGAGTTGAGCGAGCGTAAAGTCTCCGGTACACAGGGTACCGTTCGGATCCGGGTTGTAGTCGAAACCTTCCGGCGGGACATATGCGCAGGGATTGGCGGCCCACGCATCGAATTCCGCCTTGGCCCGCGTGAGGCTGTCGATATGCCGCGTATGCCACTCGTCGGCGAACGCCTCGGCGATGAGCTGCTCCTCCGCCGTGCGCACCGCTGGATCGAGGAACGCAATCTCGAACACACGGGCGTACAGGTCGGCGGTCAGTTCGCCGCGGCCATTGTCGGCGAGCCGCTTGACGCGGCCGATGTCCGTTGCAGGCAGTTCGTGGAATGCGATGGTATCGGCGACGGTCTGCGCCTCCAGATTGTCGAGCGCAGCCTTGAGATCGGCATCCAATGAGTCGCGCGGCACACCACCCAGCCGCCGGATGATCGGCTCGGCCTCACAGTCGTCGACCGGGAACGACTGCCAGACCTCAGTCGGATCTCCAGGCGTACAGACCAGTTCGCCGGTCTCGGAGTCCTCGATGCAGAATTCATTCGCCCGCTCGAAAAAGCACCGCAGATCGCATCCCACCGAAGTCGGACTCACCGTCGAGCGGGTGATATCGGTGTCGGGCATCAGCACCTCGCAGCGGCCGTCTACCTGCGCCGCGACCGGCGCCGCCAGCGCCAGCATCAGCCAGCCCAGTGCGATGGCCACGCCCGACCGCCGCCGGCAACGGTTGTGCGGCGCCTCAACGCCCGATGCAAATGAGTGCAATACCCGAAACAGGGGTGATTTTTGTGTCAACTTGACTCTCCCTTTGTGCCTGCAGCGGGCACTTATGATATAGGCCGCCAACACTGCTGATAGCGAGTGTTTGGGCTATTGAACCGGAGTATATTGGGCGTGAAAGCACCTGTCATTGGACAGGTGTCTCAATATTGTGGCATCAGCGTCTCAGGGCCGGATACGGGTGACCCAGCGGCCCACCTTGCTGAAGTCGCTCGAACGGCTGCTGCCCGGCGAACCGGAAAGCGGCAATCCGGCATCCCAGGCCATACCAAGCACGTCGCCGGGCAGGCAACCGAAATGGGCCTTGAAGCGGCGCGTGAAGTGAGTGGCCGATGAAAAACCGAGCTGCAGGGCGACCTGCGTGACCCAGCCACGCGCAGGGCGCGCCTTGGCCAGTTCACGGAATGCGCGTTCCAGACGCCGCCGGTAAATGTAGTCGTTCACACCGCCTTCATCGGCAAAGTACCGGTACACCGTGGCGCGCGACGCGGCGAAAACCTGCATCAACCGATCGACGCCCAGCTGTGGATCGTCGAGATGACGATCGATGTAATGGTGCATGGCCTCGCCGCGCGCCTGCGCTACCGCAGCGGCACTTGCTTCAGATGCCTCAGAAGGAAACAGCAAGCCACCCACCAGCCCGGCAAAACCCCGGGCCAACTCCCCGCTGTCCTCGACTTTCACGTCAGGCAATTGGTCGTGCAGCACCCGCCAGGCGGTGGCGAGCAGCCGGCCGGCCGGCGTCTTGAAATCAATACGGATATGTGGCCGATGCCGCGAAGGATCGTAGCCGATCGCATTGTGCGGCAGTAACACACAGGAATGCCCCTCGTCGTCGTAGTGTTCGATCCTTTCGCGCGCGTAATCGGTCAGATGTAGCGCGCCCGCATCGAGCACCGCCAGCTGGTCTTCCAGCAGCACGTGGGTCGTTCCGGGGCCGTATGTCAGAAACAGCAGGTCGCATTCGGATTGCCGCAGGTGCTTTTTGCGCCGGAGCATCGTGTGCGAACAAACGCGTGCGTCCAGAAAAACCAGGTCGTCGAGCAACCAGACCTGCGCCTCGACGCCTTGCTTGCGGTTTTCGCGTTGATCGATCAGCTCGCTCATCTCTGCGGACGCCTCATAGTAGGCATCGTACCGGTCTTCCGGCCGCATCTGCGCCGGGTCCAGTCGTTCACAGGGAATTGGGCGGGACTCGCCCGGCGTTATCGCAGCTGCTGAGTTTGACTTGTCATTCTTATCCATGGCCGGTTCTCGCCACGTGGCCGAACGTGCCGACGAGTTAAGCGGCATTCCTCCGTTAGCCGCCGTCCACCATCGTATCGGCACTGTTTGTTCAAAAAACAATACCAAGACCTGCCATTATTTTCCACAATCCCACTATTCAGATGCGTTACATCTGCGGAGTCGTGGCACTTTGGAAAGCCGAAGAGCCGTTACGACGGATTGTTGGAGCAGCCAGGTTCGACTGGTGCAATGTCCGGGTTAGCGGGTTCTGCAGCGAGTGCCTCCGGTGCGGAGGTCTATGTAGGTCGGGTGGTGGCACCCGTGAAGAAGGCTGCGATTCACCGCTTCTGAGCCGGCCGCCACTTTTCTACCCGGTGGCCGGCGAAATGGGTGGCCCACACACTGCCGTCGGCGGCTACGGCCACGGCTATCTCGGAATGACCGGGGCCCTCGGCGGGCGTGCCGAAGGCCGTCAGAAACGCGCCCTCGGCCGTGAACTTCTGGACGCGGTCGTTGTAGAAATCGGCGACGTAGACGGCCCCGTCGGGACCGACGTCTATCGAGGTCGCGGTGGCGAACCAGCCCTTGAACGGTCCGAAAATATTCGCGCCGAACGGGCCGCCCCATTTGCGGATGAACGCGCCGTCGGGCCCGAACTGCTGAACGCGGTCGTTGTAGCCGTCGGCAACATAAAAGCCGCCGTCGGCTGCGATTGCCACATCGGTAGGGTAGCTGAACTCGCCGCCGCCGCCCGCGCCGCTCCAGGTCCGCAACACCTTGCCGCTCGCCGCCAGGTGCACGATGCGTTGGGCGTAGGTGTCGGCCACCAGCAGCGTGCCGTCCGCACGCACGGCCACGCCGCCGGGACTGTCGAAACTGTCCTCGGCCATGATGGCTCGAAGGTATTCACCGTCCAGCGTGAAGACGTGCACCACGTCCTTGAAATAGTCGGGCACATAGAGCTTGCCGTCGGCGACAGCCAGGTTCATCGGCCGGCCGAGCATTTCGGTGCCGAAGGCGCGCAGGAAGTTGCCCTCTTTATCCAGCACCTGGATGCGAGCGTTGCGGGCGTCGGCGACGAATACCGCACCGGCGGTCACCGCGATGCCGGTGGGGTCGTTGAACCGGCCCGGGCCATTGCCTTTTTCGCCCCACTGCTGCGCCAGTTCATAGGACGGCTCCTGGTTCCGGTTGACGGCGCCGCCCACCCAGGCGAGTACGGCGAGCACTGCCACGATAACGACGACGCTGTAGCCTGACCATTGGCCGAATTTGTTCATGCGCTGCCTCGAAATCTAGAAATTGCGCCGAAAACCGACACGCACGATGTAATCGTCGTCGATCGCGTCACCGTTGGGGTCTTCGGCCACGGGCAGCTGCAGCGTGCCCTCGACGATCCAGCTCCGGGTGACGTATTGCAAACCCGGCGCCAGCAGCCACTGGGTGCCGCCGGAATGGGCATCGGCGTCACGGCCTGTCACGTCGCGCTCCCGGTGGACGAGATTGGATTCAAGCAGGGCGTAGACGAAACCCGGCGTGCCGGACACGCCTTGCAGGCTGCGCGGCCAGATCCGGTATTGCAGCGAGGTGTCGAAGCGCGTCACGTCGCCTCGTGCGAAGCCGTCGTGATGCCCGTTTTCGCGATAGAGCACCTGCGCGTCCAGCTGGTACTGCAGTGTCTGGTAGGTGGCCACCACGCCGCCGAAGGCGTCCCAGGCGCCATCGCCGGCCTGCAGCGGTCGCGGCAGCTCACCGAAGCGATCGCGGTCGTTATCATCGCCGGTGGGCGCGGTGAGGCCGAACAGCGGTGATACGCGGAAGGTGCCGCCGGTGAAGTCGTTCTGATAAAGCGTGTAGCGGCCGAACAGCGAAATGTCGCCGATGCCGTCGGTGTCACGCGCGATCCGGCCCGTCGGCGTGGTGACCTGCAGTTCCCTGTTGAAAAAGTAGGGGACCATGCCGAATAGTGCGAACTTTGGAGTCACACCATAACCCAGCACGCTGCCCAGGGCCTGTACCGAGACGTCGCGCTCCATGGGCCCATCGTCCGAGCGTTCGCGCCATACGAACTGTTCCCGCCAGATGTATTGATCCCGGGCCACCGGCAGGGCGGTGTTGAAGGTGTTGGGCGCGGCTTGCGCCGTGGCCCCGGCGGCCAGCAGCAGGGCGCCGACCAGCAACGGCGTGGCCCTGGGGTGGATGTTACTGCGCACTTTGCCTTCCTGACTCTCCTTCGGCCCCGGAGAAAGAGCGCAGTGTAAAACCGGCCTCCTCCACTGCCTGACGCGCTTGCTCCTCGGTCAGTGCCTTGCCCTCTCGCAGGGTCACGCGCACCACGCTATCGGCGACGTCGACCTGTATGTCGGCGACGCCGTCGACCTTGTGCAGCCGCTTCTCGATGCCGTAGGCACAGAACGGGCAGGCCAGGCCGTCCACGCCCAGTACGTATTGATTGTCGGCGGCCAGCGCAGCAACACTGAGCATCAGAGCCGCCAGCAGCAGGGGCAGTTTTGTCAGCATGACGAATCCTCTCGCTACGGATAGGTGACTCCAGTTTAATACCTGGAGTCGACTCCAGCGTAAACGCTCAAGGCGTGCTCCTGCAACGGGTGGCTACGGGGGGTCGGCGACCAGGCCGTGCACCAGTGAATGGGCGATCAGACGCTTGATCGTCGCCATCTGTTCGTCGTTGAGGTCGCCCTTGACCTTCACGTCGCACGTCACCCGCGGCATGCACGAGGTATGCGCCTCCGGTCCCTTGAGTTCGAACAGCACGCTGGGATCGACTTCCGTCTTCACGGTGATTTCCATGCCTTCCAACTTGATGCCCTGGCGGGCGGCGTTCAGGCCGATGCTGTTCGACAGGCACGCGCCCATCGCGCCGAGCACCATCTCGACCGGCTCCACGCGGTCGGTCGGACCTTCGCAGCCCATCACTTCCTCGACTTCTTTCCACGCTCCGTACTGGAATGTGTAACGCCGTGTTTCGCGGTCAATGTAATCACCGCCGAGCCGGAAGGGCCCGATGTGCGTTGTGTTCCGTCCAGAGTGCCCCTCCCACACGGACCGAGACTGCAGCCCGAGCGTTACCGGGCTTTCTTCCAGCGTCTTGCGAAAAGCTTCAAGCTTCTGCAGGTCCATCCCATCGGTAAATTTCTCATTGCTCATGATTCGACTCTCCAGTTCGCAAACAGCAATCGCAGTTGGAGATTTGGCCGTCAGGCTCCAGCCGCAGCCGGATGTCGGGGGTTCTGCCCCAGTTGTGGGGCACGCCGAATGGTCGAGTCGGCTGCCCTCCTGGTCGATCACGTCTTTCCCGAACAGCCGGTGCGGCAATGTGTGTTGACCTTTCCGTTTCCTTCGCCGCCCAGTCCGAGGCCCTGATCGACAGCACACCGCGCGCACCACCGGATTCGCTACCGCTGCTCAATCCATCCGCGCCCGTTGCCGGTGAACAACGTCGCTCAGTAAGGGCGCCCCACCGCCTCGACGCCCGGCAGAATCACGCCCTCCGGGTCATACCACGGCACGCCGCCGCGCACCGTGAGCAGGACGAATTTCATCATGTCGACGTCGGCCAGCGGGTTGCCGTCCACGACGATCAGGTCGGCCAGCTTGCCGGACTCCAGCGTACCGAGCTCGCTGCCCCTGCCAATGATCTCGGCACCGGTTTTGGTCGCGGCCGATATCACCTGGATCTCGCTCATGCCGAGATCGACCAGGGCCGACATCTCCCGCCACATCGCCTCGAAATGGAAGTTCAGGGGGCTGGCCGCGTCGGTTCCCACGCCCATGTAGGCATTCGCGTCGATGAACTGGCTGCCGGCCCGGCGTGCATTGCGGGTCTCGATGCCGATTTCGGTGGAATGATGCTCGACGGCTACGAGGCCGGGCCCATCCACGATGCGGTGGTGCTGATCGAGGGCGACCGCATCGTGGCCCTGGATTTCGCGCGTAAAAATGGAAGGTGTGCCGCCCGGTTACGAGCACGTGATCTCGAGCCCGGCCGAGGCGCGCCGGGCCGTGCGCGCGAACATCGAAAACGGCGCGGACGTCATCAAGACCTGGCTGGGCCTGACCGCCGAGGAACTGGCTGCGGTCGTCGAAGAGGCGCACCGCAACAGCATCAGGAGCATGAAGATTCGCATCGTGGTTTCCTCTATGACCGCATCGGGATGATGAGCGCACGCTACCTGCCTGCCAGCGTTCGATCAAGGTCGAGGTTACCGGCGTACTAATGCGGTGCGCGACAGCCCTTCTCACCCCATCCGCGATACGGGCGCAATACTCGGGTTAGAATCGGACCATGAACGATCCGAGTCTCGCGGTCAATTTTCTACATGCCACGCCCCCGTTCGATGTGCTGGGAACGGGAGACCTGCGGGCGCTCGCGAGCAAGCTCGAAGCGGCTTACTACGCGCAGGGAAAAACCATCTTCGAATCGTCTTCCGAACCGGGTCTTGCGATCATCCGCAAAGGCGCGGTGCGCCTGATGGACGAGGAACACCGCTTCCTGGATAAACGCTCCGAGGGCGAGATTTTCGGCCACGCGATCTGGTTTCACGGCGAGCAGAAACCCTACGTGGCTGAGGCCGAGGAAGATTGCCTGATCTGGCACCTTCCGCCACAGGAATTCGAAAAAGTCCGCGAAAAGGAACCCCGGTTCGCCGAGTATTTCAGCAGCCATCTGAAAACCCGCCTGAGCGCTGCGGTCGAGGTTGGACAAGCGGTCACGCAATTGCGGGACCTGTTAAAAAAGAAACCCGTCACCGTCGACAGCATGGCCAGCATTCGCGATGCCGCCATCCTGATGAGCGAGGAGGGTGTCTCCAGCGTGCTGGTGCTCGAGGGCGGGGGACTGGCTGGGATCGCAACCGACAAGGATCTGCGCCGGCGGGTGCTGGTGGCGGGCCTGGACGTCGAAAATCCCATCAGCGAAGTCATGACGGCCGCGCCGAAAAGCCTGCCCGCGTCGGCCGGGGTGGATGCGGCCCTGCTGCTGATGATGCGCGAAAATTACCACCACCTGCCCATCATCGAGGACGGCAAAGCCATCGGGCTGGTCACGGCCGGCGACATCCTGCGCGCGCAGTCCGAGCATCCGCTGCGGCTGGTTCGGGACATCCACAAGAGAACTTCCCTGGACGAGCTGGTGATCCTCAGCCGGCGGCTGCCCTCCCTGTTCGAGCGCATGGTGCAGCTCGGCCGCGACGTCGGGCAGATCGGCCGCATGATCACCCACATTACCGACGCCTTCACGGTGCGCCTGCTGCAATGCGCCGAGCGGGAACTGGGCGAACCGCCGATGGCTTACGCCTGGGTGGCTTTCGGCTCGCAGGCGCGGGAAGAGCAGACGGCGAGGACCGACCAGGACAACGGCATCGTCCTGGAGCGCGAAGCCGACGAGCACGAAGCGGATTATTTCGCGAAGCTCTCGGACTCCGTCTGCGAGGGCCTGGATCGCCTCGGTTACGTTTACTGCCCGGGCGAAATCATGGCCATGAACGTCAAGTGGCGGCTGCCGCTGGCCAAGTGGAAGCGCCAGTTCGACGAGTGGATCGAAGGTCCGGATCCGAAGTCGGTGATGCACTGCAGCATCTTTTTCGACCTGCGCTGCGTTCACGGCAAGGACGCGCTGGTCGAAAAACTGCAGACCTACGCCTGCAATCGCGCCCGGGAAAATCACATATTCCGCCGCTTCATGGCCGCCAACGCGCTCAAGCACCGCCCGCCGCTGGGGTTTTTCAGGCGCTTCGTGCAGGAGGGCGACGGAACGCACAGCGAAGGACTCAACCTCAAGCACCGGGGCATCGTGCCGATCACGGACCTGGTTCGACTGCGGGCGCTCGAGGGTGGCATCACCGCGGCCAACACCTTCGAGCGCATCGAGCTGGCCGCCGCTCAGGGCCTGATGAACGAAAGCGACGCCAGCAGCCTCAAGGATGCTCTGCGGCTGATCAGCCGCATTCGCCTCGAGCACCAGTCGGGCCAGATGTCGCAAGGTCGGCAGCCGACTAACCTGGTGCCGCCGGATGAGTTGTCGCCGCTGATGCGGCGCAATCTCAAGGCGGCTTTCATGCTGGTCATGGAAGCTCAGGAAGCGCTGGCCCAGCGTTACCAGGTGCACTGATGCGCGGCGCGGGTCTGGTGCGTGGCTGGCGTCACAGGCGGCGCTGCCGCAGGCTTGCACGCGCCTGCCGCCAGGACATCCTGACTGGCTACATCGCGGCCTGCGCCAGGTTGCACGCGGACGCCTTCGATAACACGCCGATGATCGCGGCCGACCTGGAACTGACCGGGCTGGATCCGCGCCGGGATGAAATCGTCGCGATCGGCTGGACGCTGCTCGACCGAGGCCGGATCGCGCTCGGCTCGAACCGGCAACTGCTGATCAACGCGGACGCCTCGGTCGGGCGCAGCGCGACCATCCACGAACTGCTCGACAGTGAACTGGCAGCGGGATTGCCCCCGCAGGCGGGTCTGGAAGCGCTGTTCAGGGCTGCCAAAGGCCGTTGCTGGATCTTTCACCACGCTGCGCTGGACGTCGCGTTTTTGCAGCGCGCTTGCCGGGCATGGGCGGGCGTGGCGCCACCTTTTGTGCTGCTCGACACGCTGCAGATCGAACTCACGCGGCGCCGCCGCCGTGAACTGCCGGTAAAAAACGGCGACTTGCAGCTCGGCAGGCTGCGCAGCCAGTACCATCTTCCGCAGTACCGCAGCCACGGCGCACTGACGGACGCTGTGGCCACCGCCGAACTGCTGCAGGCCATCGTCAGCCGCCTGGACACCGAAAAATCGCTGCCCATCGGCCGCTATCTCAAGATTCTCTGACTGAAGTCTTATGGTGCGAACTGCGCGGCCTGCGTCCTGCTTGCCTCGTTTTCGGCGTATTCCCTGAAGCCTCGCAGGCCGGCGCGCATTTCGCGCCGGACAATGAATCGGACCAGCGCCCAATCCAGAAAACCGCCCAGGATGCCAAGCCCCATGCGGTAGCTTACCCGCGTCGCAATGACGGTACGCTCACCCCGGCGACTCAGCTCCCAGGTCTCCTGGACCGCGCGCATCGGAAAGGGTGCGCGATGCACGTCGAAAGAAAGCCCTTTACCCTCGTTCCACTCGGTAACCTGTTCTTCAAACCGGAAACCCCAGGCATGTTTCATGGCCCGGCGCGTGCCCGGCCCGGAGTCCTGCGGGCCGACCAGGTGGGAAGTGATCATATAGGGCGCCCAAAGGGCCACGCCGCCAAAATTGGCGAGTACGTCCCAGACGAGTTCGGCAGGGGCATTGATATCTATTTGCTCGGACAAAACACGCATTGCAAACGTAATCCCTTTTTTATTGACTTATGTCCGGTGGCTCAGCGGGCGCACTGTTTAGACTAGCAGAAGCACAGGGTTCGCAGAAGGGAGGGTTCTGAATTCCCAGGAAGCCGCCAACTGTCGCCGATGCGTTCGCCAACGTGCCGGTCGATGCGGGCAGGGATTTCTCGCTCACGGACGGGTCCAGGGTCGCCGTCGTCGGCGGCGGTCCCGCAAGTTCCTTTTTTTCCTATTTCCTCCTCAAGAACGCCGCGGCCATCGATCTGGATGTCGAGCTGGATATCTATGAGCCCCGGTCTTTCAATTACTGCGGCCCGGCCGGCTGTAACCACTGCGGTGGCATCGTTTCCGAGTCCCTGGTGCAGATCCTGGCGGCTGAGGGTATCGTGCTGCCGGACACCGTGGTCCAGCGCGGCGTGGCTTCCTACGTGGTGCACATGGACGCCGGCGACGTGGAGATCGAAAGCCCGGTCCATGAACAGCGGATCGCCGCCCTGTATCGCGGCAATGGGCCCCGTGGCGGCGGCGATGCGCCGCAGGAAAGTTTTGATGGTTATCTCCAGGGCCTGGCCGCAGAAGACGGCGCGCGGGTGCTGCGCAAACTGGTTACGTCGATGAGGTGGCGCGACGAACGGCCGGTGCTCGGTTTTGCCGATGGCGAAGAGCAATCCTACGACCTGGTGGCGGTGGCGGCCGGGGTGAACAGCCGCTTTTTCGATCTGTTGAAAAATGTTCCCGGCGAATTCGAGCCGCCCCGCACGACCCGTGGCTACATCTGCGAGTTTCGTTCCACGGCAGAGGAGATTCAACGAATTCTCGGCGACTCCGTGCATGTCTTTTTGCTGACCATTCCGCGTTTCGAGTTTGCCGCCATCGTTCCCAAGGGGCAGTTCGCGACGGTGGTGATGGTCGGCGATGATCTTGACGATGAACTCGTGCACGCGTTCCTGACCGACCCCGTGGTTCAGAAGTGTTTCCCGACCGACGCCGTGCCCTGCGTCTGCAGCTGCAAGCCGCTCATCAATCTCGGCGCCCGCAAACGCCCCTATGGCGACCGCGTGGTGCTGATCGGCGACAGCGGCATCACGCGCCTTTTCAAGGACGGCATCGGTGCGGCTTTTCGCACCGGCAAGGCCGCCGCGACCTGCGCGGTGTACAACGGCGTTTCGCGCGAGGACTTCAAAAAGCACTATTGGCCGGCCTGCAAGCGCATCGTGAACGACAACAGCATCGGCAAATTGATGTTCGCGACCAATACTGTATTCAAGAACGTGGGTCTGACGCGCCGCGCCATGCTGCACATGGCCCGCCGCGAGCAGGAACACCGCGGGGCGAAACCGCACATGAGTTCCCTGCTGTGGAACATGTTCACCGGCAGCGCGCCCTATTCGGAGATGTTTCGCGGCACCCTGCGCCCGGGTTTCATCGGGCACCTTGCTGCGAGCCTGGCCGCCGGGCTGAAACCGGGAGGAAAGCGATGACGGGAGCGCTGTGTCATGGTTAGTGGTGCCCTGGGTAAAATCTATACTGATGGGGAAACGGTGATCCGGCAGGGCGAAAGCGGAAACAGCATGTACGTGGTGCAGGCCGGCCGTGTGGAAGTCCTGCAGCACTCGGACAGCGGAACCGAGCAGCACCTTGCGTTCCTGGCGGCGGGTGATTTCTTCGGCGAGATGTCCGTTTTCGAAAAGGAGAAACGTTCGGCGACGGTGCGCTCCTGCGGCGAATCGCGGGTTTTGAAAATCGACAGGAAGACGCTGCTGGGCCGAATCCGCGAGGATCCGCTGCTCGCTGTCAACCTGCTGAAAACCATGTCGCACCGCATCCGGGACCTCAATGCGGAGCTCGCTCATCACCGCTTGGATGCGCCGTGACGAAGCGGCGGAAAAATGCGGGCGGATATGCCCTGGCGGCGGCCGACCGGATCACGCCGTCATACCGACCCAAACAGGCGGAAAAAGCGGCGCCATGCCAGGCCGGCTGTGTCAACTGCGGCGACATCCGCGCCTGGATCGGCACGGTGGCGCAGCGCGGCAAAACAGGGCTCTCGCGCGAACAGGCGTTCAGCGAGGCATGGCGTATTCTCGTCGATGTCAATCCGTTTCCCGGCAGCCTTGGGCGTATCTGCCCGCACCCCTGCGAAGACCGCTGCAACCGGCGCGAGAACGATCAGCCGCTGGCCATCAACGCGATGGAGCGCTTTTTGGGCGACTGGGGCATCCGCGCAAACTTGCCGCTGCCCAGGCTCGAACACGATTCGCGGAGTGAGTGGGTCGGCGTGATCGGAGCGGGCCCTTCGGGCCTGTCCTTCGCTTACCAGATGGCGCGCCGCGGCTACCGGGTCACTGTTTACGAGGGTCACCCCAGGGCCGGCGGGATGCTGCGTTACGGTGTGCCTGACTACCGGCTGCCGCAGAAGGTGCTGGACGCGGAGATCGAGAAAATACTGGCCCTGGGGGTAGACCTCAGGCTCGATACGAGGGTTGGCCGCGACGTGAGCCTGGAAACACTTCGCGCGCGACACGAAGTGCTCTATCTCGGCATTGGGGCGCAGTCGGGCAGAACGCTGGGCGTGCCCGGAGAGCAGGGGCCCGGCGTGCTTAACGGCGCTGACTACCTGGCCCGGATCAACGCCGGCGAGCAGGTGGACCTGGGCAAACGGGTGGTGGTCGTCGGGGGCGGCAATACGGCGATGGACGCCGCCCGTTGCGCCCGGCGCGCGGCCCCCGAGGTCACAGTGCTCTATCGGCGCACACGCGCTGAAATGCCGGCTCTGGCGCACGAAATTGACGATGCGCTGGAAGAGGGCGTGGTCCTGATGGAACTGGCCGCACCGATGAAAATCCGGCGTGGCAAATACGACCGCCTTACCGGCGTCCGGGTGCAGGAGATGGAGCTGGCAGCGCCGGATGATTCCGGTCGTCGACGGCCCGTTCCGGTGGCAGGCAGCGGTTTTGTTCTCGCCGCCGATTCAGTGATCGTGGCCGTATCCCAGCAGCCTTCCCTGCAAGGCTTCGAAGCGCTGAACCACGATGGTAACTGGCTCGTCACGGGTCCCGACGGAGCTGTCGGGGAGGGTATTTTGAGCGGCGGAGATGTCCGGGGCCCGGGCATCGCGGGCAATGCCATCGTGCAGGGCCGCAGAGCGGCTGAACTGCTGCACGGGCGATTGACCGGGAGCCTGGCCGAAACGCCGGAGCTGCGCACGATGGCGGCCCGGGAAATTCTTTTCGAAACGAAGCCCAGCAGTGAAGCGGCGCATTCGTGGAAGCGCCCGGCGTTGGAAAGACTGGCGGGGGGCCTGGCGGAAACTTCCGATACGATCTCCGAAGCTGAATTCCTGGCCGAGGCCGAGCGCTGCTATTCCTGCGGTTCCTGTTCCGGTTGCGAGCAGTGCTTCATGTACTGCACCAGCGGTTGCTTTACGAAGCTGGAGGAGGCTGGGCCAGGAACCTATTTCACGCTTAACCTCGACGCCTGCCAGGAATGCGGCAAGTGCGTGGAGGTCTGTCCTTGCGGTTTTCTCGAGTTCTCCTGAACCGCGACGCTCAGAACTTCCAGCTGCCGACCGACTTGTCCTTGCTGATGATGTTGTGCGGAAGCCCGTTCTCCGTAGCATGAGAAGGGCTCGTGTGACGAAGTTGAAATACCGGGCGCGCGGCTCGTCGTTCCCGGCGCGCCCGGTGGACGGTGCTCAGGCGGCTTTCACCGAAATGCGTTTGATCTTCTTTCTCGCTTCTTCGGTCTTCGGCAATTCGATGTTCAGGACACCCTTTTTGAACGAAGCGTCGATCTTGCTCTCGTCCACTTCGGCCGGAATGGGCAATGAACGGCGGAACGAGCCGAATTCGCGCTCCTTCCGGTAGTAGTCCTTGCCTTTTTCCTCCTCTTCGCGTTTCTTCTCGCCCTTGATGGTCAGAAACCCGTCGCTAAGGGTCAGGTCGACGTCGTCCTTGTCCATACCGGGCAGTTCGACCCGGATGTGGAAGGCTTGCTCGTCTTCCGTTTCATCGACGCGGGGCATGACCTCGCCAAATTCCGACGATCGGCCCATCCAGCCCGGACCGGCGCCACCTTTCCAGAAGTCCTCGAACAAACGATCCATCTCCTTTTGCAGCGATTCCATGTCCCGCCGGAACGATCCGTATGGGCGCTCTTCTTCGTCCATGCGCCGGAGGCCTCCCCAGCGCCAGGGGGTCATATCTTTCAGTGTCATGATTTCCTCCTATTGTTCAGGGTTGAACAAAACAGTACGAAGGCCCGCCACCGAGAGACGCTGCGCCGGCCTGCCTGGCCGTGCGAAGCTCATGCGGCGGATCGCTCCGCCTGCACTTTGACGATAGGCCTGGGGCGAGCCCCGCGCATTGACATTAATCAATCGGCCGCAGCGGCTTGTCGGAGGATGCAAATCGCACCGGGCAAGGCTAAGATTCCAGCAGTGAGAGGCTGACGAAGGTGGCCCGTGACAGCTGAAAAACACAAGGAACCAAGGCTTGATGTGCTGCTGCGCATCGGTCTGCTGTTGCTTGGCCTGTCGGGCTTTCCGGGCGGTGGCGCGGCGGCCGGGCTGGATGCTGAATGGCTGCTGGTCGATACCTCGCAGTTGACGCTCAGCGTGATGCAGGGTGAGACTGTCGTGGCCGTCTATACCGGTATTTCGATCGGCCGCGACGGTACGACGCGGGTCAAGTCGGTCGGCGACAGGCGCACGCCGCTGGGTTCCTACAAGCTTGCGGCGATTCGCGACAGTGAGCGCTTTTACCGATTCCTGGTGCTGGATTACCCCTCGCTGGGCGACGCGACGCGCGCCTACCACAGCGGACGCATCGAGGCGGCGAGCCTGGCGGCGATCCGCAGTGCCCATGAGCGCGGGCGGCAACCCCCGGCCTCGACGCCGCTGGGCGGGCACATCGGCATCCACGGCATCGGCACCGGCGATGCCCGCGTACACGAGGATTACAACTGGACCGATGGCTGCGTTGCGCTGGCCAACGAGCAGATCGACGATCTCGTCGGCCGGGTGAGACCGGGCATGACCGTGGTCATCCGCTGACACAGTGCCTGCTGTGGCCTGTGGCGGGATTTTGTTAATGTCTGTCCATAAACGGGCATCCCAGCCCGTTATGGATTCGCTACGCAAAAGCGTGGTTTT
>JAVVFH010000004.1:0-39410 GCA_032250585.1 Lysobacterales bacterium
AGATACCCTTTGGTTGATCCCCGTCCTGAATGACAAGGGCACCGATGTTGGCGTCCGACATCTTGCCGATGGCTACAAACACCGAAGCATCGCTGCCGATCGTCAAAACCGTTGCGCCCTTGCGCTTCAATACTTCGCGGATGCTCGACATGATGTTGTTCCCGTTGGCCGATGAACCTTTATTCTAGACCCTGTCAGCGGATTTACAACAAACCCCTGCAGTTCGCCACGGGTCCGGAGTTTGCGGCATAGCTGGCAAAACCGTTCAGTAAAACGTTGGTGACATCATAGCCATGGCAAGCAGCCTTCAGCGCTCGCGCCGGCGCGACACGACCTCGTATTCGGCGTCGATTACTTTTCCACCCTCGCCGTCCTGCCTTTCGGCACGGGGGTCACGCGCCTGCGCGGAACCCTCCACACGCACGCCCGGGCGTCCCATCTTCTTGCGGAACCACCACAGGCGCAGTCCTACTGCCAGCGACAGGATCACGCCCAGCCCAAGAACCAGCGCCAGCACGAACACACCAAAAAAGACCGCCCCCGCCAAGGCCAGCATGGCGGCAATACCGGCCAGCAGGCGGCTGACGGGATTCAGGGGTGGCGGACTGATCTGGTATCGCATGGGGGAATTTCCTGTGCTTGGATGGCGTGCGCGAACCCGGGGCTTGCAAGTGGGTACTAACCCGAATATTTCAACCAGGCGGGCCACCCTGGTGAATCATGCGGGCCAATCTATAGAGGGCTGCGCCGGTCGAAAGTTTCAACAGGCAACGCCGTCGAGCCCGAACCTTGCACCCGTATCCCGGATGATGGCGCTGGACAGGCACGGCTGGGCACCGGGCCGGACTGAAAAACGTAGCCATAGCTCCGGGTTGAAGGAGACCCAAATTACAACTGGTGCAATGTCCGGGCCCCGGAGCGTTCACGCGGCTCAGTTGTACAACAGGTTGACGACAGTCAGCATCACCACGATAAAGATCACACTCATCGCGCTGCCCACCCGGATGAAATCGGCCACGCGGTAGCCGCCGGGCCCCATGATCAGCGCGTTCACCTGGTGCGTCGGCAGGATGAAGGCGTTCGACGTGGAAAGAGCGATGATCAGCGCGTACATGGTCGGGCTGGCGCCCGTCGCCAGCGCGATGCTGACCGCGATCGGCACCAGGATGGCCGTCGCCCCGACGTTCGACATCACCAGGCTGAAAATCGTGGCAAGGACCGCCAGCGCGACCTGGATCACGATCTCCGGAACATCGCCCAGCACCACCATGATTTCCTGGGCGATCCACGCAGCCGTGCCGCTGCTCTCCATCGCCAGGCCCAGCGGAATCAGGCTCGCCAGCAAAAACACGGTTTTCCAGCTCACCGAGTCATAAGCCTCATCGATGCTCAGCACGCCGGTCAACACCATCCCCATCGCCCCCACCAGCAGCGAGATCGACAGGCGGTAATCCGTCAACACGATCATACCGACAGAGAGGGCGAAAAAAAGGAGCGCCTGCCCGACTTTGTTGGGGCGCTGCTCCTCTTTCGGGATATCTGTGGCGACGATGAAGTCTTTTTCGCGGCCAACCGCAGACAGGTCGCGCCAGGTGCTGTGTGAAACCAGGCAGTCGCCGGTATCCAGCTCGATATCCCGCACCCCTTCGGTCAAAATCTCGCCGCGACGATTGATCGCCAGCACGCTGATGCCATAACGCGTACGCAGCCTTGCCGCGCCCACCGTCTGTCCGACCAACCGCGAACCGGGCGGAATCACCACCTCGGAAATGCCGGCCCGGCTGGGATTGAACAGGCCGCCAAAGGTGCGCAGCCTGGGCTGCACCCGGCACTGGTTCTGCAGCGCAAAGCGGCCGACGAGGTCGCGCGTGCCCATCACGCCCAGGATCGTGCCCACCCAGATCATCTCGTCCGAAGGCGGCGCCAGTCGCGGCTCATCGGTATTGCGAATGGCGAGCAGAATCGGTGCGTCCTCCATCTGCTCGGCGTCACGAATCGTCATGCCGACCAGCGGACTGTCCACCGTCACCAGCAGTTCGAAAAGGTCGCCCTCAATGCCGTACACGTCGGCGAAGTAGGAATCCGTGCGTGCCGGCGCGCCGGTTGCTTTCTCCCTGGTCTCCGGCATGAAAAAGCGGCCCGCTATCAGGAAATAGAGAATGCCCGAGATCAGCAACGCGATACCGACTGGCGTGACATCAAAGAGATGAAAGGTCTCCAGCGTTTCAACCCCGGGCGGCAAGGCCTTGTTCGCGTTCTCGATCAGGTCATTGAGAAGAATCAGCGGCGAGGAGCCGACCATGGTCAAGGTTCCGCCCAAAATGGCGCAGGTGCCCATCGGCATCAGCAGCCGCGCGAGCGGAATCTGCGTGCGGGTGGAAATGCGTGACATGACGGGCATGAAAAGCGCCGTAGCGCCAACGTTCTGCATCATGCCCGAAATCACGCCGACCGTGCCGGAGATCAAAGACACGATGCGGCTCTCGGTCGTACCGCCCAGTTTCAGTATGTAGGCGGCGACCACGGTCATCACGCCGGTGCGATCCAGCCCGGCGCCGAGAATCATCACCGCGATGATTGAAATCACCGCGTTGGAAGCGAAACCGGAGAACATATCGGCGGCCGGCACCAGGCCGAGCAGGCCGATGGTGACCATGACCAGGATGGCTGCCACGTCGACGCGCACCACCTCCGACACGAACAGGCCCATGGTGGCAATCAACACGATCAGCACCAGCACCATATCGCCCGTGAGCGTCAGTCCCGTTTCCATCGACTCATTATCCGGCCCGAAACCCTTATTTGCCTGCCCCGTGTACCTGGCGACGGTGGCCGGGGAACTACCGGGGCTCGATTGGCTATCCTAACCCGTGGGCCGCGGGCGGGTCATCCACTATCGCGTCGCCGTCGGCGCTCGAACAGGAGGTCGAAAACGCGGTGCCCCAGACGCTGGCCGCGGCGCTCATACCTTGTCGCGGGCCGCCATTCCGGTCGCTGGCAATAGCCCGCGTCCGATGACAGATTGCGCAGATCCGGCGCACGCTCAAGCACGGCGAGTATGTGCTCGGCGTAAGGCGCCCAATCCGTCGCGACATGCAGGACAGCCCCGTCGCGCAGCCGGGAAGCCAGCAGCGCGACGAAATCGCCCTGCACGATGCGGCGTTTGTGATGGCGCTTCTTGGGCCAGGGGTCGGGAAAATAAATGCGCACGCCCTGCAGGGAAGCGGCCGGCACCCGCCGCTGCAGAAATTCGACGGCGTCCTGGTTGGCGATCCGGACGTTGGAGATGCCATGCGCTTCCAACTGCAACAACAGGTGGCCGACACCCGGCCGGTGCACCTCCACACCGACAAAATTTTCTTCCGGCCGGGCCTGCGCCATCCGCCAGGTCGCCTCGCCGTTACCGAAGCCGATTTCCAGAATTACCGGCCTGGCGTTACCGAACACCGCTTTAAAATCGAGCGGCTGCTCGCCGCCGGGCAGGCCGAAAACCGGCCAGAGTTCATCGAGCGCCCGCTTTTGCGCATCGGTCAGGCGCCCGCCGCGCAGCACAAAGCTGCGCACAGATCGCCTGCGGCCCGCGTCGGCTGGCGTTTGGTCGGCCCGGTCGTGCGGTTTTTCCATCATGGCGGCATTGTAGCAAGCCGTGCACCGACTGCGCGCGTGCACCGCCACTGGGCCAGGACTTGAAAAACGCCCCCCGAACGCCCAATCTGAGGGTCATGACGGAAGAACGCCCATCGCAAACCACCGGTTACCTGGACCGGCAAATGCTGATTGCGATGCCGAACCTGGCAGACCCCAATTTTGCCGGCAGCGTCACCCTGCTCTGCCAGCACAACGAAGAGGGTGCCATCGGCATTACCGTCAACCGGCTTTCCGATTTTTCCCTCGGTGAAATCTTCACCCAACTCGATATAGAATGCCGCGATCAGGCCGTGCTAGAGCGGCCGGTGCTGGAGGGTGGTCCCGTCGCCGCCGACCGTGGTTTCGTGCTGCACAGCCCCGCCGATCAATACGAATCCAGCATGGCCGTGGGGCCGGACATTGTAGTCACGACCTCGCGTGACGTGCTCGACGCCATCGCCTCGGGAGCCGGGCCGGAGAAGTACATCGTCGCGCTGGGTTACGCCGGCTGGGGAGGCGGACAACTGGAGGGCGAACTGCGCGCCAACGCCTGGCTCTCGGTCATGGCAGACACCGAACTGGTTTTCGACCTGCCGCTGAAGAAGCGGTTCGACAGCGCGCTGGGGCGGCTGGGCATCCAGATCGATCGCCTGCACCTGGAGGGCGGGCATGCCTGAGACCGCGTTACCGCGCGGTTCCATTCTCGGTTTCGATTTTGGCTTGAAGCGTATCGGCGTCGCCGTTGGCCAGAGCGAAACCGGTACGGCCAGCAGCCTCGAGACGATCGGCCACAACCGCGAACCGGACTGGGGGGCCATCGGCCGGCTGATCGCCGAGTGGCGGCCGAAGCTCGTCGTGGTCGGTCTGCCGCTGGGTCCCGAGGGCGAGGCGACCATCATGTCGCGCGCCGCGCGCCGCTTCGGTGCGCAATTGACCCAACGGTATTTTGTCGAGGTGGTGTATGTCGACGAGCGGCTCAGTTCACACGAAGCCCGCGACCGCTTCGTGCGTCTGCGAGCGGAAGGCCGATTGCGCCGCAAGGATGCAGGACGTCTCGATGCGATGGCAGCGCAGGTCATATTGGAGAACTGGCTGCAATCCCATGCGGAAAATGGACGCCCGGACTGAATTCTGACCCCTGATTTCGGAACCCAAAATCATGAGCAAACCCTTAACTCATTTCACCGACGCGACGGACTGCGACCGCCAGCAACTGGAGCAACTGATCGACCTGGGCGTGAAAGTCTCCGAGAACCTTGCCGCCTTCGACGGCGCCCGCCGCGGCGGCATGCTGGTCAACCTGTTTTATGAGCCCAGTACCCGCACCCGGGTCTCTTTCGAAACCGCTGCCAAAAGGCTCGGCATGCACGTGATCAACGTGTCGGCAACCGGCAGTTCGGTGGAAAAGGGCGAATCGCTGACGGACACGTTTTTTACCCTGCAGGCGATGGGTCCGGACTGCATCGTCGTGCGCCATCCCGAGGAGGGCAACGCCGCAAGGCTGGCCGAGATAGCCGACGCCGGGGTCCACGTTATCAATGCGGGCGACGGCGTCGCAGCCCACCCATCACAGGCCTTGCTCGACGCCCTGACGCTGCGTCAGCACTTCGACGACTTCAGCCAGATTCGCCTGGTCATGGCCGGCGACATCGCGCATTCGCGGGTGGCAAGATCCTCCATCGCCATGCTGCGCACCCTCGGCGTTGGTGAAATCCGCCTGGCGGGGCCGCCTGAGTTCTTGCCGGATGACACCAGCACCGACGGCACGGTCGTGTTTTCCGATTTTGATTCGGCAATCAGCGGTGCCAACGCCATCATGATGCTGCGGATCCAGAAAGAACGCATTTCAGGTCTGGAAATACCGTTTGTAGACGAATACCACCGCGGCTGGGGGCTGGACACGCGGCGTCTGGCCCGGGCGGAGTCAGGCTGCCTGGTCATGCACCCGGGGCCCATGAACCGGGGCGTAGAAATCGCCACCGAGGTGGCCGACGGCCCGCAGTCGCTGATCCGCACGCAGGTCAGGAACGGCCTGTTCGCCAGAATGGCGCTGCTGCTGACGTTAACGCCCGAGCGGTCCTGACGCGCGTGTCTTTGGCCAGGGGATTCCCGCCCATTGCGCGGCCCGGCGCGCGTATTCTCATTCTGGGCAGCATGCCCGGCCGGGAATCGCTGGCCCGCCAGCAGTATTACGCACACCCGCGCAACGCTTTCTGGCCAATCGTCAACGACCTCCTGCAGATCGAAGCCTCGGACTACCGGCAGCGAACGCGGCAGCTGGCCGCCCGTGGCGTGGCGCTCTGGGATGTGCTCAAGGCCTGTTTCCGGATCGGCAGCCTGGATTCCGCCATCGATGAAAACCGCATCGTCAGCAATGATTTTGACGCCTTTTTCGCCGAACACCCCCGCATCGGCCACCTCTTTTTCAACGGTGCGAAAGCCGAGGCACTGTACGTCAAACACGTGCGCCCGAAGCTGCCCACCCAGTGGGCCGTGCTGCCCGCCACCCGGCTGCCGTCGACCAGCCCCGCCCACGCCAGCATGTCGCGCGCAGACAAAACCGCAGCCTGGAGGGCGATACTCCAAACGGGTTTACAATGAGCTCATGCCGATGAAAAGAATCTGTGTTTACTGCGGTTCGGGCCTGGGACGAAGCGCGGATTATCGCGAGGCGGCGCGCGCCCTGGGCCATGAACTGGCGGGCCGCGGGATCGGTCTGGTTTACGGGGGCGCCAGCGTCGGCATCATGGGCGCCGTGGCCGACGCTGTGCTGGAGCGCGGCGGCGAGGTGATTGGCGTCATACCCCGCGCTCTGGCGACCCGTGAAGTCGCGCACGCGACGCTGAACGAATTGCTGGTGGTCGAGTCCATGCACGAGCGAAAATCGAAAATGGCGGACCTTGCCGACGGCTTCGTCGCGCTGCCTGGCGGCTGGGGGACGATCGAGGAGATCTTCGAGATGCTGACCTGGGCGCAGCTCGGCTTCCATCAGAAACCCTGTGGGCTGCTGAATGTGGCGGCCTACTATGATCAACTCTTCGGCTTCCTCGAGCACGCTTTCGAGCAACACTTCGTCCGCCAGGAATACCGGCCGATGTTGATGCTTGAGGATTCGGCGCCCGCGCTGCTCGACCGCTTCGCGGCATACCGCGCCCCGCAGGTGAAAAAATGGATCGGCCAGGAGGAAACATGATCAGGGTCCGGGTCATCGACCACGTTGTTTTGCGCAGCCGAAACGTTGAGCGCCTGGTGGCGTTCTATTCCTCGGTTCTGGGCTGCGAAGTGGAACGCACACTGCCGGCGGCGGTTGGGCTTATCCAGCTGCGGGCCGGCGATTCGCTGATCGACATCGTCGATGTGGACAGCGAACTGGGCCGGGCCGGCGGCGGTCCGCCAGCGCCATCCGGCAAAAACCTGGACCACGTCTGCCTGCGCATCGAGCCGCTTAGCCAGGAGGATTTGCGGCGCTGGCTGGCGCAGCACGGCGTTGAACCCGGAGAGTACTCAAACCGCTACGGCGCACAGGGTTTCGGTCCGTCGCTGTATATCGAGGACCCGGACGGCAACGTCGTCGAATTGCGCAACGACCTGGTCGCTTCAGACCCCTAACCCGTAAACAAGCTCTACGGCTAATCAACTCCCATGCCAGTCTCGAAACGCCAGGTGCGGGTGATGTGCAGAACATCCACCTGCTCGCGGATGTTATCCGGCAAGGCCGAGTAAGGCGCCGCCAGCCGGACGATCCGGATGGCTGCCTGGTCGATTTCAGCGATACCCGAACTGCGCATGACGTCGATGCTCTCCACGCTGCCGTCCTTATGGATGCCCACCGTCAGCACCAGGTCGCCATGCAGTTTCCGCTGACGCAACTCCGTCGGATAGTTCATGTTGCCCACCCGTTCGACTTTTGCGACCCAGGCATTCATGTAACTCGCGTATTCGTACTTCCGCGTGTTTGCCGAGATGAACTCCCGGCGCAGAATCCGGGATTTAAACTGCCTTTGTCGATTCACTTCCGGCCGCAGACTGGCCGGATTGCGACTCTGACGCATCAGCTGGGAGGCGCTGGTCTGCAGCGGTTCGGGCTGCTCGATGCTTGTAGGGCGGACCGCCTCACCGGCCGGATCGTCGACGGCGACGATTTCGCGCTCCTCGATTTGCGGACGGGGCTGCTGCTCCATGATTTGTGCCGAATCCAAGGCCTCCTGCGCGGCCGGCAATTCACCGCTACCGGGATCGGAAGGCCTTGATTTCGTCTCGGAATCGCCGCCGCCGCGCTGGCTCGCCTGCGCCAGGTAATCGGCCTGATCCGGGTCTTCCTCAGACCGCCATTTAACCAGCACGACGTCGAGCGTGTCGGCCAGTCGCGGCACCGGCTTCAGGGAAACGCCGAAACTGACGCCCAGCACAATCAGCGCGTGGATCGCCGCGGCGAACACCAGGCAGACCATGAAGCGGTCCTGGGTCCAGCTGGGCTTGTTGTTGGCGTTTACAGGCAACGATGCGCCTCCCGACTCAGGCCCGCATGGCCTCGAGCGCATCGAACAGGTCGCCGGCGATGTTCAGGCCAAATTCGGCATCCAGTTCGCGGATACAGGTGGGGCTGGTCACGTTGATTTCGGTCAGCCAGTCACCGATCACGTCGAGGCCCGCGAAGACGATGCCGCGACGTTCAAGCTCGGGCGCAACCTGTTCACAAATCCAGTAATCGCGCTCGCTGAGCGGCACGCCCCGGCCGGTGCCGCCCTTCGCCAGGTTGCCGCGGAAGTCGCCTTTCCCGGGAATCCGAGCGAGTGCGAACGGCACCGGTTTACCGTTCACGACCAGCACGCGCTTGTCGCCCTGCGTGATTTCGGGAATGTACCGCTGCACCATGATCAGGTCATGGTCCGCAGAGGTGATCGTCTCCAGAATCACGTTCAGGTTCGGATCGTCCGAGCGCACCTGGAATATCGACTCGCCGCCCATTCCGTCCAAACGCTTCACCACCGACAGACCGTGCTCGTGAACGAAATCGCGTATGTCATCACTGCTCCGGGTGATCAGCGCCGGCACGCAGCATTGGGGAAAATGCGTGATAAAAAACTTTTCATTGGCGTCGCGCAGCGCCTGGGGGCGGTTGATGACCGTAACACCTGCCTGCTCGGCGAGGTCGAGCATGTAGGTCGTGTAGACATAATCCATGTCGAAAGGCGGGTCTTTGCGCATCAGCAAAAAGTCCAGGCTCGCAAGTTTGCGCTCTTCGCGGTCGCCCAGCGTAAACCAGTCCGCGGTATCGTCGCGGACCGTGATTGGACCCATGTGTCCGAGGACCGTTCCGTCCCGGACGGTCAAGTCCCGCCGCTCCATGTACCACAGTTCGTGATCGCGGCGCTGGGCTTCAAGCAACATCGCAAATGTCGAATCCTTGTAGCTTTTGATCCCGGCGATCGGGTCCATGATCACACCGGTTCGAAGCGCGCGACGGGGTGGGTTTTTGCTGTCAGCCATCGTCATTTCCTTGGCGAAAAACGCATGCAGGCGCCTATTATCGGCTCAGTCCGCCGCTCGTTCCAATAGTGCAGGTTGCAGCACGGGCATGTCGGTTTACAATTTGAAACCTCAGCTTTTCTACATAAACCCTTGTTACTAATAGATTCTGACAGCGAAAGTGCTAGACTTGACGCCCCCGGCCGAATAGAATCGGAAGGGAACGTGTTCAACCGGGCGCCGGAGTGCGCCCGGACCAGGAATTGCTTTCTAAGGATGGAATTATGACTGAAGAACACTTACCAGGGAAGTTGAACGGCGAAGCCGGCGACGCCCCGCTGCGCATTCTTGTGGTCGATGACAGCACCACCATCCGCCGTTCCGCCGAGAGCATGCTGAGCTCGGAAGGTTACGACGTGGTCACTGCGGAAAATGGCTTCGAAGCACTATCCATGGTCGCCCGCCACAACCCCGATCTGATTTTCGTGGACATCATGATGCCGCGCCTGGACGGTTACCAGACCTGTGCGATCATCAAGAACAACGCCGACTACCGCTCGACCCCGGTGGTGATGCTGACGAGCAAGGACGGACTTTTCGACCAGGCACGCGGGCGCGTTGTCGGTTCGGATCTCTACCTGACCAAACCCTTCACCAAAGAGGAATTGCTCGCAGCGGTGTCGCAGCACGCGGCCACCTGACCAGACAACATCGATGTTCCATAAACAGGGAAAGTGAAGGGGCAGATGAAATCCAATGGCAAAAACACGGCGTTTGCGAAACTGCTCGAATACGAAAAGCGCAGCCAAAAGTACACGCCCGGCGAGCGCAGCGGGGGCGGGCCCTCGCGTGAGTGGAGCGGCGTCACCTTTGCCTTGGGCGAATCGCGGCTGGCCTGCAACATCGATCGCGTCACCGAGATCCTGCCGGTTCCCCAATCTACACCGGTACCAGGAGCAAAGCCGTGGATTCTTGGCCTCGCCAACATCCGCGGCGCGCTGCTGACGGTCGTCGACCTGGCCTGGTTCCTGACCGGCGATCGCTCGCCGGTCACCGCGCGCAGCCGCCTGCTGTCCACCACCCTGAACAAGGCGCCCATCGGCCTGCTGATCGACGAAGTTCTCGGGCAGCGACATTTCCTCGACAGCGACGCGGCCGCAGTCGAACTGCCGGAAGAGTCGCCCTTGTCCGATATCGTCAGCAAACAGCACAGCGTAGGTGCGGAAACCTGGGCCGAAGTCGACCTCGACCGGCTTTTCAATTCCGCGGAGTTCCTCAATGGCTCGGCGGAATGAAGCCCGGTCCCGAAAAGACCGGCGGCGGCAACGCGGCTTCTTCCTGCGCCGTGCAAGAGGCCAGCAGAAAATGAGCCGTGACGATTTCAAGCCGTCACCGCAGAAATCCGCACGCCTTTATGCGTTCGTTGGCTTTCTCGTCATCCTGCTCGCGTTCGTGGGGATCACTTTTTTCCTGATCACCAGGGAAAGCCGCAATGAGCAGGAGTGGATCAGGCTGTCCACGGATTTACAGGTCCACTCCCAGCAATTGACGAAATCAGCTGCGGAAGCAGTCGAAGGGGAGCCCAGCGCATTCCGCGAGGTGCGGGAGTCGACCGATGCGATTTCAGACGCCGTGTCAGCGCTGAAACGGGGCGACCCAATGCGCTCGTTACCCAGTCTGCCAGGGGCGCTGGCGCCGACACTGGGTGAGCTCGACAGGACCTGGAACCGGATGAGCGCCAATGCCGGCCGCATCCTGGAGCGTGAAGCCCTGGTGCTGGAGCTCGCCGCCGCCAGCACCGCCTTCATCGCGGTCATTCCGGAAATACAGGAACTCACCGACAAGGCCTTGCGTGAGCTGACCCGCGGTGGGGCACCCGGCCAGCAGGTCTTCATCGCCGGCCGTCAGCTGGTACTGTCCGACCGGATTCTACGGCACCTCAGGGAAATGCTGCGCGGCGGTCCTGGCGCCGGCGCCGCGGCGGACGCGTTCGCACGGGAGATTGGGCAGTTCGAACAGATGCTGGACGCCTTGCTGCAGGGCAGCCCCGGCGTCGGCGTCACCCGGGTGCAGAATGCGGCGGCGCGCGATGCCTTGGAGCAGGTTAAAGAGATTTACGAGGGAGTCCGCCCGCCGCTCGAAACAACGCTTAATTCGTCCGCCGACATTCTCGCGGTGCGCGGTGCCGCCGACGAAATCTTCATTGACAGCCTCGCGATGTTCGAGCAGGCCAGAGGCCTCGCTGAAAATGTCCTCGGCCGGGCAAAATCACGCTGGTGGCCGTCCCTGTGGTCCGGCTCGCTGGCGCTGGTCATCATTCTCGCCTCGATTGCCCTGATGGTGCGTTCGTTTCTCGGCGCCGAGCGCCGGCGCGCCGTCGAGGCGGGCATGCAGAACCAGAAAAACCAGCGGGCCATCATGCGGCTGCTGGACGAAATGAGTTCCCTGGCCGATGGCGACCTGACCGTACGTGCGACCGTTACCGACGACATGACCGGTGCCATCGCCGATGCCGTCAACTTTGCGGTGGAACAGCTTCGGGAACTGGTCACGGGCATCAATATTACGGCCCAGACGGTTTCGGAATCCGCCCAGGAGACCATGACCACGACGCGTGAACTGGCCATCGCCTCGCAGCAACAGGCCGAGCAGGTGCGCGAGGCCACCGACACGATCAACGAAATGGCCGAATCCTTTGACGGCATGGCCAGCCGCTCGCGTGAATCCAGCGAGGTCGCGCAACGTTCCGTGGCCATAGCGCACAAGGGTTCCGAGATGGTGCAGCAAACCATCCGCGGCATGGACACGATCCGGGAGCAGATCCAGGAAACCTCCAAGCGGATCAAACGGCTGGGTGAATCCTCCCAGGAAATCGGCGACATCGTCGAACTTATCAACGGCATTGCCGAACAAACCAACATCCTGGCACTCAACGCAGCCATTCAATCCGCCTCGGCCGGCGGCGCCGGCCGGGGTTTCGCAGTCGTCGCTGACGAAGTGCAGCGACTGGCCGAACGGGCGACCAAGGCCACCCGTCGCATCGAACTGCTGGTGCAGAACATCCAGGCGGACACTTCGGAAGCCGTGGTCTCGATGGAATCGACTACTTCGGAAGTCGTCGGCGGCGCACGCAAGGCCGAGGATGCCGGCGAGGCACTGGTCCAGATCGAAGCGGTGTCCAAGGACCTGTCCCGGTTGATCGAGGGCATTTCTCAGGAGGCGCAGGCTCAATCCGAAACGGCGACGCAGGTGGCCGGACAAATGAACAGCATTCGCGACGTGTCCATCAGGACGTCCGAAGGGACCAACCAGACCGCCCGGTCAATGGGGCGGCTGGCGGACCTGGTCGCGAAACTCAGTGACTCGGTCGCCGACTTCAAACTGCCCAGGATCAAATCCTGATCGCCTTCACGAGGCGGGCGGGCCAGGTGCGGAATCCGGAGGAAACAGGACATGATGCTTGAAGGATCGAATGCCAGTTCAGCGCTAAGTTGGGTCAGGGCGGACCTGGATGACTGTCTGGAAAGTATCCGCGAAAACCTGGAATCGTTCGCCGCAGACCCGTCGAACAGAGATTCGCTGGTGGCTGTCCAGGAACGGCTCGAGCAGCTTAACCTGACCTTCCTGACCATGAAACAGCAGGGGGCCGGCCTGCTGACGGACGAGATGATCGCGGTTGGCGGGCACATGCTGCACAATCGCGACGCGAACCATAAAGAATCACTCAGTGCCCTGACGGACGCCGTGATCGTGCTGCCCGCATACCTCGACCGATTACAGGCCGGGCACGACGACTTACCGATCCTGTTGCTGCCCACGCTGAACGAACTGCGGGCGACCTACGACGAATCGCTGATGTCGGAAGGCGCCCTGTTCGCACCCGACCTGGACGTCATCATTCCCGAACTGAGCGGCAGCGAAGCAGACGCCGTCTCCAGCCAGGATTTCACGGCCTTCTCGCGGCGGGTTCGCAGCCTCTACCAGGGCGCCCTGCTGGCCTGGCTCAGGGAACCATCGAAAGACGACCTGCTGGTCCCGATGCAGGACGTTTGCCGAAATCTCTACATCCGGCTGGGCAGAAACGAGCTGCGTCGACTGTGGTGGATCGCCGGATCGGTGATGGATGGCCTGCGCGGCAAGTCCATTGACAACGACCTGCCCTTGCGGCGTCTGTTCGCACGCCTGGATCTCACCCTGAAGGCGATGATCGAACACGGCGAGCAGGGCCCGGGCACCGAAACCATCACCGCGCTTTCTCGCGCGCTGCTGTTCTACGCGGCGCAGGCGCGCCCCGGCAGCAAGGCAACCGATGTACTGCGCGAGCGTTTTCGGCTCGAAGAACTGATCCCCGATCGCGAAGCGCTGATGCGGGCCCGCGGCGCCGTCACCGGACGGGATGCCGGGCTGTTCCGTTCGATCGGCGAAGCCATTCGTGAAGAATTGGGACAGGTCAAGGACACGCTGGACATGGAATTGCGCACCGGCCGCGTGGAATCCGACCAGCGCGCCGCCAGCATGACTTCCCTGCAACAGCTCGCAGACACCCTGCACATGCTCAACCTGCCCGTGCCGGCGCGCGCGGTGGAAAATCTACTGCCGGACCTCGAAGACGCCGAGAGCGCCAGCAACACGGATCTCGATTCGCCGCTACTGGCCCTTGCCCAGAAACTGCTCGAAGTCGAAGCGATCCTTGACGCGCACATCCAGCTGCTGGGCGAGCCGGTCGCCGAGGCGCAGGGCGACGGCGGCGTTTCCCTGCCGACCCATGAGCAGCGGCACATTCTCAGTCGGGTTTTGGACGAATGCGTGAACAGCCTGCACGCGGCGCAGGAAGCCATTCGCAAACGGCTGGATGGCGATGCTGATGCCGATTACCTTAGCGACCTGCAGCAGATCTCCGGCGCACTTGCGATGGTTTCACGAGATGCGGTCGCGGCTCTTACGGACAAGCTGGGCCGGGCGCTGAATGCGGCGCTGAGCGCGCCGACCAGTAACATCAACGTGCCCAACCTGGAACCGCTGAGCGACGCGGTGGCCGCGCTGGAACTGTTCCTGGCCGGCTGCCGCGACGAACAGGCCAACAGTCTGCGTTTTCTCGATATCATGCAGGAGCGGCTTACAGGACTGCCCGAAGCCGGCGACGGTGGCGAGAAAGTATCCGCGACCACGATCGTTCTTCCACACAGCGCAAGCGCAGAAGGTCCGGCCGCCGCCGATGCCGCCCCCGGCGCTGCTCGCGGCGCAACGGCAGGAAGCGACTCCGCCCCCGCCGTCGATCCGGCGATGCTCGGCATTTTCCTGGAGGAATTCGATTCTGTACGCGCGCAGTTGCACGAATGCCTGCCGTCGTGGCTGGACAATCCTGGCGACGACCAGGCGATCGCCGCGATGCGCCGCGGTTTTCACACCCTCAAGGGCAGTGGCCGCATGGTCGGAGCCATGGAAATCGGTGATTTCGCCGCGCGCATTGAGGGATTGCTCAACCAGCTGCTGGAAAACCGCACGCCGCAGGATGCGGTAATCACCGATACCGTCAAATTCGCTGTCGGTGCCCTCGACGGCCTGAAATCGCGTCTGCTGGGCGAGGACACCGAGCTTGACAAGGCCGCCGTAGGCCGCCTGGCCGCTTTCGCGCAGACACTCAGCGAGGGGGGCGAAGCCGATCTCGACAAGCTCCGCGCAGACCTTCCCGCTGCGCTGCTGGCGAAGCTGACGGGCGCGCCGGTAACAGCGTCATCGGACGGTGAAGAACCCCGGGCCTCCGCCGCAAGCGAGTCACCAGGCCCACCAAGCACGGAAAACCCCGACCGTCAGGAGGGCCTCACCGGGCTGCCGGTCGACGATCCGATCGATCCGGCCCTGCAGCACCTGATGATCACCGAAACGCGCAGCTACCTGTCTGAACTCGAACCACTGGTCGAAGGCCTGCTGGCCGGAATGCCGCAGCCCGTGGGCCCCGACCTGGTCCGGGCAGTGCACACACTGGCCGGAACCCTGGCGATGGCCCCGCTGGGTCAGGAAGCCGAGGTTGCGCGCGGCCTCGAACGGTACCTGGAAAACCGCCTGCAAAGCGACCAGGCGGCAACGCCCGAAGCCGCCCACGCATTACAGAGCTGCCTGCACCGCTTCCATCAGCGGCTGGCCGTACTCGAGGGCGCTCATTCTGCCACTTATCCGCTGGAGGACGCCCAGTTGCTGGAAAGCCTGGCCGGGCTTACCGCGCGGGAAGATTCGCAGGTGCCGGAAACGGTCGCAAAGCCGGCCGTCGCAGATGCCGCGCCCCCGCAGTCGGCGGTACAGGAGCACAGCGAGGACAGCGACACGGGCACCGAAGAAATCGCTGTCGAGGAAGGCGGTATTCTCTCGATCTTTCTCGAGGAAGCCACCGAAATTCTGGAACGCTGCGACTCACTGCTCAACGCCTGGCGCGACACACTCTCCGACCACAAGCTGGTGCAGAACCTGCAGCGCGAAGTGCATACCTTCAAAGGTGGCGCACGCATGGCGGAACTCGATGACCTGGGCGAACTGAGTCATGCGATGGAATCCCTGCTCGAGCGGATTGCGGCGAACCGACTCGAGCCGACGGTAGCAGCCGTTCAGGCGCTGGAGGAGGGCTGCGACCGCCTGACCGTCTGGGTCGAACAGCTCGAATCCGGCCGCATGCCGCGCGCCGACGGCGCACTGGCACGCTTTGAAAAGAAGGCCGCAGCGCTCGCCGGCAAGGGCGAAACGGCTTTCGAAGTGGAAGTCACCGCGCAACAGCCGACCGCACCGGAACCGGAAGTGGAATCGGGCGAAGACCGCCGACCCGTGCCCGAGAAGCCGCGCAGCAGCACGATCGAGGCCGAAACGCCGACAAGCGTCGCCGGCAGCGCAGCAGCCGCTCCGCCGGCGCCGCCCGCAACCCGCAAACCCGCGCCGCCCCAGCCGAAACGCGAATTCAGGGAAATCAGCGACCGTCCCGCCGCGGCCGAAGACAGCGCCGCGGGTGCCCAGATCCGGGTCGCGGCCGAACTGATGGACAAACTGGTCAACTATGCGGGGGAGATCAGCATTTACCGGTCACGGCTTGAACAGCAGTTGGGCTCGGTACGTTTCAACCTGAAGGAAGTCGACGTAACCGTGGATCGCCTCAAGGAACAGCTGCGCAAGATGGAAATGGAAAGCGAAGCGCAGATGATGTCCCGCTACCAGAGCGCCTCGACCCAGGGTTCTTCGGAATTCGACCCACTGGAGCTCGACCGCTTCTCCAACATGCAGCAACTTTCGCGCGCCCTGTCCGAGTCCGTCAGCGACCTGCTGAATCTGCAGGAAATGATGGATGATTCGGTACGCCAGGCGGAAAGCCTGCTGACTCAGCAGTCCCGCGTCAGCTCCGACCTGCAGGAGGGCCTGATGCAGACGCGCATGACGCCGTTCGGCAACTCGGCGCCGCGCCTGCGCCGCGTGGTTCGCGCCGCGGCCTCCGAAACCGGCAAGAAAGCCCGGCTGCAACTGCGCATGGCCGGGTCCAGCGACCAACTGGACCGCAACGTGCTCGAGCGCATCACTGCCCCACTGGAGCACATGCTCAGAAATGCGATCGCGCATGGTATCGAGGCGCCCAAAGTGCGACGCAAACACGGCAAACCGGAAGAAGGCAGTATCGTGGTTACGGTGGAGGCCGAAGCGACGGAATTTGTCATCCGGGTCGAGGACGACGGCGCGGGCATCGATCTCGATGCCGTGCGCCGCAAAGCCGTCGAACGCGGGATGCTAACGGAAAACGAGGAAGTCGACGAGCGGCGCCTGGTCAATTTTATCCGCGAGAGTGGCTTTTCCACTTCCGCGAAGGTCACCGGACTGGCCGGACGCGGTGTCGGTATGGACGTTGTGAACAGCGAAATACAGCAGATCGGCGGCTCCCTGGAAATCGCCTCGGAAAGCGGCGCGGGCACCTGCTTCACGATACGGATCCCCTTCAGCCTGGCGGTGATGCAGGCGATCGCGGTGACCGTCGGCGAGCGCGCATTCCAGATTCCGCTGAACAGCGTCGCCGGTGTGGCCCGCATGACACCGGCAGATTACTCGGCGCTCCTGAACAGCGATGCGCCAACCTACGAATTTGCCGGGGAGCTGTTTCCCTTGCTGGAACTCGAGCCGTTGCTGGATGTGGCCCCGACACAGCTGAACAGCGATAACGTTTCACTGCTGATGATCCGCACCGGCGAACACCGGGCGGCATGCCGTGTTTCCAGCCTGCAGGGCCATCAAGAGGTGGTCGTCAAACCGGTCGGTCCCCAGATCAGCAGCATCCCGGGAATCCTCGGCGGCACCATCGCCGCCGACGGCCAGGTGATGATCATTCTGGACATGGGTCCGCTGATCCGGCGCGGCCTGGAACAGCCTGTTCAGACCGCCCGGCCGCTTGCCGCCCCGCCGGCAAAACAGGCCCGCCAGCCTCTGGTCATGGTCGTCGACGACTCAATTACGATGCGCAAAGTCACCTCCCGCGTACTGGAAAACCACTCGGTGGAAGTGATGACCGCCCAGGATGGCCTCGACGCCGTCGAACAGTTGCACGAGCGGATTCCGGATCTGATGCTGCTGGATATCGAAATGCCGCGCATGGACGGCTACGAACTGGCTCAACACGTGCGGGCGGACGCCCGCCTCCGCCATGTCCCGATCGTGATGATCACCTCCCGGGCGGGACAGAAACACCGCAAGAAAGCACGCGAGTCCGGCGCCAATGCATACCTGACCAAGCCCTATCAGGAGGCGGAACTGGTCGCCCAGGTCGGTGAAATGCTCGAAATGAAACTCGTTCAGAGGAGAACGGACCGCAATGCCTAAAAAAGCAGTTGCCAGAAAGGACACCAGACGGCGGGAAAACCGGCCGACCAAGCACGTCAACGGCAGCAGCAAGGGCACGACGAAAGTGCTGCGCACTTCAGGCAAAATCCCGGTCGTTCACTGCATGTTTGCACCCACCGACGGCGAAACGCTGCTGTTGCCGACCAGCGCGATGGCGGAGGTCATCGATTTTGAACAGCTCGCGCCGGCGCAAAACGCCCCTCCCTGGCTGCTCGGTCAGCTGAGTTGGGAAAACCGGCAGGTGCCGGTATTCAGTTTCACCGCCCTGATCAACGGCACGCCGGTGGGGGAAATCTCTGAGCGGTCGAAAATCCTGATCCTGAAATCCCTTGCCGACGCGTCGCGGGTGCCATACCTGGGCGTGCTGCTCAGCGGCTTGCCGCGGATAACCAACCTGAGGCCGGAGGACTTCGTGGAGACCGGTGACGAGAAAAAAGCGTTGGGTGTTTTCTGCCGAATTCTGTGCGAAGGCCAGGAGTCCATCATCCCCGATATCGACCGCCTCACGCACCTCGTCACCCACGCGACCTACGGCGCCTTGCCGATCACCCAACTGGACGACTGAAGCTCCTTTCAACCCCGCCCAGGTCGCCCGCCACCGCCTGCATCACCGCCACCGCGGCGGGCCCGGCCGTTTCGGTGCGCAGTACGCGCGGCCCAAGACGGGCCAGGCTTACCCCCTGCGACTGCATCCGTTCCAGCTCTGCCGTGCTGAAACCGCCCTCCGGGCCAATGGCAATCTCCACGCGGTCCGCACAGTGGGTGTCAACCAGCGCCCGGCTTGCGTCGGGCGCCAACGCGATACGCGTCGACCCGGCCTCCCGCGCGAGCCACTCCACCAACTCCAGCGGCTCGCTGACGGTCGGCACCGTGCACCGACCGCTCTGTTCGCAGGCCGAAATCACCACGCTTCGCCAATGGCCGAGGCGCCGCGCCATCTTTTCGGAATCGAAGCGGGTTTCCACGCGCTCGCTGATCAGGGGTTGAAAACCCGCCACGCCGAGCTCGGTGCATTTTTGCAGCGTCTGATCCATGCGTTCACCCCGGTTGATGCCCTGCGCCAGCGTAATCCGCAATGGCGACTCCGGCTGGCCGTCAGCGCGCCCGGTCACGCACAGTTCGACCTGTTTTTTATCGACTCGCAGCACCCGGGCGGGATACTCGCAGCCATCGCCATTGAACAGGGCCACGGACTGTCCCGGGCGGACCCTCAAAACCCGCCCGAGGTAGTGCGCAGCGGCCTCCTCCAGACGCACTTCGCAACCCGGTTCGAGCTTCTGACTCGTATGCAAACGGCGTACGCGCACGCTGTGACTCCCACGGACTGGCCAGGCAACTCTGCTATCATTCCCGATCCTGAGCCACGCTGCAAAGCGGGCGGAAAATACGGGGAGCACGCGCAACATGAACAGCTATCTGCAGACCGCGATCGCGGCGGCGGAGGCCGCCGCAAAGGTCATCATGGGCTACTACCGGGGTGACTTCGAAGTGGAGATCAAGGGCGACCAGAGCCCGGTGACAATAGCTGACCGCGAGGCCGAAAACGTCATTCGCAGCATGCTCCTGGAGCAGTTTCCGGAACACGGTTTTTTTGGCGAGGAAAGCGGCAAAGCCCGGGCCGAAGCCGATCACCTTTGGCTGGTCGACCCGATTGACGGCACCAAGAGTTTTGTCGGCGGTTACGGCATGTTTTCCACCCAGGTGGCCCTGATGCACCGGCAGGAACTGCTGCTCGGCGTCTCGTCGGCGCCCGCCGCGGGCGAACTGGCCTGGGCCGAGCGCGGTGCCGGCGCCATGCTCAACGGCGCGGCCGTCCGCGTCAGCGACCAGGCCGACCTCTCGCGGGCGTCGATATCGACCGGCAACCTGCGTTCTTTGGCGCGCTCTCCGCGCTGGTCCAATCTCGGTCAGATTCTCGCCAGGGCGGATCGCACACGTGGTTACGGCGACTATTATCACTACCACCGCCTCGCGGCGGGACAGCTCGATGCCGTCATCGAATCGGACGTCAACATCCTGGACATCGCGGCGCTGACGGTTATCGTGGAAGAAGCGGGGGGTCGTTTCACCGACCTGGAGGGCCGGCCCGTGCAGCTTGAAACGACGTCGGTGCTGGCCGCCAACCCCGCGCTCCATGAGGTTCTGCTGGAGATGCTCAATGAGTGAAAGAAAAGACAAGGGCGCCGATGAACAGACACCACCCGGCTCGGGAGAAAAACCGCTGCCGATCATCCACGCCCGCGAGGAGCGGCACGCGGGGCGGTCGATCACCATCGAACAGCTCGACCTGGAATTCTCCAACGGAGAAAAGCGCAGCTACCAGCGCATGAAGCCAAGGGGTCTCGGGGCGGTCATCATCGTGCCGATGCTTGACGATGAAACGGTGCTGCTGGCCCGGGAATACGCCGCGGGGCTGCATCATTATGAAATCGGCCTGCCCAAAGGCCGCCTCGAGGACGGTGAAAGCGTGCTCGAAGGGGCGCAACGCGAGATGAAGGAGGAAATCGGTTACGGCGCCCGCAATCTGATGATCCTGACAAGACTGAGCCTTGCCCCCGGCTACATGACGCACATCACCCACGTGGTGCTGGCACGCGACCTGTATCCCGAAAAACTGCCCGGCGACGAGCCCGAGGAACTGGAGGTCGTGCCCTGGCCCATTGCCGATCTGCGCCGCTTGACCGCCCGCGACGACTGCACCGAAGGACGCAGCATCGCGGCGCTCTACATCGCGCGCGATTATTTACTCGAAGGACAGGCCGATGAAGACCGTAAACACTGAAACCGTTGCAGCCGCCGTCACCGACATCGCGGTGCGCGCCGGGCATGCGATCCTCGACGTCTACGAACGCGATTTCGAAGTGACGAAGAAGCAGGACGAGTCACCGCTGACCCAGGCGGACCTGGCCAGCCACGTAATCATCCGCAACGCGCTGGCAAGCCTCACCCCCCAGGTTCCGCTGCTTTCCGAAGAATCCGCGGACATCGATTTCACGACCCGCGCGGCCTGGCGCGAATACTGGCTGGTCGACCCGATGGACGGTACGAAGGAGTTTGTCAACCGCAACGGCGAGTTCACAGTCAATATCGCGCTGATCCGAAACCACCGCCCGGTTCTCGGGGTCGTCCACGTGCCGGTCAGTGGCGTGACCTATACCGGTATCGAGGGTCTCGGCGCGACCCGCCGGCAAAACGGCTCAGCGCCCGAGAACATTCGGGTGCGGATTCCCTGTCCCGACCCCGTGGTCGTGGTGGGCAGCCGCTCACATGCCAATCCAGAACTGCTGGGTTACCTGCGGAAAATCGGCAATTTCGAATTTGTCAGCATGGGCAGTTCGCTGAAATTCTGTTTGCTCGCAGAAGGCAAGGCCGATTTTTATCCCCGGCTCGGCCCGACGTCCGAATGGGACACGGCAGCCGCTCACGCGGTTGTCACCGCGGCCGGCGGCCAGATTCTGATGCTCGACGGCCAAGCCCTTGAATACAACCGCAAGGAATCGCTGCTCAATCCCGAATTTCTCGTGATCGCCGATCCCGACAGGGACTGGCTGAGCCTGTTCGCGAACTACCGGCCCTGAGCGCAGCCCATGTGCATCATGATCAGCAACTTCCGCTGCATGACTTTCAAGGTCGCGCGCGCGTCGGGGCTTGGCTCCATGGCGTGGTACACAAACAGGCGCGGCAGATAAAAAAGACCCGCGAACCAGGTCACCATGAATATACCTTCAACCAGAGCATGTCGCGTTTTCCCTGTAACGAATTTTTAACCATAGCTTGACGCCGGGCTCCGGCACAATGTATAAAATTCGGCAGTTCTGGGGTCTAGCCAACAACGATAAATACAAATCCAGAATAAAAATAAAACTTGCACCTCGTAAGCGGCTTCGGCCGCTTTTTTGTCGTTTGGCCCAAGTAGGGCCTGTGAACAGGCCTAAGAGGAAGCCGGGATCAGAGCTCCGCCGTCATTCAGTACCGGTTTTATCCGTTCGCGATTCGCCGAAGCGGCGCTGCTCACAATCGTCGTGGGCAGCATCTTGCTATTCCTGGCCTGGCAATTGTCCAGCGCGCGCGTGGAGCCCGGCGCCGACGAGTTGCGCGACCAGGTCGGGTTTCTCTCCGACGAAGTGGCGGCGCTTTCCCTGCGGCTGGAGCGCGCTCAGGCCAGGAGCACCGTGCTCCAGCGCGAAGTCGATGTCGTTCGCCGGGCCAACCGCATTCTTCGCGACCAGGAAAGCGCCCGGCAGGCTGAACTCGGTCGTCTGCAGGGCGAACTCGACTTTTACCGCAGGCTGGTCGGCACCGGCGGTTCCCAGCCCGGGCTGGCCGTCTACGAGGCCGAAATCCTGCCGACCGAATCCAGCCAGGTGTTCCAGTTCGTACTGACCCTCACCCAGAACACCCGGCGCGCGTCGATCATCAGCGGCGAACTGCAGCTGGAGATCGAGGGCACTCTCGACGACCAGCCACTGGCACTCGATTGGGAACGCCTGCGCCAGACCGCAGCATCGGAGACTCGCTTCCGGTTCAAGTATTTTCAACAGGTCGAGGGCTTTCTGAGCCTGCCGGCCGGCTTCAGCCCCCTGCGGGTGCGGGTCACGCTGCACAGGGCCGACAGCAAAGAACCCATCCGGCAAGAGTATCGCTGGAAAGACCTGCTCGCAAACCCACAATCCGCGCCCGGCCCCGCCCCGGACCGGGATTGATTTACGGAACCTCAAGCGCCATAGTGGTCGAAGACGCAGACATTCAACAAACAGACGCTCATGGAAAACACGATTCAAATTCAAAGCGACGGCGCCAATCCGATGCCGGGCATCGTTTTCACCGACGCCGCCGCGCGCAAAGTCCAGCAATTGATCCTCGAGGAGCACAACCCGGAGCTGAAGCTCCGCGTGTACATCAGCGGCGGCGGCTGCTCAGGCTTCCAGTACGGATTTTCCTTCGACGAGGAGCAGGCGGACGACGACATCGCGATCGAGAACGACGGCGTCATTTTGCTGGTCGACCCGCTGAGTTTCCAGTACCTGATGGGCGCCGAGGTCGATTACTCGGAAAGCCTGCAGGGCGCCCAGTTCGTCATCCATAATCCGAACGCCAGCACCACCTGCGGCTGCGGCTCGTCATTCAGCATCTGATCACCGACCGTTTCACACGATCGCACCGTAACGCCCTGACCTCGGTGCGGCTGGACCGCCTGGATTCACTCCGCGACGACGAAGCCTGGCTGGCGCAAACCCTCGATTCACCGGCTGCGCGCTTCGTTCCGCTGTGGCGCAGCCGCAATCTGCTGGCATCAGGCGACAACGGCGAAGTAGCGGTTTACCTCGAGCCCGGCGAGCTGGACCGTCTCGATTCGGTTCAGCCGCCCACACTGCTCGGCACAGATGGCAAACGTTTTTTCTTCGCGGTATCCATCAACGATGCGCAGCGCGAGACCATTCTCTCGCAGCGCCCGCAAGCACGCTTCGTCGATCTGCGTCGTGCTTCGATGAACATGGATGCAAAACACGCAGGTGTGCTCGCCTACGCGAAGGCCCTGCATTACTGGCAGCACCGGCACGGTTTCTGCGGAGCCTGCGGCAGCCCCAACCTGCTGAGGTCGTCGGGTCACAAGCTGGTCTGCAGCAACGACGAGTGCGCGCGCCAAACCTTTCCCCGTATCGATCCGGCCATCATCGTACTGGTGACTCACGGCGACGCCTGCCTGCTGGGCCACAATGCGGCCTGGCCAGCGAAACGCTATTCCACGCTGGCCGGCTTCGTCGAGCCGGGCGAAAGCCTGGAAGACGCCGTCGTCCGCGAAGTATACGAGGAGGCGCGCGTGCGGCTGACCGGCATGCGATACGTGTCGTCCCAGCCCTGGCCGTTTCCGGCTTCGGCCATGTGCGGCTTTTACGCGGAGGCGGAAAATCGCGACTGCGAGTCCACCGACGAGATGGAAGAAGTGCTCTGGCTGAACGTGGACGAACTGAAATCCGCCATCCTCGACGGCTCGGTGCGTCTGCCGCCGCCGGTCTCCATCGCCTTTCAGCTGATCGCCGACTGGTACCGCGGCCGCAGCGGAGGCGCCCTGGAAGACGTGGTGGCCGAAGCGAAAGAACGCGCTGGCGCCAAAGTGCTGACTTTCCGCGACTGATTCCGGTACCGGCTCGGTCGGAAGAGCGCCTATCGGGGCCCGCCACCCGCACTCTTATCTTTCCTGTAATCAGGACCTGCGTTTGGTAGAATCGATCCGACGATCCCATTCGATCGACCAGCGGGAAGCAACACGCAATGACCATCATCGCAATCCTCCTCGCCTTCGCCCTGTGTCATTTCGTACGCGAACTGGGCCGCCTGCGCAAAAGCGCCTGGCTGGCATCGTGGGTCGATTTCAGCAACGAGGCCTTCGGCAAACTGCCAGGCTGGGCCGACCTGCTCGGCTACCTGGTGATTGCCGCCGTGCCCCTGCTGGTACTGGTGCTGGTCAACGCCCTGTTCCTTTCGGTGCTCGACTCGATGGGCGGGTTCCTGCTCGCGCTGCTGGTTCTCATCTATTCGTTCGGGCCGCGGGATCTCGACACGGACGTTGCCGCAGTCACCGAGGCGGGCGATGGAGCCGAGCGCCGCGAAGCGCTCGAGTCCTTGCTGGGCCAACCGGTGCCCGAAGATGAAAAAGCCTGCCAGGCCGCTTCGGTGGAGTCGGTGTTCCGCCAGGCGTTGCGCCGCTGGTTCGGCGTGATCCTCTGGTTTGCCGTGCTCGGTATCGTCGGGGCTTTCCTGTATCGAATGGTGGATTGGCTGGTCAAGGGCGATTACTCGCTGACGCCCGCCCAACGGGGTTTGTTTCGCCGCACTCAGCAGGTCATGGACTGGCCCGCCGCCCAGTTGATGACCCTGGGTCTGGCGATCGCCGCTGATTTCGATTCCGTCTTTTCCGCCTGGAAAAAATATCACGACGAGCAGGGCCACGGTCTGCTGGAAGGCGACAACGGCTTCCTGCTGGCCAGCGCACGCAGCATCGTGCTGACCGGCCACGCCGCGCGCGACGGCTACGCCGATCAGCTGGACGGTCCCATGGCCGCGCTGAGCCAGGCCATGGACCTGACCTGGCGGGTCCTGGGCGTCTGGATGACCGTGCTGGCGCTGCTGTTGCTGGTCGGCGTCATTTCCTGAGTGGGTTCCGCTTTCCGCCCTGACCGGCGAATCGCGTCGTTGCGGTGGCACGCCGGCTTACTTTGCGCCCTGCTGGCCGGCCCGCCAGTCCTGGTCGCAGACATCGAACTCACGCAAGCGGACGGCACCGCGCTGATCCTGCCCGCAGCCGCGCAAAGCCTGGTTACGCTCTCGCCACACCTGGCGGAACTCGCCTTCGCGGCCGGCGCCGGGAAGCGGCTGCTCGCGACCGTCGAATACAGCGAATACCCGCCGACGGCGGCCGAACTGCTGCGCGTGGGCGACGCGTTCCGACTGGACGTCGAACGCATTGTGGCGCTGCGGCCAGACCTGGTGATCGCCTGGGAGTCGGGCAATCCACAAGCGGCGCTGGAACAACTCGAGCGGCTGGGCCTGAGGGTTTGGTACGTGGAAATTCGCGAGCCGGCGCAAATCGCCGCAGTCATCGATTCCATCGGCCGTGCAGTCGGCGATACGAGAGTTGCCGCGCAAGCGGCGGCCGTGCTGCGTACCCGGCTGCGCGCGCTTTCCGAACGCTATCGGGGCGCCCGTGAACTGCGCTACTTTTACCAGGTCGCTGCCAGACCCCTGTTCACCATCAACGGCGAACACCTGATCAGCAAGGGCCTGGCGCTGTGCGGTGGCGTGAATATTTTCGAAAGGGAGTCCGGACTGGCGTTCCCGGTAACGCACGAGGCCGTGATCGGCGCCGACCCGGAAGCGATCTTTGCACCTTCCCTGGACAACCAGGCCGCACCGCTTGACGAGTGGCTGAGCTGGCCCGGCATGCAGGCGGTTCGTAACGAAGCGCTGTTCCTGTTGCCTGCCGATGAAATCTCGCGCGCAACGCCGCGCTGGTTGGATTCGACCGAACAGGCCTGCAGCCTGATGCAGGGTCTGCGCGAACGGAGCGACGATGGACAGCAGCCTGATTGAATCACCGGTCGGCGTCATGGTGGCTTTGGTGGCCGTCGTCAGTTTCTGGTTCTGGCTGGAAAAGCGCAGCGGCTGGAAAATCTTCAATTTCCTGCCGCCGCTGATCTGGATTTACGCAACCCCCGTGCTGCTCTCGAACACCGGGGTAATCCCCTACCAGAACGCGGCCTATGATTTCCTGCGCACTTACGGCCTGCCGATCTTCATCTGCCTGATGCTGATCAAGGTCGACGTCGTCGGTGCGCTGCGCATCATGGGCAAGGGCGTGTTCGTAATGATGATCGGCAGCGTCGGGGTGGTGCTCGGTGGCTTCCTCGCCTACGGCCTTGGTCAGGCCATCACCACTCCAGATGATTTCTTTCTCCATTTCCCGCTGCCGAAAGACAGCTGGAAGGCCTTCGGCACCCTGTCCGGAAGCTGGATTGGCGGAACCGGCAACATGACGGCCGCCCACGCTGCACTGGAAGGCACCAGCGAGCACATGACGATGGCCGCCGCCGCCGACCAGATGGTCTACCTGCTCTGGCTGCCGCTGCTGCTGGGCTCGCGCGCTTTCGCGGAACGCTTCAATCAATGGATGCGGGTGCCACCGGAACGTCTCGCCCTGATGGACGCGGCCGCCGAAAAGTTTCAGCTGACCGACCAGCCGCCAACGATGACGCAGTTGCTTTACCTCGCGCTGGTGGCGCTGGGCTTCACCTGGATATCGCTGGCACTTTCCGCAATTCTGCCGCCGGTGGCCATCGCCGGGGCTACGGTGATCAGCGCCAGCACCTGGCTGATCCTGCTGGTGACGACCCTCTCGTTACTGGCATCGACAACGCCGGTGCGCCGACTGCCGGCCGCGCACCCGATCGCGATGGCCATCATTTATGTTTACGTGGCACGCATCGGGGCGACGATGGATCTGAGCAGCGCCAGCCTGGAAACGATGGGTGCCTTCATCCTGATGGCCTACGTCTGGATCGCAATCCACGGGGTTTTCATCCTGGCGGGCGCCTGGCTGTTCCGCGTCGACGTGCACACGCTGGCCATCGCTTCGGCGGCCAACATCGGCGGCGCGGCCTCCGCGCCGGTCGTGGCCGCCCATCACCGCGAATCGCTGGTTCCGGCCTCCATCCTGATGGCCATGATCGGCTATGCGCTAGGTAACTACCTGGCCATCCTGACCGGCCGTCTGGGTCAACTGGTCGGCGGCTGATCCGTCCGCTGACGGTTAGCCCGAACAATGCGCCGGCCGGGTACGGTTGGTGCAATGTTCGAGTCAGTCCGGATTCGGCGTCCTTCTTTGGAGCATCGTCCGCCTGTTCCCCGCCGCGAGCCCCGGATCCCAAAAATCCCTTGTCGACCAGTTGGGTGAAAAGCGGTACAAAGCGATTTTCGTCCTGCTGATCGCCGGCGGTATCGTGTTCTGCACGATTTTTTTCTACGCGCATCCGCGGCTGTTCAAAACCGCGCCGCTTCCGGGCTAATTGAACCACCCGTAACAAAAAAAGATTCCTGGTGTTGGATTTCTTTTTGGACACCTTATCGGATTACGCCGCGAAGCGGCCCAGCAGGCCGCCGTTGACGCTCCAAATGACGAGATTCAGCACCCAGGCGTACAAGGTCCAGGCGAGAAACGGCAGCATCAGGTAGGCCGCTTGCTTCGACGCACCGTGGAACGCGCGGATGCACAGAAGCGTAACGCCGATCAGCAGGCCCATCTCGGCCCAGGCCCAGCCGATTCGGTGCAGGCCGAAAAACAGAGCCATCCAGATGAGCTGCAGCGCCAGCACGATGCCCCACCAGGCCAGCGCGCCCCTGCGCCGCTGGTGCCCCGTCTCCCAGACCTGCCAGGCGGCCAGCGCCGCCAGGACGTAGGTCACCGCCCATATCGGACCGTAAGCCCAGGCCGGCGGCGCCCAACCGGGTTTGTTCATATCGAAGTACCATAAGCCGGCCTCGAAGGCAGCGCCGATCGCGGCGACCAGAACGATCAGCGCCAGGAAAACAGCCAGAGAAATATGCTTGGCAATCATTCAATTCCCTCGTCTTTTGGTGGCCCGCTCACGATGGGCCGAAAACCCGGGTCTCGCGGCTGCGATCGCGGCACCCGTTCATGCGCACAGCGCCGCTTCGAGCCGATCGACCAGCAGATCGGCATTTTCGCGTGAGAACACCAGCGGCGGACGGATTTTGATCACGTTGTCGAAGGGGCCGCTGGTACCCAGCAATACGCCCTCGCGGCGCAGGAATTCGCGGATCCGGCGAGCCTCGGCCGGCCAGGGATCCCGCGATTGCGCGTTTTTCACGATGTCCAGGCCGTAGAACAGGCCTTTGCCACGGACGTCGCCCATGCATTCGTGCCTGCCGGCCAGGGCGCGCAATTCGGAGGCCAGGCTTGCGCCGACATCGTGGACATTCTGCAAAATGCTTTCGCTTTCGACCACGTCCAGCACTGCCAGCCCCACCGCGGCCGACACCGGGTTGCCGCCGAAGGTGTTGAAGTAATGAAATTTCTTCGCAAAGGCTGCGGCGATCGCGGACGTCGTCACAACCACGGCCAACGGGTGTCCGTTGCCGATCGGCTTGCCCATGGTCACGACGTCCGGGACCACGCCGGAATCCTGGAAGCCCCAGGTGTGATCGCCCAGCCGACACAGACCGGACTGCACTTCGTCGGCCACCACGAGTCCGCCGGCGGCGCGCACTTGTGTATAAACGCCCGCGAGATACCCCGCCGGAGCGGTCAGCACACCGTCCGACGAAAAAATACCATCGTTGATGAACATCGCCGGCCGGACGCCGCGCTCGGCCAGCAACGCGATGCCTGTACCGGCCCGTGCGGCGAACTTCGCACCCAGGTCCGGGTCGCCGTACTGATAAGAGCCGCGATACGGGTCTGGCGGCTCGATCGCCGCCAGGTAGTCGGGGCGTTCCTGTGCGGGATATTCCTCGGTCGACAATTCAGTGACCACCATCGAATTGCCATGGTAGGCATTCTCCGACACGATCGCACCCCGGTTGCCGGTCACTGTGCGCGCGATTCGAAACGCCAGGTCATTGGCCTCCGTGCCGGTGCAAACGAACATGCAGACATCCAGGCCTTCGGGCAGGGTAGCGCCCAGGCGCTCGGCGTAATGGACCACGTGTTCGTGCAGATAGCGAGTGTGGGTGTTCAGCGTGGAGGCTTGCCGGCACAGCGCCTCGACGACGCGCGGATGGCAATGCCCGACGGCCGCGACGTTGTTGTAGCAGTCAAGGTACGGACGGCCGGATGCGTCGAAAAGCCAGACGCCCTCGCCGCGCACCAGGTGCACCGGATCGTCGTAAAACAGATGACAGGCGGGGCCCAGCGCGCGCAGGCGACGCTGCAACAAGTCTTCGGTGTTTGCTTTCGTCACCGCACAGAATTCTCCCCGCAAAGCCCCCGGAAAGCAATCGCCGGCCGCGCTGTGCGTGCAGTGCCGATCACTGTCTGGCAAAATCCCTACCGTATTGTTTTCAAAACAGAGGTGCTGCAATGGCATACGAATGGCACGACTTCTTTGGCAATGCGGGCCTGGTGCTCATTGTCGGCACGTACCTGCTGCTGCAACTCGGTAAAATGACCAGCGACCACCTTTCCTACAGCGTGCTCAACGGCCTGGGCGCTTTATTCATAATGATTTCCCTTTATGTGGATTTCAATTTGTCTGCGTTCATACTCGAGGCATTCTGGATACTGTTCAGCCTGATCGGGATTTGGCGTGTCGTCGCGGCGCGGTCTGTGCAACAACCTGAAACCGGCTGACCCGAATATCAAGCCGGCACCGGCAGTCATTGAATTGCCCTATCGGACTTATTGCTTAATTCAATTTCACCTGCGTTTCAGCAATGCCTATGCTAACGGAGAGCTAAAACCACTCACTCTGGAGGAATTATCACCATGGCACTTAAAGGCAGCAAGACGGAACAGAACCTCAAGGACGCCTTCGCGGGCGAATCCCAGGCCAATCGCCGCTACCTGTATTTCGCGCAGCGCGCGGATGTGGAAGGCTACAACGACGTCTCGGCCGTTTTCCGCTCGACCGCGGAAGGTGAAACCGGTCATGCCCACGGTCATCTCGAGTACCTCGAAGAATCGGGCGACCCCGCCACCGGCTTGCCGATCGGCGGCACCTCCGACAACCTGAAGGCGGCCATCGCCGGCGAGACGCACGAGTACACCGACATGTACCCGGGCATGGCGCGCGCCGCACGCGAAGAAGGCTTCGACGAAATCGCCGACTGGTTCGAGACCCTGGCCAAGGCCGAGCGCTCACACGCCAACCGCTTCCAGAAAGCCCTCGACGAACTGGCTTAGTTCGCGACCCAACGGGTCACCTGGGCCGAGGTAATAACCGGGGTCAGAGAACCTTTTTACTCGGTCAACAACGGGCTCAAAGCGTGTTGCCAAAAAAGGTTCTCTGACCCCGGTTTTTTGGCGGACACAGGAGAAGCATCATGCGAGAAGGCAGTCTCGAGGCGCCGACACGCCACCCGATCGACTGGCAGAACCCCGCCTTTTACGATGAAGAAAAACTCCTCGGCGAACTCGAGCGCGTGTTCGACATCTGTCACGGCTGTCGCCGCTGTGTTTCTCTGTGCGACGTCTACCCGACGCTTTTCGACCTGATCGACGAGTCCGAGACCTTCGAGATCGATGGCGTCGCGAAAGACGATTACTGGAAGGTCGTCGATCAGTGTTACTTGTGCGACCTTTGCTACCAGACCAAGTGCCCCTACGTGCCGCCGCACGAGTGGAACGTGGATTACCCGCACCTGATGCTGCGCGCCAAGGCGTTCCAGTTCAAAAAAGGCCAGCGCAAGATCAGCCACAAGCTGATCAGCAACACCAAAATCCAGGGCGCCGTCGGCAGCCTGCCGGTGATCAGCGGCGCGATCAACGCTGCCAACCGCAACAAGGCCGTCCGCAAAGCCCTGGACAAGGTCCTCGGCCTGCACCCCGAGGCGCAGCTGCCCGAATTCCACTCCAGCACGCTGCGCAAGCGCGAAAAGGGCCGCACGCCACTGGACGCAAAGGCGCAGCCCGCCGGCGCCACGCGCGGCAAGGTAGCGCTGTTTGCGACCTGCTACTGCAACGTCAACACCCCCGACATCGGCCAGGACCTGATCGCGGTGCTCGAGCACAACGGCATCCCGGTGCGCCTGACCGACAAGGAAGAATGCTGCGGCATGCCCAAGCTCGAACAGGGCGACCTGCAGACCGTCGACAAGTACCGGCGCAAAAACACCCCCGAACTCGTCCGGTTGATCGACGAAGGCTGGGACATCGTCGCGCCGATTCCCTCCTGCGTGCTGATGTTCAAACAGGAACTGCCGCTGATGTATCCGGACGACCCGGACGTGCAGAAGGTTAAGCAGCACATCTTCGATCCCTTCGAATACCTGATGCAGCGCCAGAAAGACGGCCTGCTGAACCTGGACTTCCCGAATCACCTGGGGAAAGTCGTCTGGCACGTTCCCTGCCATCAGCGGGTCCAGAACATCGGCCCGAAAACACGCGACGTGTTGCAACTCGTTCCGGACACGCAGGTCGAGATGATCGAACGCTGCTCCGGCCACGACGGCACCTATGGCGTGCGCTCGGAAACCTACGCGAAATCGCAGAAAATCGCCCGCCCGGTGATCAACCGGGCCAAAAAAGCGGAGGCCGATTACATGGTTTCGGACTGCCCGATGGCCGCCACGCAGATCGCCAGCGGGCTCGAACTGAAAAACGCCGAAACCAGCCCGATCACGCTGCTGCGCAAAGCCTACGGGATATAAGTTGATACGGGAGCGGCCAAGGTATGTGGGAGCGGCTTCAGCCGCGATAGGGATCAACGCTGGAAATCGCGGCTGAAGCCGCTCCCACACACCCCACATGGAGAACCAAGCAATGAGTCATTTGAGCCGCCGGGACCTGCTGAGCCTCGAAGAATACGCCGAACAGCGCGACGCTTTCCGCCGGCGGGTGCTCGAGCACAAGAAGAACCGTCGGGTCGACATCGGCCCCAACCTGACCCTGTATTTCGAGGACCGGTTGACCGTGCAGTACCAGGTCCAGGAAATGCTGCGCATCGAGCGGATTTTCGAAGCTGCCGCGATCGAGGAAGAACTGGAGGCCTACAACCCGCTGATCCCGGAGGGCAGCAACCTCAAGTGCACCGCCATGTTCGAATTCACGGACGTCACCGAGCGCCGCCGGCGCCTCGCCGAGTTGACCGGCGTCGAGAACCACGTCTGGCTGCAGGTCGACGGACTGGACAAAGTATACGCCATCGCCAACGAAGACCTGGACCGTTCCACCGACGAGAAAACCTCCGCCGTGCACTTCATGCGCTTCGAGCTGACACCGGACATGAAGCGTGAACTCGGCGCCGGCGCCGACCTGAGATTCGGCGTCGATCACGATCTCTACCGGCACGAGGCCACCCTCGGCGGGCCGGCACGCAAGGCGCTGGCCGGGGATCTGGATTCGGATTGAAAAAGCCGGAGCACCCCACAGGGAGGCTACCCCCCGGCGCGTCGCCATGTGTGTGCAGCCGCACAGACCGGATCTCCGGTAACGCCTAATATCGGGATCGTGCAGCCAAACGATCGGCAGCGTGCCGGTGGCAAAATCGCACGGCAATGATCGGGAGTACGAAATGAACAAGAGCCGAATCAAGGGCGAACTCAAGAAAGCGAAGGGCAAAATCAAGGAAACGACCGGAAAAGTCACCGGCGACAAGACCCTGGAAGTCAAAGGCAAAGTCGAGCAGGTAGCCGGCAATGTGCAAGTCCAGTACGGCAAGGCCAAAAGCGACCTCAAGAAACACAACTGACCGGACTTTCGACAGGAGTCGAACACGAGCTGCGAAGATCACGGTAACCAGGAAATGTACAAACGCAGCGCCGATCGCGCTGCAAGGCCGGAACCGCGCCAGGGGCCAGTACCGGCACGAATGAGCGGCACGGCACGCGCCCGGACCGTCACAGAACTTGTGCCCCTCTTCACGCTGCTAAACTTTAGCGTGACTGGCCCTCGATCCGTCGAGGGCTTTTTTTGTCAACGCAAAATCGCGCGTCCGGATCGAGAGCACGCTTCGCTGCTCGAGTTCTTCCGGTTCGGATTGACATCAAAGCTGCTCTTGATATGCTCACTTGCCACCAACAAGGCGCCTCGGGCTCAAAAGGGCGTGAAGCGCCCGGCCTTCTGAATCCCTTTCCCCGCAACCGGCGAGACAGCACCGACGATGTCCATGCAACCGATTTTGTTCACTCTGCTGCCCACTCTCTTCGCGGCATTCGCCGTGGTGTTCACACCGCTGGCGAAGGCCGACCGCGAGCCGGTGTTGAAGCAGATCGACGTGCCGCACCACTACTACTACCGCGAGATGTATCTGCCGCAACTGACCAGCGGCCCGTCGTCGCTGGCCTGGTCGCCGGACGGCGAGTGGCTGCTGTACTCGATGGCCGGCGCCCTGTGGAAGCAGCGGCCGGGCTCGAACCTCGCGATCCAGCTGACCAGCGGCCCCGGCTACGATTACCAGCCGGACTGGGGCGCCAACGGCCTGATCGTTTTCACCCGCTACCACGGCGATGCGATGGAGCTGCAACTGCTGGACCCGGAAACCGGTGATATCCGGGCGATCACCTCCGGCGGCGACGTGCACCTCGAACCGCGCTGGTCGCCCTCGGCGGACCGGATCGCCTGGGTGTCGACACAGGGCAGCGGCCGCTTCCACCTGTTCGTCGGAGCGCTCGCGGGCGATACGGGCAGCGAAGTCATCGAAGGTCACCAGCTCGTTGCCGAACGCCGCACCGAGCCGTCGCGCTACTACTACAGCGCGTTCGACCACGAGTTGAGCCCGAGCTGGTCGCCGGACGGCACGCAGCTGCTGTACGTCGCCAATCCCGGCGTGGTCTGGGGTACCGGCGACATCTACCGCCGGCCTGCCGACGGCAGCGGAAAGCCCGTGCTGGTGCGCAGCGAGGAAACCACCTGGAAGGCTCGTCCCGACTGGTCGCCGGACGGCAACCGGGTCATTTACTCCTCCTACCTCGGCCGCCAATGGCACCAACTCTGGATCACGACCGCGGCCGGCGGCGGCGACCCGTTTCCGCTGACCTACGGTGACCACGACGTGACGTCGGCACGCTGGTCGCCGGACGGCAAACGCATCGCGTTCGTGTCCAACCGCGGTTACGACACCCGTATCTGGCTACAGGAGTTCGTCGGCGGCAAGCGCACCCCACTGGATGTCGGCGAGCGTCAGTACCTGGCCGACACCGGCAGCCTGCGCCTGAGCGTGGTCGATGCGGCCGGCATCGGCGTTGCCGCGCGCGTGGCCGTCGTCGGCAGCGACGGGCGCAGCTACGCGCCGGCCAATGCGCGCCTGCACGGCGACGACGGCTTCGATCGCGACCAGATGGCCGAGGAAATTCATTACTTCCACGTACAGGGCGAGCCGGTGCGACTGGCGCTGCCGCCAGGCGAGGCCGGGATTACGGTCTGGCGAGGGCTCGAGTACGCGGTGTCGCGGTCGCGGATCACCGTGCCCGCCGGCAAATCCATGAACCACGAAGTGCGGCTGGAACCGCTGGACCTGCCGGCGGACTTCGCGCGCTGGCAAAGCGGCGACGCGCACGCGCACATGAATTATGCCGGTACTTACCGCAACACGCCCAACCACCTCGTCCAGCAGGCAGCCGCCGAGGATCTCGATGTCGTGTTCAACCTGATCGTCAACAAGGAGCAGCGGATCCCGGACGTCAGTCATTTCTCGCCCGACCCGGATCCGGCCTCGCGACCCGACGTGCTGCTGATGCACAGCCAGGAGTACCACACCAGCTTCTGGGGGCATCTCGGCCTGCTGAACCTGCAGAGCCACCTGCTGATCCCCGACTACTCGGCCTACGCCAACACGGGCGCGGCCAGCGTCTACCCTGACAACGCGACCATCGCCAGGCTGGCGCACGAACAGTCCGCACTGGTTGGCTACGTGCACCCCTACGACGCCGCGCCGGACCCGGCCGCGGCAACGCCGCTGTCGCACGCGCTGCCGCTCGACGTCGCGCTCGGGCTGGTCGATTACATCGAGGTGGTGGGCTTCAGCAACCACCGCGAGACGGCCTCGGTCTGGCACCGCCTGCTGAACTGCGGCTTCCGCCCGGTCGCAGCGGCCGGCACCGACGCGATGGCGAACTACGCCTCGCTGCGCGGGCCGGTTGGCCTGACGCGCGTCTACGTCGACATGGGCGGCGGCTACGACGCGTCGGAACAGGCACCGCAAGCGCGCCTCGACGCCTGGGTCGAGGGCCTGCGCGCCGGCCGCACGATGGCGACCAACGGACCGCTGCTGGGTTTCACGCTGGACGGCCAGGGCCCGGGCGGCGAAATCGCACTGCCCGCAGGCGGCGGCACGCTCGCCTATAACGGCTTTATGCGCTCGATCGTCGGTGTCGACCACCTCGAAGTCATCGTCAGCGGCGAGGTCGCAAAGCGCATTCGCACCCGCGACGGCGGACGCGCGGCGGACCTCGCCGGCGAGATCCCGGTGCAAGAAAGCGGCTGGGTGCTGCTTCGTGCCTGGAACGACGAGGCTTCGCCGGACGTGCTCGATATCTACCCGTATGCGACGACCAACCCGGTCTACGTGACCGTGGGCGGCGAAGCGCCGCGCTCGCCCGCCGACGCGGCTTACTTCCTTGCCTGGGCGGACCGCGTGCGCGCGGCGGCCGACGCCCACGCCGATTACAACACCGCGCAGGAGAAAGACATCGTGCTCGGGCACATCGCGGCGGCGCGCGAGCGGTTCGAAGCCTGTCGCTGAAGGCCGGGCCTCAGCCGAAGAACAGCTCGGGCCGCTCCTCGGGAGCATGCCGGGTCGCCAGCGACACGGCGATCAGCACCGGCAGCGACACGACCCAGCCGACGTAGGACGATGCGAATCCGCCGGGTTCACCGGCCACCGTCCAGGCGACCGCGCAGCCGCCGCCCAGCACCATGCTCCAGAACGCGCCGGCGGCCGTCGCCCGGCGCCAGAACAGCAGCCCCAGCATCGGGAAAAACAGGCCGGCCGCGCCGAAGGTATAGGCGAACAGGATCAGGTCCAGCACGTTCGGTACCGTGTAGGCGAGCGTGATCGCCAGCACGCCCAGCACCAGCGTCAGGATCCGCGCCACGCGCACGCGCTCGGCGTCGCTGGCGCCGGGCTTCACGTACTTGCCGTAGATGTCGTGAGTAAAGATCGTGACCGGCCCGATCAGGCAGGAATCCGCCGTGGACATCACCGCCGCGATGTACGCGGCGATAACGATGCCGGTGATACCGACCGGCAGCAGCGTCAGGATCATCGTCGGCGTCGCCAGTTCCGGGTCGGCGAGCTCCGGCACCAGCACGCGCGCGAACATGCCGACCAGCGTCGAGCCGACCGCGAACAATGGCCACTCGATCGGCACGCCGGTCAGCAAAAAGGCGCGCCGCGCGGTCTTCTCGTCACGCGCGGCGATAATCCGCTGCAGCGCCGCGATCGAGATGAACCAGATCGGCAGGATCGCGAACAGCCAGCCGAAGATTTCCTTCCAGCCGACGTTGTCCCAGCGCAGCATGTCGGCGGTTTCCGGGCTGGCGGCCAGCTGCGCCACCAGGCCGTCCCAGCCACCGACGCGTACCAGCCCGATCGGTGCCAGCAGGAACACGATGCCGACCAGCAGGATCACCATCTGGAACACGTCGGTGTAGATCACCGCCTTGAGCCCGCCCATCGCGGTGTAGGCCAGGATCACCGCGCCGGCCAGCGCGATCGCCCACGCGAGCTCCATGCCCAGCGTGACCTGCAGCAGCTTGCCGCCGGCGATGACCTGGCCGCCGACGAAGGTGAACCAGGCCAGCGCGATCACCACGGCCGCGACCGTGCCGCAGCGGCGATCGAAGCGTGCCTCGAACAGGTCGCCGGTGGTCAGGCCATTGACGCGATCGGCCCAGCGCTTGACCTTGGGCACCAGCAGGAAGGAGGCGAGCACAATGCTGAGACCGGAGATCGCGATCAACCAGGAGCCCGACAGGCCCAGCGTGAAACCCAGCCCGCCCATCGCAATACTGAAACCGCCGCCGATGTCGGTCGCCGCCGTGGACGCCGTCGTCTGTACGAGATTCATGTTCCGATCGGCGGCCATGAACGATTCGCTCTCGCCGCGCTCCTTGTGCGCACGCATGATCGACCAGCCTATCCACAGCAAAATGGCGAAATAGGCCGCGATCGCAGCGTAATCCAGCGGATGCAGTTCGTGCAGCGGTTGCACTGGCGATCACTCCCGGGAACGTTCGGCGATTCTACAGTGGCGATGCTGCGCGTTCCAACGCGAGACATGAAAGAAAACCGGAGACGAGGGTGTCCCGGACATTCCTGCCCCTCGAGGGGCGGATAATTGCCAGGCGCAAATTCTTCCCTGGCCGACAGCCCAGTCCGCGTCTCAAGACCCGCCGATTGCAATTGACATCAAAGCTGCCCTTGATAAACTTGCTTGTCACCAACAAGTTTACTGAAATGGCACAAACGTCCGCAAACCCATCGCCTTCGGAACAAACGCTGACCCAGGCGGAGCGCACCGCCCGGGCCGAAGACAGCATGGTCGCGGCGGCCATCGAGCTGCTGAACACGGCGGGCATCCAGGGCACGACCCTGGTCGCAATCGGTGAAAAATCCGGTTACAGCCGCGGGCTGGCCACCCATCATTTTGGCTCGAAATCCGGCCTGTTCCACACCGTACTCAAACGCATGACAGCCGTCTGGACCGAAGAACTGGTCCGCGCCCTCGAAGGGAGGACCGGCATCGATGCGCTCACCACGGCCATCGACGCCCACCTGTCGCACGTACTGCGCAGGCCCGACTTCATCCGCGCCACCAACATTCTCTGGGGCGCCGCGCTCGATCCGGCATCCGAGTTCAAGCCCAACGTCGCCGAGTTCATGCGCATACAGCGCGACTCGGTGGCGCGTTGGGTCAAGGACGGTCAGCAGCAGGGCGACATTCGCGCCGAACTCGATCCCGACCGGCTCGGTGAGCAGTATTACGGCGCGCTGATCGGCATCAACAACCAATGGCTGGTCAGTCCGGATTTCGACCTGGCCGCCGCCTATCAAGATTTCAAACACAATTTCGTGCACTTGCTGAGCGCGAAATAGCCAAAGAGGAAGCATCATGACCGACGCATTCATTTACGACCACGTCCGCTCGCCCCGGGGCCGCGGCAAGACGGGCGGCAGCCTCAACTCCATCACGCCCCTGAACCTGGCCACGCAGGTGCTGGTGGCGCTGCGCGAGCGCAATTCGCTCGACACCTCGCTGCTGGACGACGTGATCCTGGGCTGCGTGACCCCGGTCGGAGAACAGGGCGCCAACGTGGCCCGCGTGGCCGCAATCAACGCCGATTACGCCGAAAGCGTACCCGGCAAGCAGATCAACCGTTTTTGCGCCTCCGGACTGGAAGCGGTGAACTCGGCGGCTGCGCAGATCATGGCCGCCCAATCCGACCTGGCCATCGGCGGCGGTCTGGAGTGCATGTCGCGGGTGCCGATGGGTTCGGACGGCGGAGCCATGGCCATCGACCCGCAGGTCGCGTATCACAGTTATTTCGTGCCGCAGGGCATCGGCGCCGACCTGATCGCCACGCTGCACGGCTTCTCCCGCGAAGACGTCGACCGCTATGCGCTGACCAGCCAGCAACGTGCCGCGCAAGCATGGGTAAACGGTCATTTCGCCAAATCCGTGGTTCCGATCCGCGACCACGTGGGTCGGGTGCTGCTGGACCACGACGAGACCGTGCGGGCGGACGCCAGCATGGAAAGCCTGGGCGCCCTGAACCCGGCCTTCGCGATGATGGGGGACCAGGCGGGTTTCGACGACGTCGCGATCCAGAAATACCCGCAGGTCGAGGCCATCGATCACGTGCACACGGCCGGTAATTCCAGCGGCATCGTCGACGGCGCCGCGGCGGTGCTGGTCGGCAGCGCCGAAGCCGGTGGGAAAATGGGCCTGAAGCCACGCGCGCGCATCCGCGCCTTCGCCTCAATCGGCAGCGAGCCCACGATCATGCTGACCGGCCCGGCGCCGGCGACGCAAAAGGCTCTCGCGCGGGCCGGCATGAACACCTCGGACATCGACCTGTTCGAACTGAACGAGGCCTTCGCCTCGGTCGTGCTGCTGTACATGAAACTGCTGGATATCCCGCACGAGAAGATCAACGTCAACGGCGGCGCGATCGCGCTCGGCCACCCGCTCGGCTCAAGCGGCGCCCGCCTGATCACCACCCTGCTGCACGAGATGGAGCGCTCCGACGAGGAGATGGGCTTGGTGACCATGTGCTGCGG
>JAVVFH010000050.1:0-16842 GCA_032250585.1 Lysobacterales bacterium
CTGCACGAAGAGCGGGTGCGGGGCTTCATTCGCCGGCTGGGAAAGCGCCAGTTCGTGCAGGTGAATCTCGCGTCTCTGTTCGGGCGCACGCTCGACTGGCTGATCCAGGACGGGCGGCACCAGCAGGTGCTGACTCAGTCGCTGCGCTACGCGGTGATGATGTTGCACGAGCACCGGGACACGATCCGGGGCAATGTTCAGCGCGAGAGCCCCTGGTGGCTGCCGGGTTTCGTGGACGACCGGATTGTCGTGCAGATGCTCGATCGCATCGAAACCCTGCTGGTCGAGATGTCGCTGGATCCGGAACATCCCGTGCGCGACGATTTCAACCGCTGGATGGAGGACTGGGCGCAGGAATTGCGGCACGGGCCCGAGCAGCGGCAGCGCTATGAGCGTCTGAAGCGCGAATTACTCGACAACGAAAAACTGCAGGATTACCTGTACGAACTCTGGGCCGATCTGGTCCTTGGCCTGGAGCGCGATCTGGCCAATCCGGAATCACGGTTGCGCGGACAGCTCGACAGGCTGGTTGAAGGTTTGGCGGAAGAAATGGAACAGGACGCGGAAATGCAGTCCTGGGTCAATGACTGGCTGACCGATTCGGCGGTGCTGGTCGTTGAGGAAAACCGCCATGCCATCGCCAGTCTGATCAGCGATACGGTGCGCAATTGGGACGCGGCCGACACCGGCGACCGGGTGGAACTGGCTATCGGCCGTGATCTGCAGTTCATACGGGTCAACGGGACGCTGGTCGGCGGTCTCGTCGGGTTGGTGATTCATGCAGTCAAATTGCTTTAGAAAGCGCCGCCAGGCCGCCTGGTCACGAGACTGTAGCGGCTTCAGCCGCGATCTTGTCCAAACCCTTCGAGGCTGAAGCCATCTCCCACAGTCGAGGGCTTTACAGTGGCTCGAAGCGGTTTTCCCGGCGGTTCTTGCGCACGCTCCCGGGAGGCCAGATTTTGCCGTTCATCGCGATGTACACGCCCGGCGGCAGGCACTGCACGGCGCCGACGGCGCAGCCGATATTGAAGATTGCGTCCGAATCACGAAAACGCGCCGGATTCAGGGCGCCCGTCAGAACGATGGTTTTGCCGTCCAGCGCGACCAGTTGCGCGGCGGTTTCGACCATGCTGTCGGTGCCGTGGGTGATTAGCACGTGACTCGTGTCGGCTGCATCGACCGCTGAACGTATCAGTTGCCGATCGCGGTCATTCATATCCAGGCTGTCCTTGCGCATCAGCGCCGTCACCTCGAAATCGAAAGCCACGTCCATCGCCGTCAGGATCTGGCTGATTTGCGGCTCCCCGACCTGGTAGTCACTCTTTTCATCGAAGTAGATTTTGTCGATGGTGCCGCCGGTGGTGATGATGAGCAGTTTTGAAGTCATTCGCGTAGTATATCCCCCGTCGTCGCGAATTTGGATTGAGTGTCATCGGTGTTTTCCCCCGGGCTGAAAGCTGCCTCCAGGCTGCGAAAATTCGTCGTTCCCGCTGCGGTGCCGCTGTTGCTGATCGCGTTGATCTGCAGACCGCTCGCGGCGCTGGAAGTCGCGGCGCAGGGCCTGCCCGAAAGCCGTCACCTGGCCGCCTCGCTGTCTGACCCGGAGTCCCGCACGGATACCTTGACGACGCTTTTGGCCTTGGCGCATCTGATACAGTACGGCGCGGCCCCGGCGGAGTCCGACATCGCAGCCCTGGCGGACCGTTTCCGGGACGAGCGGTCGTGGCTGGAACGGCTGGCCGGCCGGTACGACGTTCTGCCCGTCCGCGGCAGCCAGTTCGATCCGGGAGCCTGGTTTGTTCTGCGGGAACTGGAGCAACATGGGCTGCCGGTGACCGAGGTCGTCTCACCGGTCGGGCCGGGTCTCGACGCGTTGCTGCGCCAGCTGTTCGACAGTTCGGACGTTCGGCTGGCGGCCGCTCTCCTGCCCGAAGCCTTGCGGCGCATCGAGCTCGAATCCGTCGCATTGTGGACGGAGTTGCTGCGCCGTACGCAGTCTGACGAAAGGTTGCTAAAGCTTATCCAGGCGATCGATGAGCAATGGTTCGATGCCTGGATCGCTGCGGAACCGCCCGCGCCGATCCGTCGGGATGGCCCGGTCGGAGCGATTGACCAGGCCGCCGATCGGCTCGGCGTACTCATGGCCAACGCGTTGCTGCCTCAGGCGCCGGACCCTCTGCAGCTCAAGCGGTTGCGTTTTGATTTGTATTCCGCCATGCCAGCCCTGGGGCCGGATGAAAGAAGGGAAGCCGTTTACCTGCTTGCACTGGCCTCTGCCGTGGACGGTCTGCAGGATCGTCACTACCTGGCTTTCGCGGAGTCGCTGCTGTGGATCGTTTCCGAATTGTTATTGTCGGTGGATGACTCGATAGCGCAGGCCGTCGAGGAACCGCGCACGGAAACTCCCGGTCCGAGGGCGGAGTCCGCAGCTGCAGGCGATTCGGCTGGGAGCGAGGAGAATGAGCCGCCCGCTGCGACTGTTGGTGATCAGGCCATTTCGGTGCTGCCGGGTTTGCTCACCGAATGGTTGCCGCCTTTTTCCAGCGCCTATGCGCGGGAGTTTGCAGGGGTGGACCCCCGGATAAACGCGGTCTTGGCCACGGTCTTCGATGTCGCGCAGTACCTGCAAAACCCGGCGGCTCTCGACACCGGCCGTCTGACCATGTTGCAGGAGGAAATCGCCGACGCCGTCGCGCAGTTCGTGCTGCTGCTTCCCGAGATGGGTTTTTATTTCGACCAGCCTGTGCGTGCTCGAATTGCGGAGGAGTCCGCCATCTGCACGAGCCTTGTCGCAGCGGCCGCGAACCCGGACCTGCCGGCGCTCACGCGCAAGCAATTCGATGGCTGCCTGGAGAGCATGGTGGAGATGGCCGCCACTACCGCTCGGCGCGGTGAACTGGCAGGTGGTATGGCAGGACCTTTCGGCCTCGACCAATTGCGCCGGGAGCTGCTGCTGACGCCCGCGCAGCGTATCAACTACCTCGTCGGCTTGCTGCATGCGCAGTACGCAAGCAGCTGTCAACCCCCCGCCGAGCCGCTGCCCAACCCGATCGAATGGGCCGGTCTGGCAACACTGTTCACCTGGTTCGCGCAGCAGTCGCCCATTTATTTTCAGACGCCGGGTGGTGAAAGCCAGCTCAAACGTATGCGGGAGCACGGCCTGGAGCTGCAGCGCGTCATGGCTCAGCAACTGGACTGTATCAGCGGCGCCGGCACCGGGATCAACGATCCGTTGGTCCGCGGACTCGCGGACTATAGGAAAGCGCTCGGCGCGCTGAGCGACAGCATCCGGGAGGCGGACCGGACGTTTCGCGCCGCCCGGCTGAAAAAAGGTGCCGACGTGGTGCTGGAGCGCGACGCATCGCAGACCACGGCGTACCGTTCCGGTGAACTGGCGATCGGGCCCTGCAATCCGGAGCGAGTCTGTGGAATGTCGGGTGAACTCGAGTCGACACGTGCCTTGGTCGGCTTGTTTCCGCAACCTTACCTGATCGCCGATCAGACCGGGCTGGGTCGTGTCGAGATCTGTTACGATCACATGAAATGGGTGAATCGTCGCGCGGAGCCGGTGCGCGCAGACGACGCGCAGGTCGCGAACTACTTCGGCAGCCTGAGTTTCGAACTGGTCGGGCGCTATCGTCATAACGGTGAAATTTCGGAGGTTTTCAGCTCGCGCTTCGTCAGCCCGGATGAATATCACTACCTGTTCGCCGCGGCGAGTGATGAAGTTTTGCAGGACAATTGCCCGACGGAGTGGGAAGGCCAGAAGATCGTCACGGACATGCCGCAGCGGCGCGTCCGGGTTGTTCCTGACAGACTGACCTATCTTGCCGCGGCCCGCCAAAAGCCGTCGTCGATCATTCAGGCCAACTGGAGCCGTGGCGCGGAATGGCGAGACTGGTTCGTCACGAGGCTGGGCGTCGGGGCATTCGAATTCGAAGCCGATTCCACGATCATAGACCACGTAAACCGACACCTTAAGGCCTTGTACGAGGCCGAACAATCGGAGTTGTACGGCTTGCTGCTGCGGCCCTCCGAGGGTGGCGGCGCCGATACCAACGGTTCGCTGGTCCGGCAACTGGCGCAGGTGACCACCCGCAAGGCGCTGGTCCGGGCGCAGCTGAATCTGTTTTATCCGGACTTGCTGCTGCATTCCGACACGCTTCGCGGGTTTTTCGAAGGTCACGACGCATTACTCGACCGGGCGGTATTGAGACGGTATCGGGAACGGGGCGTCGCGGTGGAGTCTGTTGGCGCAGCCGGCGTGGCCCAACTCGAACGCTTGGAGGCTGAATGGAATCGGCAGCCGGGCCAGCTGCGCCGATCCGGTTCGACGGAAATCGGTGTCGCACACGCCCTGGTGCGTCTCAATGCGCTTTACGCAGAGTTTTTCGGCGTCCCCGAACCCGGCGGAGCGCCTGTGCCCGTGGCAGCTTCAGCCGCGAATGGGCCGGCTTCGAGCAGAAAAGATCGCGGCTGAAGCCGCTCCCACAGAATGGGCTGATCTGCTCCTGGCCAGTAACTCAGGTTTTTTCGCGGCTGAAACCCAACGCTGTGAGCACGAAGATCATGACCAGCAGCGTCTGCAGCAAAGCAGGCAAGCGTTGCGGCGGATTACTCCAGGCTTCTGTCGCTCCGACCACGAGGTACAGCATCAGCAGGTAACCGGCCCAGGTGATGCTGCGCAGCGAGCCATTCAGCACGCCGCGCAGCGGCAGCAGCAGCGGCACGGTCGCCACTGCTGCCAGCAGCCAGAGGCTGGCGCCGTGAGGTGGCGGCAGGAGGGCGTGCCAGATCGTCTGTAATGCGATCAGCGCGAGGTAGCACACGCGCAGCGCCAGCAGCCAGCCCGTGTGCATCAGTCGTTGGCGAGCCGGAGAGCGGTATCGGCAACGCGCCTTCCGAGCGCGCGGCACAGGCGGATTTCGTCTTCGTCCAGATCCCGATCGCCTTCCCATCCGGCAACATGGCCTGCGCCGTAAGGGGAACCGCCGCCTTTGGTGTGCAGCAGCGAGGATTCGGAAAAGGGAATTCCGACGATCAGCATGCCGTGGTGCAGCAGCGGCAGCATCATGCTCAGCGGCGTGCTCTCCTGCCCGCCGTGCTGTGTGGCGGTGCTCGTGAAGAACCCGGCCGGCTTTCCTTCGAGGCGGCCTGAAAACCACTCGGCCGAGGTTCCGTCGATGAAATACTTCAGCGCTGCGGCCATATTGCCAAAGCGCGTGGGGCTGCCGAGCACCAGCCCGGCACATTCGGCGAGGTCTGCACGGCTGACGTAGGGCGGCCCGGACTCGGGGACCTGCGTGACCCCGCGCTGCAGGCCGTCGCTGACCGGCGCCACGGTGCGGAGGCGTGCCGAAGCGCCCTCCGCCTGCTCCACGCCGCGTGCCACATGGCGCGCCATCGCGGCGGTGTGTCCGTGCAGGCTGTAATAGAGAACGAGAATTTCCATCGGTGGACGGCGCCTGTGTTCAGCTCAGAGTATTTCGAGTACCGCTTCGGGCGGCCGGCCGATGGCGGCGCGGCCGTTGGCGAGCACGATGGGACGCTCGATCAGGCGCGGGTTTGCGACCATGGCATCGATCAGGTTCTCTTCGCTGAGCGATTCATCGTTAAGTGCCTGCTCACGGTATTCGGGCTCTCCCTTCCTGATCAGCTGCCGTGCTGGAATGCCGAGTTTATCGAGGATCGAGCGCAGTTCATCGCGGTCCGGTGGCGCTACCAGGTACAGTCGAACCGTGGGTTTTAAACCGCGCTCCTCGAGCAAGGCAAGGGTCGCCCGTGACTTGGAGCAGCGCGGGTTATGCAGGATTTCGATGGTCATTTCGAATCTCTTGTTAGAATGTCGGCGGAACAGGCGTCCGTGCATTCTATGCACAGTCAATGGCGGCGTAAACGGGCAGGAGCCATGCATGAACGGGGAAGTGGAGCGGGAAGGGGATTTGCAGCAGCACTGGACTCGCACCCAGCGGCTGGCAAAGCACGCCTGGATACACTTCAAGCAGGATCGCGCGCTGGAAGAGGCGGCCTCGCTCAGTTACACCAGCCTGCTGGCCCTGGTGCCGCTGCTGGCGGTCATTTTTGGAATCATCGCGGCTTTCCCGGTGTTCCGACAGTGGTCCGATAAACTCAAGAGTTTTATTTTTACCAACTTTCTCCCCGCGACCGGCGAGCAGATCGAATCCCACATCAACAATTTTCTGGCCAGCGTCAGCAGCCTGACGCTGCCGGGAACCGTCGTGCTGATCGTGACGGCGCTGCTGCTGATGTTTCGCATCGAGGTGGCCTTCAACCGCATCTGGCGCGTCGATCAGCCACGCTCCCTGATGAACCGCATCGTTGTTTACTGGGCGGTGCTGACGCTGGCGCCGATCCTGATCGCCGCGGCCATAGCGCTCAGCGCGCAGAACCTTTCACGGCCCTTCTGGGTCGATGAAGGCCTTGGACCCTTCTGGCACGGCTTGGGCATTTTTGCCTTGACCTGGCTGTTGATCACCATCATGTTCCTGCTGGTTCCGAACCGCCGGGTCCGGCTCAAAAGCGCGTTGGCGGGCGCTTTTTTGAGCGCCGTGCTGTTCGAAGTCGCAAAGCAGGGCTTCGTGGCCTGGGTCAGCAACGCCAACTACACCGTGATATACGGCGCCCTGGCGACCGTGCCTATTTTCCTGGTTTGGGTCTATCTCGTCTGGACCGTGATTCTGCTCGGCGCATCGCTGGCGGCCTCACTGACGACGTACAGCCACCATCATCGCCTGGAAGGCCGCTGGCCGGACCGCTGGGAATTCCTGCTGGTCTACCGGCTGCTGGGGCATCTGTGGACCGCTCAGCGCAAAGGGAAGGCTCTCGAGGATTACGAGTTGCTGGAACTTGAAAGGCACGTCAGCGAGCGTCAGTTGATGCGGCTGATGTCCGGTCTGCGTAAAAGCCAGCTTGTAGCCGTCGACGGCAGCGGCGCCTGGATGCTGGCACGGGACATCGATGAGCTCAGTCTGGGCGATCTGTACCGGCTCGGTGACTATTATCTGCCGCTGTCGGATGTCGAAAGGCTGCCCGCCAAGATGCACCGGGACCGCGAGTTTGTCGCTGCAATGAAACGCATCTCGGACTGTTCCGCGGAAGATCTGAACCGCTCACTGAGATCCATGTACCTGGATAAAAAGGAATCGAATTCATGAACTTGAAGAATCCTCGCCTTTGCACGCGGCTGTTTGCACTCATACTGCTGATTTGGATGACCGGCCTGCCGCCGGCCATGGCCGCTTTCGAGAACGAAGGTCCGGTGGACTTCACGCTGGAACTCCTGGGTGGCGGACAGGCTTCGCCGAGCGATTACCGGGGCGAATGGGTGGTCGTCAACTACTGGGCCACCTGGTGCGCGCCCTGCCGCAAGGAAATTCCCGAATTGTCGGAACTGCATGAGGCGCGCGGCGATGTGACCGTGCTCGGCCTGGCCTACGAGGAAACGGAGGATGCCGAGTTCGAGAAATTCCTGCAGGAATTCCATGCGAGCTATCCGATTCTCAAGGTCGACGTACAGCGCCCACCAAAGCCTTTCGGCGCGCCCAGGGTGCTGCCGACCACGATCATTCTCGATCGCGGCGGCCGGCCGGTGAAGTCTTTTCTCGGGCCGGTCACGCGCCAGGCGATCGAAGACTTTATCGACGGCAGTGACGGCTAGCCGGCAGAGTCAGTCACACGTGGGGCAGCGTGGGACTCCAGCAGATCGGCAACGGCGTCGGCGGCGCGGCTGCTGGCGTCACAACGCAAGCGCTGATGCAGCTTCCGGAAGCGAGCTTTGACTACGGCACGGCGTTCGGCATCATCCAGCCAGGCCGTGACCTCTTTTGCGAGCCGCGCGGCGTTTGCCTCCTGCTGAATCAGTTCCGGCACCAATGGTGCTCCGGCGAGGATATTAGGGAGCGCGAAAAATTGTGAATGAAGCAGGCGCAGGCCTTTCGCCAGGTGATACGTCGCCGGGGCGAGCCGGTAAGCTACCACCATCGGCCGGTTGATCAGCATGGTTTCCAGTGTGGCCGTTCCGGAAGCGCACATCACCACGTCGGCGGCTGCAATCACTTCACGCGGTCGGCCGTCCACGCATTGAATGTGATCGAAACCGCTGTGGTTCATGGCTTCGCGAAACACCTCCCGCACGCGGCTATTGGCCAGCGCAGCCACGAACTGCAGGCCATCGGCGCGTGTCTGCAGCAGTCGGGCGGCCTCGATCATCGGCGCCGCCAGGCGAGTGACTTCTCCGACCCGGCTGCCGGGCAGGATGGCGACGACGGGCCTTTGCGGACCGAGGGCCAGCGCCACGCGAGCAGCGGAGGCATCCTGATTTTCGGTGATCTGGTCGGCAAGCGGATGGCCGACGTATGCGGCGACCGATTTGTGACCCTCGTAGAAAGCGGGTTCGAAGGGGAAAAGGCAAAGCACGAGATTCGCCGCGCGACCTATCTTGTGCACGCGGTTTTTCCGCCAGGCCCAGATCGTCGGACTCACGTAGTGAACCGTGGGAATGGCGCTCCTGCGCAGCCCAATTTCCAGCCCCAGGTTGAAATCCGGCGCATCGATGCCGACGAACAGGTCTGGCGGCTGTGCGAGCAGGCGCCGGTATAAAGCGCGGCGTAATTTCAGCAGGCGGGGAAAATGTGCAAGCACTTCGAATAATCCGAATACCGCCAGTTCTTCGGCATCCCACCAGATTTCCATCCCCGCCGCCCGCATTCTGTCGCCGCCAATGCCGGTGAACCGTGCGCCGGGATACCGTTCGACAAGGCGTTCGATCAGGGCGGCGCCCAGCTGGTCGCCCGAAGCCTCTCCGGCAACCAGGGCGATGTGCGGCTGGTGCATGGCCCGTCTCAGCGAATGAAGTTCTTGACCGTGGTGCCGAGGAACTCGACCAGCGGCCGGACTTCGTCGTGACCGGCTGCCATTTCCTGCAGCTTGTCTCTGGCTTCTTCCAGCGACAGGCCCGAGCGGTAAAGCACCTTGTAGGCGCGCCGGATCTGCTGGATTTGCTCGGGTGTGTAACCCCGCCGCTTGAGCCCTTCGGTATTGACGCCCTTGGCCCGCGCTTTCTCACCCGAGACGGTTACGTATGGCGGAATGCTCTGGTTCACGTGACTGGCGAAGGAGGTGAAACTGTGTTCGCCGACGTTGCAGAACTGGTGGATCAGTGCATAACCGGACAGGATCGCCCAGTCGCCGACCGTCACGTGGCCGGCCAGCGAGGCGTTGTTCGCCATGATGATGTTGTCGCCGAGCTGGCAGTCATGCGCGATGTGCACGCAAGCCATGATCCAGTTGTTGTTGCCGATGAGAGTCTTGCCGCCACCCTGAACGGTGCCGCGGCTGAAGGTACACAATTCGCGGATGGTGTTGTTGTCGCCGATGATCAGCTCGGTGTCCTCGCCGGCGTACTTCATGTCCTGGGGTTCCTCGCCAATGGAGGCGAACTGGAAGATCCGGGTGTTGCTGCCAATGGTGGTGCGGCCGGTGAGCACCACGTGCGGCCCGATCCGGCAGCCGGGGCCGATGGTGACCTTGGGGCCGACAATGCTGAACGGCCCGATTTCGACGTCGTCGGCGATGCGGGCCGCTGGGTCGACCAGCGCTTTTTCATGGATACGGCTCATGCCCGTTTTCCTGCGCAAATGAGTTCACAACTGGCGACCGATTTGCCGTCGACGCTGGCATGGCATTCGTAGTGGCCCACGTTGCGCATGATCCGTTTCTGCACGACGCGGATCAGCAATTGATCTCCCGGTACCACGACCTTGGTGAAACGCGCCTTGTCGATCTTTACCAGGTAATAAAGCTCGCCTTCGCGGCCTTCGGTTTCCGCGGCCAGGTGCGCCAGCATCCCGGCGGCCTGCGCCATCGACTCGATCATCAACACGCCCGGCATGACCGGGTTACCCGGAAAGTGGCCGTTGAAAAAAGGTTCGTTGATCGTGACGTTCTTGATCACTTCGATCGTCTTTTCGGGCTCCATCTGCAGGGAAACGACGCGGTCGATCAGCAAAAAGGGGTAGCGATGCGGCAGGTACTCCATGATTTTGGCGGTTTCCACCGGCCCGGGCAAAATGTGATCAGTCATCGTCTGAGGCCATCTCCGATTGTTTTTCAATTTTTTGGACCCGGCGTGCCAGATCGTCGAGTTTGCGCAGCCGGGCCAGGTTTCGCTGCCAGTCCCTGATCGGCTGGGCCGGAATCTGACCGGACCAGGACGTGCCCGTTTCTTCGACCGAGCGAAAGAGATCACTGCCGGCCGCCACGGTGGTCCGATCGGCGATGTTCAAATGGCCGCTGATGCCCACCGCGCCGGCCAGCAGGCAATATTCGCCGATACGGCTGCTGCCCGCGATACCGGCTTTGCCGGCGATGGCCGTGTGGGCGCCGATGTGCACGTTGTGCCCGATCTGTACCTGGTTGTCGATACGCACGTCCTCCTCCAGCACGGTGTCTTCGATGGCGCCGCGGTCGATGGTTGTATTGCAGCCTATTTCGCAGTCATCGCCGACGCGTACGCTGCCCAGTTGCGGGACTTTCTCCCAGTGATCCGTCGCAAAAGCAATGCCAAAGCCATCCGCCCCGATCACTGCACCGGGATGAACGATGACCCGTTTACCGAGTTGGACGCCCGCGCCCAGCGTGACGTTGGCATAGAGCCGGCAGGCTTCGCCGAGCCGGCAGCCGGGCTCGAGCACAGCGCCTGGACCGATAATGCAGCCATTGGCGATTTCGCAGTGTTCACCGATCACCGCATGCGGCCCGATGCTGACGTCGCTGCCGATCTGCGCGCCGTCGGCGACCACGGCGCTGGGATGAATGCCCGCCGCGACTGCCGGCCTCCGGTCGAACAACCCCGCCAGGCGCGCAAAAGCGAGGTACGGATCGGTCGCGACCAGGCAATGGGTCGGGCTTGCCGCTACGTCCTCCGGCTTGAGGATGACCGCGGCGGCCCGGGTTTGCGGAAGTTTGTTTCGATAGCCCGGATTGGCCAGGAAGCTGATTTCGTCGGGTTTCGCGCCGGCCAGCGTCCCGACACCCGCGATCAAGACCGAACCGTCGCCTCTCAATTCGAGTTCGAAGCGCGCACTCAGGTCCTGCAGGCTGTAGGTGCTGTGGGCTCTGGCCATCCGGTCGGGGGCTGAGTCAGGGCGTTGCCAATTCCAACTGGTCGGCGGCGTATTCCACCTCCAGTTGCTCGAGAATCAGGTCGGTAATGTCGAGTTCCGGACTGGCATAGACCACCGGGCTCGAGATGATCAGGTCGAATCCGTTGCGGCGTGCGATTTCCTCGACCGCGACGTTGATCTGTTCTTCCAGGCTTTGCACTTCCTCGGTGCGGCGGAAAGACAGTTCGTCTCTCAGGTCCTCCTTGCGGCGGGTGATGCTGCGGCGGAGTTCGCGCAATTCCCGTTCAATCTGCGGCAGGTCATCGGCGGAAGCATCGGCCTGCTGGAGCCGTGCCTGCAGCGCTTCGGCACGCAGTTCATCCATCTCGATTGCGTCGTTTCGCCCACGAAACTCCTGGTCCAGCTTGGCGCGACCGGCCAGCACTTGCGGCGCACGATCCAGCACCTCCTTCATGTCGACGTAACCAATCCGCAATTCCTGGGCGCTGCCGGTCGCGCAGAGGGCGAGGCACAGTAAAAAAGCACAGATTTGGGCACAACTCCGCATACTCCGTATTGTACACACAAGACGGTGAAATCACTAAGAAAACCGTCCCGCTGTTGCGGGGCGCGGGCTGGCGGACTCAGAATTGCGTTCCGAAAGAAAACTGCAGATCCTCGACCCGGTCGCCGGGCTGGTCGTTGAACGGAAACGCGTAGGAAATAACGATCGGCCCGATCGGAGCCTCCCAGGTGACGGAAAGGCCGAATGAGCCTCGCAGCTTGTTCGCATCGAAAGCGTCGATGTTTTCGTACACGTAGCCCGTGTCGACGAAAAGGGCGATGCGGGTGCCGCTCTGCCCGGCCAGGAAAGGCGTCGGTATGGCCAGTTCCAGGCCGCCGGCCACTTTGAAATCGCCGCCCACGGAGCGGCAAAAGCGGTCTTTCGGCCCCAGCGTGTTGTCGTCGTAACCGCGCAGGTCACGGACGCCGCCGCTGAAGAAATGCTCGAAGAAGGGCAGTCCCTTGTCCAAGGCCACGACATCCGTCTGGTCGCAAGTGGCTCCCGGCGGTAATTCGGTGTCCTGGGGCGTTGCCTGCGAATCGTCGTCGTAACTGTCGTAGGAGTCACCGTAACCGACGTTGCCGCGCAGCGCGAACACCAGGCCACCCCAGATCGGCCAGTATTTGGCGCCGCGGTAAATGAGTTTGTAGTACTCGCGTGAACTGCCGGGTACGGCCAACTGCAGCGACAGGGATTGCGCGGAACCCCGCGACGGGTTCAGAAAGTGGTTGCGGCTGTCGCGGGTCCAGCTGACCGACCAGTCGAATACGTCGAATTCACGTTCGGAGCTGCTGATCACGCCGTTGCCGTCGAAATCCAGTGAGTGGGACAGGGGGTCTCCCGGCGTTGGCGCCAGCCCAAACTGCAGACAGGCTCCCTCGGTATCGAAGTCGACGCAGGAGAACGAACCGATGTTGATCTGCGAACTGCGGAAGCCGCCGCCGGAGCGCAGGAAATCGACCTCGGTCACCGGGATGCCGAAATTGACCCCGGCTCCCCATTCGCTGCTGGTAAACGTGGAAATGTTGGCCCGGCCCTGATTGAACTCCTGGTAACGCACGAAAAAGCCGCGGCTGACGCCGTCGTCCGTCCAGTAGGGGTTGTCGTAGGAAACGTTGATGCTCTTGACGATGCGGCTGTTCGAGATGCCAAGGCCGAGGCGCTTGCCGCTGCCGATGAAATTGTCCTGCTGCACGCTGAGCGACGCGATCAGGCCCTGGACCTGTGAGAAGCCGAGGCCGACCGTGAAGCTGCCCGCCGGCCGTTCGGAGACGTTGACGATGACGTCGACCTGATCGTCGGTGCCGGCCACCGGCGGGGTCTCGATCTGGACCGACTCGAAATAGGTAAGGCGCTGCATGCGTATCCGGGAGCGGTCGATGGCGGACTGGGAGAACCAGGCGCCTTCCATCTGGCGCATCTCGCGGCGCAGCACCTCGTCCTTGCTCTTGGAGTTGCCGACGAACTGGATGCGGCGGATGTAGACACGCTTGCCGGGGTCGACGAAGAAATTAACCGACACCAGGCGATTGTCGCGGTCTACGTCCGTGATCGGGTTCACATTGGCGAAGGCATAGCCGATATTGGCCAGGATCGCCGTGATGTTGTCGACGCTCTGCTCGATTTTTTTGCGGGAGAAAATCTCGCCCGGCTGAACGATGATCATGCGCTGCAAGGTGCTTTCATCGATGACGAGGTCGCCGGTGATCTGGATATCTTCGACGCCATACACATCGCCTTCCACCACGTTGGCGGTGATGTACACATTCTGTTTTTCCGGGCCGATCGAGACCTGGGTGGACTCGACGTTGAAGTCCACGTAACCCCGGTCCAGGTAGTAAGAGCGGAGTTTTTCGATGTCGCCGGAGAATTTTTCGCGTGAATACTGGCCTTCCTTCGACCAGAACTTCCAGCGCGGTTTGATGCCGGCCTCGAATTCGTCGAGGATTTCCTCGTCGGTGAAGGTTTCATTGCCGACGATGTTGATGTGCCGTATCTCGGCCACGTCGCCTTCGTCGATGACGATGGCGACGAGCACGCGGTTGCGGTCCAGTTCGGTAACGCGCGTGTCGACGCTGACGGCGTAGCGGCCCTGGCTGAAATACTGCTTGATCAGCTCCTGCTTCAGCCGGTCCAGCACCAGCCGGTCGAAAACCTCGCCCTCGGACAGCCCGATGTCGAAGAGCACGCGCCTGAGTTCCTCTTCCTTGATCGCCTTGTTGCCGGACAGGTTGACAGCGGAGATGGCCGGACGCTCCCGGACCCTGATCACGAGGATGTCGCCGTCCCGATCGAAAGCGATATCCTGGAAAAAACCCGTGCGGTGCAATTCCCGGATCGCGGTGCGGGCGATTGCACCGGTCAGTTCGTCGCCGGGGTTCAAGGGCAGATAGCTGTAGACGGTTCCTTCCGAGATGCGCTGCAGACCTTCGACCCGGATGTCGGACACGACGAACGGATCGACCGCCAGCGCGGGGGTCGAACATATCAGGCAGCTCAGGATTAGAGCAAAAAATCGTGTCATTGAGTCGGGTCCGTTGCGGCTCTTGTTTTTCGGGCACCTGTCAGACGAAATCCACGACCGGGCAGTCTATCCGAGCAGTCGTAAAATATCGTTAACAAACGCGAGACTCATCAGGCAAGCGAGTGCGAACAGCCCAAAATATTGGCCCGCTACCTGAACTTCCTCAGATACCGGGCTTCCTTTGACCAATTCTATCAGGTAATAAAGCAGATGACCGCCATCGAGCACCGGTATCGGCAGCAGGTTCAGAATGCCCAGGCTGAGGCTGATCGCGCCCAGGAAAAACAGGAAATGCGAGAGTCCGGCGCTCGCCGACGTATTGGCAAACTGAGCGATGCTGATCGGACCCGACAGGTTTTTGACCGACGCCTTGCCGATGATCATGCGGCCCAGCAGCCCCAGCGTCGTGCCGGTCAGACGCCAGGTTTCCCGAAAACCGCCCACCAGCGCCTCGACCGGGCCCAGGCGAAAAAGGGTGGCGGCGCGTGCCAGTTCGGCCTGTTGCTGCGGGCTGAGCTCCGCGTTCGTGATGCCCAGAACGAGGCGGCTCGACAGCGCGCCGGTTTTCTGCCTTTCCGGCTGCACCTGCAGGTCAACCTGGGCGCCTCCGCGCTCGACGATGACCTTCACCGTCTGGCCGTCGGCGCCGTGCTTCTGCACCAGACTGCCGATCTGCGACCAGTGGCTTAGCGCCTCGCCGCCGATGCTGACGATGCGGTCGCCGGGGCGGAAACCCGCGGCGTCCGCTGCGCTGCCTTGCGTGACCTCGCCGATGACCGGTGGCAGGTCCAGGCGCCAGGGTTCGATGCCGATGGCCTGCAGCGTATTTTCTTCGGAAAAGTCGGCATCCAGTCGCGAAAGCTGCAATTGATGAGTCGAACGGGTGCCGTTGGCGTCCTCTACCGTCACCTCTACCGCTTCGCGGTCGAGAGCGTAGCCGATCAGGTCGAGTACCGCATGCGACCAGGTCCGGGCCTCGCTGTCGCCCACCGCAACGATGGCGTCGCCCGGCTCGATGCCGGCTTCGGCCGCCAGGCCGCTGGTCGCGCCGATCAGCGGCCGCGCTTCGGGGATACCCACCATGAACATGACCCAGAACGCGAGCACGGCAAAGACCAGGTTGAACACAGGACCCGCGGCCACGATGGCGATACGGCTCCAGACGGATTTGCGGTTGAACGCCTGGCCGAGCTGATCCTCCGGGACCGGGGCTTCGCGCTCGTCGAGCATCTTGACGTAACCGCCCAGCGGAATCACGGCGACCATGTACTCGGTGCCGTTCGCTGCCGTGCGCGACCACAGCGGCTTGCCGAATCCCACGGAGAAGCGCAGCACACGAACGCCGAGTCGGCGCGCGACCCAGAAATGGCCGAACTCGTGGAAGGTGATCAGCAGGCCGAGTGCGACCAGCAGCCACCAGATCGATCCGAAAAATTCACTCATGACAGTTTTTTTATGTGCTCGTTCGCTTCCAGCCGGGCCAGTCGATCCTGTTCCAGAACGTCCTCCAGGCGTCGGATCGCCGACAGGGGCCTGCTTTGCAGCACCCGCTCGACCAGTTCGGCGATGTGATTGAAAGCGATGCGCTCGTCCAGGAAGGCTTGGACCGCCACTTCGTTGGCTGCGTTCAATGTGACTGGCGCGCTTTGGCCTGCGCGCATGGCCTCGAAGGCCAGTTGCAGGCACGGAAAGCGTTTCGGGTCGGGGGCCTGGAAAGTCAGTTCGCTCACTGCGGCCAGATTGAGTCGCGCGACGCCCGATTCAATGCGCCGTGGCCAGGCCAGGGCGTGGGCGATGGGCGTGCGCATGTCCGGCGTGCCCATCTGCGCCAGCACGGAGCCATCGACGTAGGACACCATCGAGTGCACGATGCTTTGCGGATGGACCAGTACTTCGATCTGACCGGGCTGCGCATGGAACAGCCAGCGGGCCTCGATGACTTCCAATCCCTTGTTCATCAGCGTTGCCGAATCGACCGATATTTTGCGGCCCATGTCCCAATTCGGATGCGCGCATGCCTGTTGCGGGCTGACGTGTGCCAGGTCACTGGCAGGCAAATCCAGAAACGGCCCACCCGATGCAGTCAGGATGATCTTCTCCACGCCGGCCGTTTCAAGACCGTTCTCGAAACCCATGGGCAGCGACTGGAAAATCGCATTGTGCTCGGAGTCCACGGGCAGGATGGGCGCATGGTGGCGGCGGGCTTCAGCGACGAACAGCTCGCCGGCGATGACCAGTGCCTCTTTGTTCGCCAGCAGGATTTTCTTGCCGCAGCGGGCCGCATGCAGGGTGGGCTCGAGGCCGGCCGCGCCGACGATGGCGGCCATCAGGATCTCGGTTTCGGCCATGCCGGCCGCGGCTGCGAGGCCGGCCGCGCCGGACATGACCTCGGCTGTGGAGCCCGCCGCTCGCAGGGCGGCGGCCAGCGCGTCCTGCTGCGCCGGGTCGGCGGTCACTGCAAACTTCGCATCGAAACGGGCGCACTGCGCCGCCAGCTTTTCGATGCTGCCGTTGGCGGTCAGTGCAACGACCCGAAACCGCGAACGGTTGCGGTCAATAACGTCCAGCGTACTCTGACCGATGGAACCGGTGGCGCCGAGGATGCTGACCCCGACCGGCGGCCCGGCGGC
>JAVVFH010000051.1:0-16806 GCA_032250585.1 Lysobacterales bacterium
CTGATCACCGTTTTGGCCCTGAGCCTTCCCTTCGCCCTTCCGCTGCAGGCACAGGCCGGGGATTACAACGAATTGCTGGCCTTGTTCGAAGACTGGCGGGCGTTCGAAAAACCGCCGCTGCTGGACGGCGCCCCGGATTACACCGCCGAGCGCTTTGCCCAACGCTACGGGGAATTCAAGGGCTACCGCGAACGCCTGCAGGCCATCGATCCGGCCCAGTGGCCCATTCCACAGCAAGTGGACTGGCACCTGGTTCGTGCCGAAATGAACGGCTTCGATTTCAACCACCGCGTGCTGAAACCCTGGGCGCGTGACCCGGCCTTCTACGAGTCCATCTGGACCTATCGCAGCGATGTGCCGGGCCACGAGGGCCCCACCCATCACGCGCTGACGGAACTGTGGACTTACAGCTTCCCGCTCAGCGCAAGCGAACAGCAGCGCCTGGTCGCAGACCTGGCCGTGATCCCCCCGCTGATGCGCCAGGCGCAGCGAAACCTGACCGGTAATGCCCGCGAGTTATGGGTCGCGGGTATCCGCAACATCCGCCAGCAACGCGAAAACCTGGACCTGATCGCCAGGCAGACCGCCGCTGCGGAAAACGCGGAACTCGCGGCGGTAATCGAGGAGTCCGTACAGGCGACCGACGACCTCATCGCGTGGCTGGAGGCAGAGGCCCCGAAAAAAACCGGGCCGTCCGGCATCGGCAGGGAAAACTACAGCTGGTACCAGCAAAACGTGCATCTGCTGCCAATGAGCTGGGAGGATGAGGTCCGTCTGCTCAAGCGCGAACTGGACCGGGCCTGGTCGTCGCTGAAGCTGGAAGAACACCGCAACCGCGACCTGCCACCCATGCGGGACGCACGCAGTGCCGAAGAATACGAGGCCCTCGCCGAGCAGGCCGCCCGCCGTTTCATGGATTTCCTCTCGGAACAGGAGATCGTCACGGTCGCGGATTATTTCGAGCCGGCGCTGCGCGAACACCTGGGCGCTTTCGTGCCGCCCGAAAAACGGAATTTTTTCTGGATAGCGGCCCACTACGACCCCACACCGCTGTACACGCACTTCTGGCACTGGTTCGAACTGGCGCGGATGGACAACGAACCCCACGCCAGCCCGATTCGGCGCGGTGCGTTGCTCTACAACATATTCGACAGCGGCAACGAGGGCACCGCGACCGGCGTCGAGGAGATGTTCATGCACGCCGGGCTTTACGACGACAGCCCCCGCTCGCGCGAACTGGTCTGGATCATGCTGGCCCAGCGCGCCGCCCGCGGCCTGGGATCGCTGTATGCGCATGCCAACGAAATGACCATGGAAGAGGCCGGCTCGATCCACATGGAGTGGACGCCCCGCGGCTGGATGAAAACCGAAAAGGAACTGCTGATTTTCGAACAGCACCTGTACCTGCGCCAACCCGGCTACGGCACCAGTTACGTGACCGGAAAGTACTTGCTGGAGCGCACTCTGGCCGATTACGCGAAATTGCAGGAGGACCGCGGGGAGCCTTTCTCCCTGAAGGCCTTCTTCGATGCACTCAATGCCACCGACAGCATTCCCATTGCCATGTCGCGCTGGGAAATGACCGGTCTGTATGATGAAGAGCATGGAGTACAACCCTGAGCCCCGGCAGGATGCCTTGACAAGAGTGCGGAAAGATTTCAGCGCGCAAGTCCGCAAGCACCCTTTGCCTGCGGTCCGGGCCGCGCTGCTGCTGGCCGGCACCGGCTCGATCATCGTCGGACTGGCCGGTGTTCTGTTGCCGGTGCTGCCCACGACGCCGTTCCTGCTGGTGGCTGCGGCTTGCTACGCGCGCGCCTCGCGGCGCTTCTACAACGCACTGCTCAACAACCGCCTGTGCGGGCCCGCCATCGTCGAATGGCAACAGCACCGCAGCATCCATCACCGCACCAAGCTGCTCGCCGTCACGCTGATGGCCGTGACGCTTACCACGTCCATCGTCTTCTTCGTGGCGGACGGGCGCCTGCGCATGCTGCTGGCGCTGCTGGGCCTGGTGCTGGCCGGCTTGCTGATTCGCATTCCGACACGCGATCGCAGTTGAAGCAGCAGCGATCCACCGGCCTGGAATAATGCACACACTATTGTCAGAATCATGTCCGCGGTAGCGCCGCATTTCGATAACCGTTTCGCGGGTCTGGGAGAGCGGTTTTATTCCCGTTTGCCGCCGACGCCCGTCGCGCAGCCGAAGCTGATTCGGATCAACGCAGCCCTGGCACGGGAACTGGGTATCGACCCAGACTGGCTGGCCTCGGAGGAGGGCGTCGCGACGGTCGCCGGCAACTCGGTGCCCGCCGGCGCCGAACCGCTTGCGGCCGTTTACGCAGGGCACCAGTTTGGCAGCTGGAACCCCCGCCTGGGCGATGGCCGCGCCCTGCTGCTGGGAGAAGTCCTCGACGCGCAAGGCAGGCGCTGGGACATCCAGTTGAAGGGTTCCGGCCCGACACCCTACTCGCGTGGCGGCGACGGCCGCGCGCCGCTGGGACCGGTACTGCGCGAATACCTGGTCAGCGAGGCCATGGCCACGCTGGGCATAGCCACCACGCGCGCGCTGGCCGCGGTGACCACCGGCGAGGCGGTATACCGCGACACCGTTTTGCCGGGCGCCGTCCTGGCCCGGGTCGCGCAGAGCCATATCCGCATCGGCAGCCTCGAGTATTTCGCGGCGCGCCAGGACGAACAAGCGCTGCGCCTGCTGGCCGATCACGTCATCGAGCGCCATTACCCCGCAGCCGCCGGGGCGGACAATCCGTACCTGGCGCTGTTCGACGGCGTGGTGGCGCGCCAGGCCGAACTGATTGCGCAGTGGCAGTTGTGCGGTTTCATCCACGGCGTGATGAACACCGACAACATGTTGCTGTCCGGAGAAACCGTCGATTACGGGCCTTGCGCGTTCATGGACTTTTTCGATCCCGACTCGGTTTACAGCTCCATCGACCGGGGCGGGCGATACGCGTACAGCAGGCAGCCGGCCATCGCCCACTGGAACCTGATGTGCCTGGCCCAGGCGCTGCTGCCGTTGTTCGGCGCCGACCGCGAAGCCGCCGTGACCGATGCGGGAGAGGTGCTCGACTCCTTCGCCGAGCGTTTCGCCGCCGCGCATCAGGCAGGCCTGAATCGCAAGCTGGGACTGGTCGGCGGCGGCGCGGATGCAGTCCGGCTCGGCGCCGACCTGTTCCGACTGATGGCCGCGGAACGCAGCGACTTTACACTGACCTTCAGGCGGCTGGCCGAAATAGCCAACCCGGATCACGAAAAGGAGCTGTCGCAGTTGTTCGAGTTGCCCGCGGCGTATTCCGACTGGCTGCAGCAATGGCAGGCCCTGCTGCGGGCGGACGACCACGACGACCGCGGGAGTCGCGCCGGAATGCTGGCCACAAACCCGGTCTTCATTCCGCGCAACCACCTGGTCGAAGAGGCCATCTCCGCGGCCGTCGGGCAGGCCGACTTCGAGCCTTTCCACAGGCTGGTCGACATCCTGGCGCAGCCCTGCCGATACGATCCGGAAAACGTGCGCTACGCCCGGCCGCCGCAACCGGAACAGGTCGTTACGGCGACCTTTTGCGGCACTTGAGGGACTTGCGCGCCGCTGTGCACGGTTGAAAATGGTGTTGTACTGATGTATAACACCTTTACACACGAAGGCAGGGAACGAACATGACTTTTTTCCGCATGGCGGCGCTGGCCGTCTCAATGACCTTTTCCGTGACCGCGTGCGTGGACGAAGGCGAACTCCCGGGCGCAACACCGGACGCTCGCGCCGATACGCTGCTGCTGCATGTCCCGATCGACTCGCCCTACCTGGCGGCAAACCTCGAGCCCTTACCAGACGACGTCATCGATTTCCTGCTCGCCGGCTTGCGCCCCGCGCTGGACGATGCGCAGGCCCGCCTGGAGCGGATGCGGTCGGCGCTGGAGCAAGGCGCAACGGGCGCCAACCGGGAGGAACGAATCGCGCTCGCGCTGCTGCGCGAACTGGACGGCAAACTGGACCGGCACGGCCTCGAAGCGCTCGGTTTTGACCTGGCCTCGCCCAAGGTCGTTTACGGCATGGGCGCGTTTCCGGTGGCGCGCATCGGCTTGCTCGACGCGAACGCGCTGCGCGCGGCCATCGACCGCGTGCTGGCGGATGCCGGCGTGGCGGCGCCACAACTCGAATTCCGCGGAACGGGCTACTGGCGAGTGCCGGGCGATCCGGCCAGCGAGCTTCCTGGCGGCCTCTACCTGTCCGTTCTCGACGACCACCTGGCGATGGGCCTTTTTCCGCTGAGCGCCGAAGCGCAACTGCTGCCCGCCTTCCTGGGACTGGAAAAACCCGCCGGCAGCGATGCCGCAAACCGGCTGCAGAAGCTGAACCAGGCGCGGGGCTATACCGCTTACGGGTCGGGAATCATTGACCTGCAGTTGCTCGCCGACGAATTCATGCACGAAGACAGCCTCACGGCACGCGCACTGGCCGGCCACGGCAGCTTCGATCCGGCTACGCTGACGCCGGTCTGCCGCGACGAGATCCAGGGTATTATCCGCCACACGCCACGCATGACCGCGGGCACCACCGAGCTGAGCACGGCGGCCGTGGGCTACGAGTACCGCCTGGAAACCCGGCCGGGGCTCGGCGCCGACCTGGCAGCGCTGGTATCGGCAATCCCTGCCGCCGGCGCGGACTCCCGCCGCCTGCTTGAGTTTTCGTTCGGCATGCGTTTCGGGCCGGTCCGCGATTTCCTGCGTGAGAAAGTCGGCCTGGTCGTTGCGGCACCCTACCGCTGCGAAAAACTGCAGGAACTGAACGATGGCGCCGTCGAGGCGCTGGCGTCGCTGGACCGGCCGCTGCCACCCCTGATCAACAACTTCAAAGGCATCCGGCTTTCGCTCGACGACGTCGAAATAAGCCCCGAGGGTCTGCCGACCGGCGCGCGCGGCCACCTCGCCCTGCACGTGGACAAGCCGGAAATGTTTCTCGGCATGGCCCAGATGTTCCTGCCCGGGCTTGCGGAGCTGGCGATTGCACCGGGCGAGCCGCCGGTTCGCCTGCCGGACAAGCTCGTGCCGCTGCCGGGCTGGATCGTCCACGCGGCACTCGGTAACGATGCCATCGGCCTGGCCCTGGGCACCGGCGAGGAGCAGGGATTGACCGGCTTTTTAAACCAGGAGGCCACTGCGGACGGCAGTTTCATGTCCGCGAACTACGATCTCGATGCCTACATGGATTATGCGCAGCGACTCAGCAAGGACCGTGCCGGACACGACGAACATGCAGCTGCCGGCCGCGCGGCCATGATAGAACGCGCCGACGCCTTTCGAAAGACCTTCCGGGACATCGCCGATCGCAGCCAAACGGTGCTTAAGTTCACCGCGGACGGCTTTGTCGCAGAAAGCAGGACGACGTTCAAACAGCAGCGCGATCAGTAGCGGAAATGCTTGATCTGCTCGCCTTTGAGACCCAGCTCCGTCATCGCCTCGATGCCGATCTGCAAATGCAGCTTGACCCAGTCATGCGTGACGCGGCGGTCTGAGTCCTCGGTCTTGACGCCGTCCGGCGTGACCGGCACGTCGGACACCAGCAGCAACGCACCGCGCGAAATCTCGTTCGCGTGGCCAACAATGAACAGCGTGGCCGTCTCCATGTCGATGCCGATGCAAGTCATGTCATGGAGTTTTTTGTGGAAGGCTTCGTCGTGCTCCCAGACGCGGCGATTGGTGGTGTAGATGACGCCGGTCCGGTAATCGACCCCGTGCTCGAGAATCTTGTCGGATATGAACTTGTGCAGTTTGAAGGACGGCAGCGCCGGGACCGCGGGCGGGAAGTAATCGTCGCTGGTGCCCTCGCCGCGAATGGCCGCGATCGGCAAAATGAAATGCCCGATCTCGGTGGATTTTTTCAGCCCGCCGCACTTGCCCAGGAACAGCACGCCCTTGGGGCGGATCGAACTGAGCAGATCCATCACCGTTGCGGCATTGCTCGAGCCCATGCCGAAATTGATAATCGTCAGGCCGGCATCGTTGGTCGCCGCCTGCATCGTGCGGTCGCGGCCGTAGACGTCGCAGCCGAACTGGTCGGCGAAGTGCTCCACGTAGTTGCTGAAATTCGTCAGCAAGATGTATTCGCCGAATTTTTCGAGCGGCATGCCGGTGTAACGCGGTAGCCAGTTCCTGGTGATGTCGAGCTTGCTCAGCATGTGCTTGCTCTCCCTGTATTGATTTTATTCACTGTTGATGATTTCCCGTACCAGCGGCACCGTGATCCGGCGCTTGGCCGCGAACGCCGCGTCCCTCAGCCTCTCCAGCGCCCGCAGCAGCGAAGCCATGTCCCGCCGCCCGTGTTTGAGCAGGTAGTTCTGCACATCGGCCGGCAGTTCGATGTGCATCCGCTGCGCCTGCCGCCGGAGCACCGCGCGCTTGCCCTCATCGTCCGGCGCCTGGAGGTTCTGGCGCAAACCCCAGCCGAGCCGCGAAACGAGGTCGGGCAGCTCGAATGACAACGCCGAAAGCGGCGCCCGGCTGCTGACCAACAAGCGGCCGTGGGCCGCGTGGACTTCGTTGAAGCAATGGAATAAAGCTTGCTCCCAGGCCGGCTTGCCGGCAACGGCGTCGATGTCGTCGACGCAGACCAGGTCCAGGATCTGCAGGCCGCGCAGGCCCACCGCGGCCGCGTCGGGCAGGCGCCCCAGGGCGATGTAAAAAGCCGCCATGCCGCGTTCGCGCGCAGCGTGACAGAGCGCGTTCAACAGGTGCGACTTGCCGGACCCTTCGGGCCCCGACAGGAACAGGCTACCGCCCGGTTCCTCCAGCAACTGCCGCACGGCCAGGAACGCGTTGCCGTTCGGCCCGAGGATAAAATCTTCCAGCCGGTCCGGTCGCTGCGGTTCGAGATTCAAGGGGATTTGTGGTGAAAACAGCATACGGTGATTGTCATTCTTCCGCGGACGGTTTGCCATAGAGTTGACTGAGCCGGTAGCGGCCGTCGAAGTGCCGGACCAGCACGTTCAGTGTAGCCGCCACCGGCAAAGCCAGCAGCACGCCCAGAAAGCCGAACAGCTGCCCGCCGGCCAACACCGCGAAAATAACCGCCACGGGGTGCAGCCCGACCCGGTCGCCAACCAGCTTCGGCGTCAACACCATACCTTCCAGCGTCTGGCCGATCGCGAACACGATCAGCACCAGCGCGGGATGCAGCAGGTCATGGTACTGGAAGACGGCGGCCAACAGCGCCGCCACGACCCCGACCAGGGTTCCCAGGTAGGGCACGATGCTGAGCAGACCGGCGGTCAGACCGATGATGAAGGCGAGATCCAGCCCGACCAGCGCCAGGCCAACCGTGTAGATCAGGCCCAGCGCGAGCATCACGATCAACTGGCCCCGGACGAAGGCACCGAGCACTTCGTCGATTTCCCGGAACAGGGTGGTCACGACCGTTTCGGCGCGCCGCGGCAACAGCGTGCGGATGCCCGCCAGCAAACGGTCCCAGTCGCGCAGCAGGTAGAAGGTCACGACGGGGATCAGCACCAGGTTCATCAGCCAGGTGGCGACCGCCTGGCTGCTGCGCGACACCGTGCCCATTACCCCGAGGAAAGTCGAGCTGGCTTCCTTCCAATAGGCCTTGAGGGCGCCGGCGACGCTTTCCGAGTCTATCTGCACGCTTTCCAGACCCAGCCGGGCCTGCACCCAGGGCACGGCGGTGCCGACGATCCAGTCGAAAAACGCCGGTGCGTTTTCCGCCAGGCGCTCCACCTGGTCGCGCAACAGCGGGATGATGATAATCAGCAGCAGCACGAAGACCGCGAACATCATCAGGAACACAAACACCACCCCCACGGTGCGGCTGACTTGCCAGCGCAGCAGCCGCAGCCGCTCCAGCCGGTCAACCAGCGGATCTCCGAGGTACGCGAGTCCGGCCGAGATCGCGAACGGCGTGATAACCGGCGCCAGCAGCCAGATCAGCCAGCCCAGGCCTGCGAGCAGGACAAGCAGCAAGAGGTAACGGGATTCAGCCGACATGCCAGGCCCCGTTTGCGCAGGCGGACGGTGTCCGCCGGCCTTTCCGCCGGTTGCGCTGTGGCTGTCCGGGTACCCCGGTCAGAGAGGGGCAATTCATGGTCGCAGCACGTACGCGTTTTCCGCCTCGACGAATTCGAGCGTGCGCCCGGATTCGATGGCCTCTTCCAGGTAACGCGGCAGAGCACTCAGTTCCAGGCGGAACAAAACGCTGCCTGGGCGGGCGGAAACCGGCGCTGCGGCGTTCACGATGTCCAGTCCCTCGAGGTAGTTCAGGCAGCGCAGGTAATCTTCACGCTTGCGCAACCCGGTAACGCGCAGATCCTGGGACCAGATGCCCAGGTCGGTCGCCGCGATGGCATTGGCCGCAGCAATGTGATCCACCGCCTGCTGCACGCTCTCTCCGAGCAGACTCTGCAGGGCCACACCCTTTGAGCGCCAAACCCAATGGTCGCCGCCGTAGGCGAGATTGACGCGCACCGACCAGGCCGGCCCCTCCCGTCGGGCCGCCGCGATCATCACGCCGTGACCGTCTCGTCCACCGAGGTCCTCGGTGTACCCGCCCCAAAGCAATTGCACATCGACGGGGTACATGCCGTCTTCGTCCGCGCGCGGCCAGTTCAGCTCCAGCCCCCTGGAAGCCGCTTCCTGCTCCAGGGTCCGCCAGACGTCCTCGTACTCCACGGGCATGATCTGCCGTTGCAGGCTGTCGTCGACGACGACCCAGGCCTCGACCGGCTTGCGCCGCGTCTGCCAGAAAGGCAACTGCGCCGTACGAACCAGGTCCAGCACGGCCGCTTCGGAGAATTCGGCCACCAGCATCAACTGTTCGCCCTGCGTGCCGTCCGGGCGCCTCTTCTCGTCCTTCCGATAATAGAAAGAAAGCACCTGCGAGGCCGCGTTTTCGAGGGCCGGCTCGACCGACGGGTAATCGGAAAAGCCCCGCAGCCCGGTCACTTTCTGCAGCACGTTGCGCAGGGCCAGCGGAAACGCGGCGGACCGCGCCGCCGGCCCCTGGTTTTCAACCGCGGCCTCACCGGTGAACAAATCTTCGCCGTCAGCGGCCGTCGCCCCCAGTGGGAGCAGCATCAAAGCGAGGGTGAGTAAACCTGTTCTCATCAAATACCGGGTGCGGGAAACAGCAAAAACAGCAGACTCCCGGCGCAAACCATCCAGCAATTAAGATACCATAGGCGACACGGTCGATCGCAATCAATCCAGTCAATCCGGACCACTGCCTTGAACGAAAAATCATCCTCCAGCACCAGGCTCTCCTACCGCGACGCCGGTGTCGACATCGATGCAGGCAACGCGCTGGTGGAGCGGATCAAACCCGCAGTCAACAGCACCCTGAGGCCGGAGGTGCTGACCGGCATCGGTGGATTCGGCGCCCTGTTTCAACTGGACCTGAAGAAATGGAAAGCCCCGCTGCTGGTCTCCGGCACGGACGGGGTCGGCACCAAGCTGCTGCTGGCCCGTCATCTCGGGCGGCACGACAGCATCGGCATTGATCTCGTCGCAATGTGCGTCAACGACATCCTGACCGCCGGCGCCGAGCCGCTGTTCTTCCTCGACTACTTCGCCACCGGGCGCCTTGAGCTCGACGAGGCGCAGGCCGTCATCGAGGGCATCGCGGCGGGCTGCCGGCAGGCTGGCTGTGCCCTGATCGGCGGCGAAACGGCGGAAATGCCCGGCATGTACGCCGACGGCGATTACGACCTGGCGGGCTTCACGGTGGGCGCGGTCGAGCGTGACGCGCTGCTCGATGGCCGCCGCGTACGGGCGGGTCACCGCGTCCTCGGACTGGGATCGAGCGGCCCCCATTCCAACGGCTATTCCCTGATCCGCAAAGTGCTGGAAGTCTCCGGCGCCGACACCGACACGCGGCTCGAGGCGGCGGACGGCGGCTCCGTGTCACTCGGGGATGCCCTGCTCGAGCCGACCCGCATCTATGTACGGCCGGTGCTGGAACTGCTGGCCAGCGGAGCGATCGACGCCCTCGCCCACATCACCGGTGGCGGTCTGACCGAAAACATCGTGCGCGTACTGCCGCCGGACCTCGGTCTGGCGATCGAAACGCGCGCCTGGCGGCGCCCGGCGGTGTTCGACTGGCTGCAGGAAAATGGTGGCATCGCGGAGCCCGAGATGCTGCGCACATTCAATTGCGGCATCGGGATGGTGATGCTCTGCGCATCCGCAGCGGCCGCGAGCCTGGCCGCCGACGCGCGCGCGCAGGGGCTGGACTGTTTCGACATCGGCGCCGTCGTGCCCCACGGCGAAGGGCCGCGCGTCGACTACCGGTCATGACAGGCCGGCTCAAAGCGACGGTCCTGATTTCCGGGCGCGGCAGCAACCTGCAGGCGCTGATAGACGCCGTGGCCGCCGGCCGCCTGGACCTCGAAATCGCCCAGGTGATCAGCAACGTGGCGACAGCCAAGGGCCTGCAGCGCGCCGCGCAGGCCGGCATCCCGGCCACCGTGCTCGAACACGGACATTTCGACGACCGGGCCGATTTCGACCACGCGCTGGCCGCCCGGATCGGGGCCGGAGAACCGGATCTGGTCATCCTCGCCGGCTTCATGCGGATCCTGGGTGAGCCGGTCCTGCAACCGTTCGAGGGCCGGATGATCAATCTTCACCCCTCGCTGCTGCCGCTGTACCGCGGCACCGACACCTACCAGCAGGCGCTCGAGGCGGGCGACAGACGCTACGGCGCCAGCATCCACTTCGTCACCGGGGAACTCGACGGCGGCCCGGTGCTTGCACAGGTATCCACCCCGATCAAAGCCGGCGACGACCGGCACAGCATGGCGCAACGGCTGGCCCCGCTGGAGCACCGCCTGCTGCTGGCCAGCGTTGAATTCCTGACCCGTCACGAGGTCAAATGCAACGGCAACCGTATTTTCGTCGACGGCGAAGCGCTCGCCGCACCGCTGCAAATGAGGGCCGATGACCAACTCACTACCTAAACTTGCGGCCCTGCTGCTGGCACTGACTTTGCTGGCCGCCTGGCCGGCGGCCGCCTACGCCGAACTGCAGCCCTACAGCGCGCGCTATTCGGTTTACCGTAACGGCAAGCTGATTGGCATGGCGGAACTGGAAGTGCGGCAGGAGGGGGAAAGCTGGGCCATTGCCAGCGAAGTCAGCGGCACCCATGGGCTGGCGCGCCTGATCCAGGCCCGCGACGAGGAACGCGTTATCGGGCGTGTCCAGGATGGCCGTTTCCGCCCGGACCGCTACGAGCGCGACACCCGCCACCTTGGCATGCGCGACGAATGGCTGGCGACTTTCGACTGGGACAGGCAATCGGTGAGCGTCGTGCACGATAACAATCAATTCGAACTGCAGCACGGGGGACGGGTGCTCGACCCGCTGTCGCTCAAACTCGAAATGCGGCGGCGCCTGCGGGCGGGCGGACCGGATCCCGATTCCCACGACCTGGATCTGAATTTCATGATGCTCGAGGAAGACGAGATCGAAGCGCAGAGTTTCCGCATTCTGCGCAACGAGCGCCTGGAAACCAGCCTGGGTTGCCTCGACACCCTGCCGGTGGAAAAAATCCGCGAAAACAGCACACGTTTCACCCGCGCCTGGCACGCACCCGAACTGGATTACATCGCCGTACGCCTGGAGCACGGGAAAGTCGGCGGCAACCAGATGGAAATGCGAATCAGCGAGCTCACGTTGAACGGAGCCGCGGTGCAGCCGAGCGCCGGCTGCGCGGCCATGCAGTCGACCCGGGCCGACACAAGCTCCCACTGAGGTAAGGATGACGCCCATGAAGACCCCGATCATGCAGAAATTCCTGGTCCTGGTCGCCAGCGCCCTGCTGGCGCTGGCCGCCTGTTCGGTCAACCCGGTGACCGGTGAGCGCACCTTCCAGATTTACGGCAGCGAATGGGAGCAGCAGGTCGGCGCCCAGATGTACGCACCGATGAAACAGTCACAGGGCGGCGAATTCATCCTCGACCCTGATCTCAGCGCCTATGTCCGGGAGGTCGGCGACAGCCTGGCCGCGCGCGCCCGCCGCGGTGACGCATTCCATTACGAATTCAGCATCATCAACGACTCCACGCCCAACGCCTGGGCGCTGCCGGGCGGCAAGATCGTTGTCAATCGCGGCCTGCTGGTGGAACTCGACTCCGAAGCCGAACTGGCCGCCGTGCTGGGGCATGAAATCGTTCACGCGGACGCGGCGCACGGTGCGAGAGCGCAGTCCAAGGGCATGCTGACCCAGCTCGGTGCGGTCGCCAGCATGATGGTTCTGGGCAGCACGATTGAATCCGCCGCCGCGCGCGATATCGCGATGATGGTGCCGCAACTGGGCGCGCAATTACTGACGCAAAAGTACGGCCGGGACGCGGAACGCGAGGCCGACGAATACGGCATGCGCTACATGGCCGAAGCCGGCTACGACCCGCAGGGCGCGGTCGATCTGCAGAAAACCTTCCTGCAGCTATCCGAAGCCCGCGACCCGGACTGGCTGAGCGGCCTGTTCGCCTCACACCCGCCCTCACGCGAGCGGCTGGCCAACAACCGCGAGACGGCCGCAAGCATCGGCGTCGACGGCGAGCGGGGCGAGGCGCGCTACCAGCGCGCAACCGCCTACCTGCGGCGCGTGCAGCCGGCCTACGACGCCTACGACGAAGCCACGCAGGCCGAGCGGGAAGGCCGCAGCGCCGAAGCGCAGCAACTGCTGGACCGGGCCATGGCGATCGAGCCGCGTGAATCGCTGTTCCACGCCCTGCAGGGCGATCTGTACGCGAAGGAGGATCGAAAACGGCAGGCCCTGGCGGCCTACGAGCAGACCGTGGCAAGAAACCCGGGCCTCTTCTACGGCCATCTGCGCAAAGGCCAGATGGAATACGAACTGAACCGCCCGGCGGCCGCAAAACGCAGTCTCGATCGCAGCCTGGAACTGCTGCCGACCGGCGAAGCGCATTACCTGCTGGGCCTGATGGACAAACAACAGGGCCGGGTACCGAGTGCGCTGGAACACTTCGAGGTCGCAGCGCAATCGGAGTCGGAGACGGGCCGCAAAGCCCGCCGCGAGATGGCCCTGCTGGATCTGGCTGGCAACCCGTCGCGCTACATCGAAGTGCAGGCCGCCGTCGATCGGAGCAACGCGGTCTGGGCGGTCGTCAGCAACCACACCGCGGTGGCGGTGCGCGACATCCGGCTGCGCCATGCCTGGCTGGATGAGCAGGGCCGCAGCCGCGAAGGCAGCGTCGTGCTGGAAGGGCCACTGGCCGCCGGCGCCCGGCAGCAGGTCCCGCTGGACGTCACGCTGGAAAACGCCGAAGAGCTGTCGCGCCGCGTGCGCGTCGAAGTGACTGCGGCCCGGGTGGCCGAATAAGCGGGATAAAGCGAGTTCAGGCGGCGCCGGAACCGACGCGCTTTATCCGCGCGCCGAGCTGCCCGAGTTTTTCCTCGATGATCTCGTAACCGCGGTCGATGTGATAGACCCGGTCGATGGTGGTGACGCCTTGTGCCACCAGCCCGGCCAGTACCAGGCTGGCGGAGGCGCGCAGGTCGGTCGCCATGATCGGCGCCGCCGTCAGGTGCTCGACGCCGCGCACAATGGCCGTGTTTCCTTTCAGGCGGATGTCCGCCCCCAGACGCTGCAATTCCTGCACGTGCATGAAGCGGTTTTCGAACACCGTTTCGGTGATGATTCCGATGCCCTCGGCGATCGAATTGAGCGCGGTGAACTGGGCCTGCATGTCGGTCGGAAAAGCCGGGTACGGCGCCGTCGTGACGTCGACCGAACGCGGCCGGCGCCCGCCCATGTCCAGTTCGATCCAGTCGGGCCCGCAGCGGATCTCGCCGCCGGCTTCGGCCAGCTTGTCCAGCACCGCGTCGAGGTGACCGGGCAGCGTTCGGACGCAGCGGATCCGACCGCCGGTCATCGCCGCGGCCACCAGGTAGGTGCCGGTCTCGATGCGGTCGGCGAGCACGGCGTAATCGGTGCCTTGCAGGCGCTCGACGCCCTCCACCGTGATGGTGTTACTGCCCGCCCCCTCGATCCGCGCGCCCATGGCCACCAGGAAATTCGCCAGGTCGACCACCTCCGGTTCCTGGGCCGCGTTTTCGATGACGCTGGTGCCGCGCGCGAGCGTGGCGGCCATCAGGATGTTCTCGGTGCCGGTCACGGTGACCGTTTCGAGCATGATGCGCGCGCCGGTCAGCCGCTCGGCGCGGGCTTCGATGTTGCCGTTGCGCACTTCGACCTCGGCGCCGAGTGCCCGCAAGCCCTGCAGGTGCAGGTCCACCGGCCGCGAGCCGATGGCGCAACCGCCGGGCAGGGAAACGCGGGCCCGGCCATAGCGGGCGACCAGCGGGCCCAGCACCAGTATCGAGGCGCGCATGGTCTTGACCAGCTCGTACGGCGCCTCGTAATGACGCATGCCGCGCGGGTCGATTTCGATCTGCATGTGCTCGTCGATGCTCAGCTCGACGCCCATGCGCCCAAGCAACTCCATCGTGGTGGTGACGTCCTGCAGATGCGGCACGTTGCTGATTCGCGACGGGCTGTCGGCCAGCAGCGAGCCGACCAGAATGGGCAGCACCGCGTTCTTGGCACCCGAAATCCACACCTCTCCCTGCAGTGCCACGCCGCCGTTTATCTGGATGCTGGCCACTTCAGGCGTTCTCCTCCGGGGTCTCGGTGCGCAGCGCCAGGGCGTGAATCTCGTTGCCCATCAGTTTGCCGAGCGTCTCGTAAACCATGCGGTGACGCTTCAGGGTGGGCTTGCCGCGAAACGACTCGCTGATCACCCGGGCTTCGAAATGCACGCCGTCGCTGCCGGTCACCACCACCTCCGCACCGGGCAGGCCGTCGCGAATCATTTGCTCTATAGTTAAGCTATCCATAGACTATGCATCCTCGTCTGTTCATCTTCACAATAAGCGCGTCGAAAGCGGGACATCATAATGGAAGGGCACGGCATACTGAAAGGAAAACACTGCCGGGTCTGCGTGGCTGATGAGCCCGCCAACCGACCTGAGAACGGGAAACGCCAAGCCCGATGCTGATCGCGTTCCTGCAGTTGGCCGGGGGATTTCTTCTCCTGGTCTGGGGTGCCGACCGCCTGGTGGCCGGCGCTTCGGCCTGTGCGCGCAACCTCGGCATATCACCGCTGGTCATCGGCCTGACCATCATCGCCGCCGGCACCTCGGCCCCGGAGTTGGTGGTGTCGGCGATCGCGGCCTATCGGGGCAACCCCGGCCTTGCCGTGGGCAACGCCATCGGCTCCAATATCGCCAACATCGGGCTCATCCTGGGCCTTACCGCAATGGTCTACCCCTTGCGCGTGGAATCCGAAACGCTGAAGCGCGAATACCCACTGCTGATGCTGATCATGGTCGCCAGTTTCATCATGGCCGCCGACCTGATGCTCAACCGCACCGAGGGCTGGCTGTTGCTGACCGGCCTGTTCGCGCTGCTGCTATGGATGGTCCGTTTTAGCCTGCGGCGCGGCCAGGAGGACCCCCTGGCCAAGGAGTTTGCGGCCGAGATCCCGATCGACATGCCGACCCGGATCGCGGTCGTCTGGATGATCGTCGGCCTGATCGTGCTGCCCGCCAGTTCCCATTTCCTGGTCGACGGCGCGGTTTTCGTCGCGCGCAGCCTGCAGGTCTCCGAAACGGTCATCGGGCTGACCATCATCTCGCTCGGCACCAGCCTGCCCGAACTGGCCGCGTCGCTGACCAGCGCCCTGCGCCGGGAGGACGACCTGGCGATCGGCAACGTGATCGGCTCGAACATGTTCAACATACTCGGCGTGCTGGGCATCGCCGCGATCATCGAGCCGGTAGAAATCGAGATGCTGATGCTCAAGCAGGATTTCCCGGTCATGTTCCTGTTCACCATACTGCTGTTTGTCATGGCTTACGGCATCAACGGCCCCGGCAAAATCTCGCGCCGCTCCGGAGCGCTGTTGATCGCGATTTTCGTAGCCTACCAGGTTCTGGTGTGGATCACCGCGAGCCCGGTTCTGCCGGTCGCAGCCCCATGAACGAAAACGCCATCAAGGCGCTGGGGCGGGCGGTGATCGAAACCGAGGCTGCCGCGCTGAACGGCCTGCTGGAGCGCATCGACGCGCAGTTCGTCGAAGCCTGCCGGCGGATGCTGGACTGCCGCGGACGGATCGTGGTCATCGGCATGGGCAAATCCGGCCACATCGGCTGCAAGATCGCCGCAACCCTGGCGAGCACCGGCTCACCGGCATTTTTCGTGCATCCGGCCGAGGCCAGCCACGGCGACCTGGGCATGATCAAACCGGAAGACGTGGTGCTGTTGCTCTCCAATTCCGGCGAGACCGGCGAAGTCAACACCATCCTGCCGCTGCTCAAGCGGCTGGGGGTTACCATCATCGCGATGACCGGCAGACCGGACTCGACCCTGGCCCGGCACGCCGATGTACACCTGGACGTCAGCGTCCCCAGGGAAGCCTGCCCGCTGGGGCTCGCCCCGACCTCCAGCACCACAGCCGCCCTCGCCATGGGCGACGCACTGGCGATTTCGCTGCTGCAAACGCGCGGCTTCACGCGGGAGGACTTCGCGCGCTCCCACCCGGCCGGCCAGTTGGGCCGGCGGCTGCTGCTGCACATCAGGGACATCATGCACACAGGCGACGCGATCCCCAGCGTGCCGGCCGGGGCATCGATCAGCCAGGCCATCGTCGAGATGACCGAAAAACGGCTGGGCATGACCGCCATCCTCGATGCACAAGGCAAAGTGGCAGGCGTCTACACCGACGGTGATTTGCGCCGCACGCTGGACGCAGGCCTGGACCC
>JAVVFH010000052.1:0-16614 GCA_032250585.1 Lysobacterales bacterium
GGCCGCGACGCCTGGAAAAATTGCCATCCGGTTTGAAAATCAGGACATCAGCTACGCCGGGTTCAACGAGCACATAAAAACCAGCGCCCGGATGTTGAAAAACACGCTGGGGGTGAAGCCGGGAGACCGCATCGCCTACCTGGGACAGAACCACCCGCACATGCTGGTATTGCTCTTCGCCTGTGCGCGGCTGGGGGCGATACTGGTTCCCCTCAACTGGCGCCTGGCAGCACAGGAACATCTTTACGTGCTGCGCGACAGTGCCGCCGTAGCGCTGTTTGTGGACGAACCCTGGCGTCAACCGTGTGCCGGCCTCAAGAGTCAACTGCCTGATTGCCAATTCGTCGCGCTGCAAGGAAATCCAGACCCTGACTGCCGGCTGTTGGCGGATTTGCTGCAAGCCGCCTCCGGCGACGACCACTATCCGGATATCGGTGTGGATCAACCCCTGCTGATTATCTACACCTCGGGCACCACCGGTTTTCCGAAAGGCGCGGTATTGAGCCAGGAAGCCATCCTGTACAACGCCCTCAACAGCGTCATCATGCATGACATGAGCAACGCGGATCTGATCCTCACGTTCCTGCCTCTGTTCCATGTGGGTGGATTGAACAACCAGACCACGGCGGGATTTTATGCCGGCGCTACGGTTATCCTGCAGCAGAAATTTGATCCTGATCAGGTGCTGCAGGCGCTGGTCCATGAACGCGCGACGCTGACGATCATACTGCCGGCGCACATGCCGCTGTTGCGCGCCCGGCCGGGTTGGGAAGAGGCGGACCTTTCGCGTTTGCGCTGCGTGCTCACGGGTTCCACCACCATCCCGGAAAACATGATCCGCTACTGGCACGGCAAGGGCATTCCGCTCATTCAGGTATACGGCGCCAGCGAAACCTGCCCCATCGCGATCCATCAGACCATTGCCAATGCGTTTGCTACCGCAGGTTCCATCGGCTTTCCCGCCATGCACTGCGAGGTTCGTATCGTCGATGCCGAGGGCAATGACTGCGCCGTGGATGAACCCGGTGAGATACTGATCCGCGGCAAGAACGTGATGTCACACTACTGGAACAATGCAGAGGCCACCAAAAACAACCTGGTTCATGGCTGGTTTCATAGCGGTGATATCGGCTGTGTGGACCAGACCGGTTGTTATCACTTTCTCGATCGCAAAAAAGACGTCATCATTTCCGGCAGCGAGAATATTTACCCGGCCGAAATTGAAAACGTCCTGATCGGCCATCCCGCCATACAGGAAGTTGCCGTGGTCGGCCGCGAAGATGCCCGTTGGGGCGAAGTACCTGTTGCGGTGATCGCGAACAAGGAACACCAAGCTCTTACCAGGGAGGAAGTGCTTGACTGGTTGAACGGCAAACTGGGCAAATACAAACATCCGCGGGATGTGCTGTTCGTCGATGCCCTGCCGCGCAATGAAATGCGTAAAGTGCTGAAGAATGTGTTACGCGACATGGTCAGCCAATGAAAATCATTTATTTCGCCTGGCTCAGAGAATACGCCGGTTGCGAGGAAGAACAAATCGCCCTGCCGGCCGGCGTCAGCAATGTCGGCATGTTGATCGACTGGCTGTCGACGCGCGGACCACGCTTTGAAAAAGCCTTTGAATTCATTGAAACCAGCAAGGTGGTCATAAATCAGACCTGCGTACAGAACGACGAACCCGTTACCGATGACGATGAGGTGATGTTTATTCCGCCGATTGCGGGGGGCTGAGCGTTCTCAGCGATCGAGCGGGCTCAATACCCCGCGCCCGCCACGGTTGAGCACGTGGGTGTAGATTTGCGTGGTACTCACATCCTGGTGGCCGAGCAATTCCTGGATGGTGCGTAAATCGTAACCCGCCTCCAGCAGGCGCGAGCCCAGGGGGGTGTTCGGCCGGAAGCCGGATTTTGGCAATTCAAGAGGGCCTGTCAACCCCCAGGTTGCTGCCCCAGCCGCATCCGTTTCAGGCCCGCTGCTCGAAGACAAAGTGATGTTCCGGGTCGCTGCTTGCTACAAAGAGGATGACGGACGTATTGACAATCTGTTTCTGGAGCAGGAGGCAGACTTCATCGATAAACCACCGAGTGGACGCTCAATGCGGGATTCCAGTACCGCGTTCCACTTTCCGACCGCTTGCACGGCTTGATCCGGCTGGATTATGAACACAGAAGCAACCGCTTCTGGCAACTGGACAACGCGGACGTTCAGCAATCGCTCGACCTCCTGGACCTCATGGGCCACGCATCAGCCAGGCGATCCGCTTTCTTCTCGGCGGAATCCCTGGGGCCATTCGCTAACCGCGCTTGCCACCCAGCCGCTCGGTGATGATGTCGGCGACCCTGAATGAGTTGGCGTAGATGGTCCAGGTGTAAGGCACGCTGCCGCCGGTGGGCATGAAGCTGCCGTCGGTGACGTAGAGATTGTCCGCGTCGTGGGCCTGGCAGTCGGCGTTCAGCACCGAGGTTTCCGGATCGTCGCCAAAGCGGCAGCCGCCGGCGACCAGGTTGGCCGGCGGTGAACCGCTCAGGCCCCAGGTGACTTTGTCCGCGCCCATGGCTTTGAGCACCTCGCGGCCCTTGTCGGTCAGAAGTCTTCCCACTTTCAGGTCGTGCTCGTGATAACCCACCCGGACGCGGGCGGCCGGCATGTTCCAGCGGTCTTTCAGTTCGGGGTCGAGCGAGACAAAACAATCGTCATTCGGCAGCCAGTCGCAAAAAGACTCGAAGCGGAAATAGCGCGCGCCGCTGAAGTGGGCCTTCAGTTTGTCCTGCAGCGGTGTGCCCCAGAGCAGTCCGTCGGAACTGTTCTTGACTCGGTTGGCCTGGCCGGTCGGGTTGGGGTGGCGAAACAGGAATTCGATGGTGCCGCCCTTGATCCGGCCGAGTTCCGGATCGTCGATGAAATACCAGTCCTGCAGCGCACGATTGACGAAGGGCCCCACGGTTTTGAGCGCTGCGGCCTTGTTTTTGTCCATGTTCCCGTAAAGGAAATGCCCGGTCCCCGCCCCGCCGGCGGAAAAGACCAGGTTCCGGCCGACCTGGCCCCTGGAGTTGGCCAGTCCGCGCGGATGGCGCGGGCCGGTTGAGAGCAGCAACAGCCGGGCGGTCTCGATCGCCTGGCAGGCCACTATGAAGATGCGGGCGTCGACCGACTGCGGCTGGTTGTCCCGGTCGAAATAGCGCGCGGCCACCACCCGTCCGTGCCGGTCGCTTTCCAGGCGGTAGACCTGTGCATGGGCGCGAATGTCGCAACGCCCCGTGGCGCGCGCCCGGTCCAGCAGAGCGGCCCGGGAACTGCTTTTGGCCCCGCTCGAGCAGCCGTAACTGCCGCAGTAACCGGAATACTGGCAGGCCTGTCGACCCATTGCGGCGCGCGGCAATATGGCGCGCGGTACCGGGATGGGGTGCAGCCCGAGTTCCCGGCAGGTTTGATCGACCCAGCCCGATATCGCGTGCTCCGCGGTCGGCGGAAAGGGAAAGTCGGCGGTCGAGCGGGGCTCCTGGTTGGGGTGGTCGATGACCCGCCCCGAGACCCCGACTTCCTGTTCGACCTTGCTGTAATAAGGCTCCAGATCCTCATAAGCGATCGGCCAGTCGGAGATGTTGGCCCCGGCGATCGGGCCGAACTCCGACAGCAAGCGGAAATCCTCCGGCTTGAGGCGATGAAAAAAGCCGCTCATGAAATTCGTCGACCCGCCCACGCAATTGCCGTTCCAGAAATCGCGGCCGGAATCATAGGTGGGTTTGGCCTTCCAGCCCTTTTCCGCCGAGCCGTCCTCGATGACGTGGAATTCGTCCTCCAGGTCGGGGGTATAGACCGTTCTGCGGCAGCAGGCCAATTCGTCCTTGTAGAAGTCGGCCTCGGTGAACCAGGGGCCTTTTTCCAGCACCACGACGCGATAGCCCGCCTGCGCGAGCGACCAGGCCACCGGGCCGCCGCCGGCGCCGCTGCCGATCACGCAGACGTCATAGTCCATCGAGGCTCCGCGATGGTGTTGGGCGATTCGTCCGGGCTGCCTGAGCTCGCAGGCGGGTATAGACCTTGTCGGCCGGCGGGCGCGGAAAGCCCGCTTGGTGTTCAAGCCATTTCCAGCCGACGCCGTCCGGGTTGCCGCCGTACACCGGGTCGGTCAACAGGGCTTCGAGAATGTACTTCAGCAGCAGCGACAGCCAGTTTCGTCCCCAGCGCGTGCGGTCCGCCAGGTAGCGCAGCAGCGATTCTTTTTGCGAAAAGTCGAGCCGGTGAAACTCCCGTTCGAAGCGTTCCATGCCCGCCTCATGCAAGGATTGCAGCCCGCGGAATACGAAATCCCGGGTGCCGGTTTCGAAGTCGGGCTGGTTCATGACAAACCGCAGGTAGGCCAGGGCGTTGATGTCGTCTGCGCCGGGCGCATCGGCCGTCGCGGGGAACAGGTGCGTCTGCACGGCTGCCAGGTTTCGTGTCTGTTTTGCCGAGAAAAGCGCAGCCGCCGGCGCGTTGTCCGGCCCATCGTCCAGTGCCAAAAGCAGGCCGGGGGATGCGGAACTCAGGACCAGTGCGCTGCTGCCCCGAAAAACGAACTCGCGGCGGCTCAGTGGCAGCGCAATGCAGGAATCGGTGCGCCGCTCCTGCCGGTCCTCGATGTCATCAAGAAACCTTTTCATCGCGCACACATTTGGGCTGGTGCGCTGCCCGGTCTGTAGGGCGCGAACCAGTCCGGGATGTGGGCGGCCAGAAACTCGGGAACCCCGTCGCGATGTCGAACGACACCGTCGGTACCAATAATGAACTCGGTCGGAACACCCTTGATGTCATAGCGTTCGGTTATGGCTTTTCCTTCATCGATGACGATGGGGTAGTCCAGGCCGAAACGCTGCTGGAATTGTGTGATCGACTCTTTTGAATCACTCCAGGTGGTATTCACGGCAATGATCTCCAGGCGGTCGCCAAGTTTCTGATGCAGGCGCTGGTAGTGTGGAACCCTGTCCACGCAGTAGGTGCACCAGGTGTTCCAGAAAACCAGGTAAACGACTTTCTTGCCGCGATAGTCCTCCAGGCGGAGCGGTTCACCGTGAAGCCGGCTCATCTCGAATGCGGGGGCCATCTCACCGATTTCAATAGCCGCGCCGGACGTGCTGAGCAACAGCAACGCCAACAGCGTCGCCAGTTTCCGTGCGCAGTCCGATCTGTGATAGGCCGACATTCCATAAACTCCAACGGGTACACCCGGGCAACATAAGTCGTGAAACCGGTCTTGACAATACGAGACCCGGGAAACTCGATAAGCCCTGCAATGAGAACGCGTCCAGATAAGCAGTTATTGATCCAGATCAATTTAAAGCGTATTTCACGAAACCTTTAAGGCCTCGCTGTATTAGCGTCTTTCGAATGCGTGAATTAGCGCTGTGGAAGGTCACGCGGTGCGCCGCTCCCAATCGGGCAATACTTTTATACGGAGTAAACTTCAGGAGGTCACATCGAATGAATGTCATGACAGTTCGTTACCGATTCATTGCAAGCGTTTTTATCCTTGTATTGCTCGCAGTTTCCGGCCTTGCCGTCGCAGCGGATAATTCATCCGATCCCGCGAGCACGGACAGGGGTTATATGCTGGCCGGCACCGGCGAGGCCGAGGGCGAAGAAGGCAAGTGTGGCGAAGGCAAATGCGGTGAGGCCGGTGGCGAAGAGGCCAAGTGCGGCGAAGCCGGGGACGAAGAAGGCAAGTGTGGCGAAGGCAAATGCGGTGAGGCCGGCGGCGAAGAAGCCAAGTGCGGCGAAGCCGGGGACGAAGAAGGCAAGTGTGGCGAAGCCGAGGGCGAAGAAGGTAAATGCGGCGAAGAGGCTCAGTCTTGAATGAAAGTTTCCGACCGGCAGGCCAAGTGCGGGCGCGTCAGCGCCCGGACCTGGCTCAGGCCGTGACCGCGCCGGATCTTTGATCCGGGTTACCGCCTCGGCCCCGTCTTCGGTTTAGTGGTATCACGCCGAATCCAGTGCAAAATCCGCCGCGACCCGCCCCAGGTCGGCCAGGAGTCGATCCAGGTCGATGGGCTTGGCCAGCACGGGAACCACACCGCGACCCCTGGTGCGCCGGCCCGGTGTCGGTCAGGTGCAATTCCGCACTGCCTTCCGGCCCGGGCAGACTGCGAATCTCAAGCTGCCGTCATGGGGTCTTGCGCAGCGCTTCAATACCGTTGCGTGCCAGGTTGATCACCACTGGCCGGATTTGCATGGCGTCGGCACGGACTTCGGGCAGATCCTTCGCGAGCACCATCCGTACCTCGATCACGTGGTCGTCCGCATCGAGCAAGGCCAGTTTGCAGGCATCGCGGATGGCGGCACTGATGTCGATGCGGCCCATCTCCGTCTCCTCGCGGGATATGAGTTCGCGCAGGCGCTGGACGATACCGGCGCCGTGTTCGGCTTGCTGGCGTGCAGGCCGGGCTGAAGCAGTTGGAGCGCGTCGCGCGCGAGGGCGGTTTCTCGAAATTCAGGGTGGTGACGCAAACCCCGTTCAACCTGATCATGGAAGTCAGAGCGTAATCGCATCAAGTGCGAATGAGTCGCATTTGCGTTAAGATAGGGCTTGTTTGCCAGCAAGGGAGTAAGTGATGCGTTACGACAGTTACGCCGGAGCCGTGGATCATGGCTACCTGCAGCGGTGCCTCGAGCGTTGCCAGGCCACGCAAGCTGTTTGAAATTGGGTCAAACACAGCTCGCAAGGCATTGAACGGCCCCGGCGTTGGGGGCTTTTGGGCTCTCGATACGGTATTTGATCCCCACCTGCACCAAGGCATTTGCTGCATAATCGTGAATTGCCCTATAGTGCGGTCGAACCGTTTCCACCGCACAGGAACCACGCCATGCCCTACGTCCACGACACCCTCGAGGCCCTGCGCAGGACCAGCCCCGCGCAGACCGAGTTCTACCAGGCCGCCGAGGAGGTGCTGGAGTGCCTGCGCCCGCTCTTCGAGCGCAAACCCCACTACCTCGAGCACAGCATCATCGAGCGCATCGTCGAGCCCGAACGCCAGATCATGTTCCGCATCTGCTGGGTCGACGACGCCGGCAAGGTGCAGGTGAACAAAGGCTACCGTATCCAGTTCAACTCCGCACTCGGTCCCTACAAGGGCGGCCTGCGTTTTCACCCCAGCGTCACGGGGGGTACCATCAAATTCCTGGGCTTCGAACAGATCTTCAAGAATGCGCTGACCGGCTTGCCCATCGGCGGCGGCAAGGGCGGGTCGGATTTCGACCCCAAAGGGCGGTCGGAGACTGAAGTCATGCGCTTTTGCCAGGCCTTCATGAGCGAACTCTATCGTCACATCGGCCCGACCACCGACGTACCGGCCGGTGACATCGGCGTCGGGGCCCGCGAGATCGGCTTTCTTTACGGCCAGTACAAACGCCTGACCGGCCGCTATGAAGGCGTGCTGACCGGCAAGAGCCTCAATTGGGGCGGCTCCTGCGGGCGCAAGGAGGCCACCGGCTACGGCGCCGTCTACTTCGCCGAGGATATGCTCGAGGCCCGCGGCGAAACCCTGGAAGGCAAGACCTGCCTGGTTTCCGGTGCCGGCAACGTGGCCATCTACACCATCGAGAAGCTCCATGAGTTCGGCGCGATCCCCGTCAGTTGCTCCGATTCACGCGGCACCATCCATGACGCCCGCGGCATCGACCTGGAACTGCTCAAGGAGCTCAAAGAGGTCAAGCGCGTCTCGCTGAAGGCCTACCGGGACAAGCGCCCCGAGGCCCGCTACTTTCCGGTCAGCGACTACCCGGCCGACGGCCACGCGGTCTGGCGCCTGGAGGCCGACGTGGCCTTTCCCTGCGCCACCCAGAACGAACTGACCGAGGCCGATGCGATAGCCCTGCTGGGCAACGGCGTGACCTGCATCAGCGAGGGAGCCAACATGCCTTCCACCGCCGCTGCCGTGGAGCGCTTTCTCGCGGCGCAGATTGCCTATGGCCCCGGCAAGGCGGCCAATGCCGGCGGCGTTGCCACCAGCCAGCTGGAGATGGCCCAGAACAGCAGCATGCAGCAGTGGCCGCTGGAAAAGGTCGACCTGAGGCTCAGGGAGATCATGGCCGACATCCATAAACAGTGTGCCGAGACCGCCGCCGAGTTCGACGCCCCCACCAACCTGGTGCTGGGCGCCAACATCGCCGGCTTCCGCAGGGTGGCCGATGCCATGATCGAGCAGGGCGTCGTCTGAACCTGCAGCCAGGCGGCAGCCTCGTTCTTTAGCCCATCGGTATCCGCAGCGACATGCACGACAGGCCGCCGTCCAGCAGATTCGCCTGGCCGGCGGGCACGGTCTCCACCGTGTAACCCGCTCCGGCGATCAGCTTGGCGGTTGCGGGGAAACCCGCAGGGAGTAAGACGGTGTCATTGACCCGAACGGCGTTGGCGGCCGCTTCCTCATCCTGGGGAACCGTGAGCACGCGGCAGGATTTGAAGCAGTCGGCGCCGGACAGCCTTTGGGTGGCAAGGACCGTATCGCTGTCCAGGGCGCAGCAGTCCGATTTGAAATGCAGCACCCCGTCGGGGGTGCGCACGGCCTTTGCCTCGTAACCCAGGCGGCCCACGACGGACCTGAACCAATCGAAGCCGGACCGGTTGGTGCGTTCCGACAAGCCGACGAGGATTTCGGAATCGGTCAGCAGGATGTCCCCGCCGTCGATGAACCCGGCCGCTTCACAAGGAATGATTTCGTGCCCCAGCGGCGCGAGCGCGGCGGCCATCATGGCCGCTTCGCCGCGTCGTGACGGCGCACCCGGCCGCAGGATCACGGTGGCGTCCGGCAGGCAAAACGCTGCGTCCTCGACGAACACCGAATCCGGAAAGTCCTCCAGGGCAGGCAACAGCGTGACCGTCACGCCCGCCCGTTCCAGCGCGCGCAGGTATTCGCGGTGCTCGTGCTCGAAGCGTTCGAAATCGGGCGCGCCCCGATCGCTTGCGCGAAGCCCCTTGACGACACTGCGGCCGGGTTGGCGCGCGACGGCCGTCCTGAATCGGTATGAAAAGCCTTGCGTTGGCACCTGGCCACCCTCCTGGTCGAAGCGCGCCGTTGACGGGTGCGGCGCTCGCACCAGTATACGCTCAACGTTTGCCGGCAAGACACAGATCAACTGGCCGTCGCTCGGGCCGGGCGTTTTACAGCCGCAAAGTTCACCCGTTTCTTTCCTGTACGGCGCTCTGCCAGGAGACGCCGGGCGTTCCAATGTGCGCTAACGCACAGACGATTGCGCCACCATTTTTCAAACTGCCCCGGCGACCAAGTGGCCAGTCTCCGGGTTGTGCCGTTCACGGCCGGTTTGCCGTGAGATAACCGAGATCGCTTCTCATTAAGGATGGTTTCATGAAAATCAAAACTATCGCCACCCGACTGCCCACACACCTTGCGCCTCGCGTTTTCAGGAAAAACACCCGATTCAATCGGGTTCCTTCCGGTTTGCCGGCGGGCCTGGGGCTTGCCGCCTTATTGCTGATTTCCGCTTCGGCACAGGCCGCGACCGCGCCTGATTTGCGGTCGACAGAACCCTTCGCGATTGTTTCGGCGACCTATACCAACACCACGGCCGGAACCACCATCGATGGTGGTCTTTGCTATACCACGGCACCCGCGGTCGCTCCGTTTGTGAGTGGCGCAACGGTTGTGCCTTGTCCTGCCGTTACCGGGACGGACCAGAATGCGGCCCGGGCCGATCTGGTTTCTCAAGACTGTACCTCGATCGGCGCTGCCGTCGCACTGAACGATATAAGCATCGGCGGCGGCACGCCCGGAGAGTTCCCTCCCGGTTGCTATTCCAGCACGGGGGCCATGAGCATCACTGCCGGCACGACAGTCACCCTCACCGGCACCGGCGTCTATATCTTCAGGCCGGGTGGAACGATTACCACTGGAGCCAATTCCAGTGTTGTCGTGGCAGAGGGCGTCTGTGAGAACGACGTCTTCTGGGCGCCTGAAGGCGCAACAACGATTGGCGCGAACGCCAATTTCATTGGAAACATCTTCCGGGGTACCGCTGATGGCCTCAGTATTACGTTTGGAGATTCGTCGAGTTTGATCGGCAGGGCATTGGCGTTCGGCTCGACTGTCACGACCGATAACACCACATTTGTTGTCCCCGACCCTTGCGCCGAGCCGGCCAACATCACGGTCAACAAGGATTTCATCCCCAACAGCACCGACTCGGTGCCGGTCGACCTGAGCTGTACCTCGGGCACCGTGACGACCACGCCACTGAACGCATCCGAGGCCTCACCGGCGATGTTCACGGTGACCGGCGCAGACCCGGGGGCGACTTGCACGGCAACGGAGACGGTGCCGCTCGGCTACACGGCAAACCAGGGGGATTGTGTGGGCGTCGCATTGAACGGTAGCTGCACGATCACCAATACGCTCAACGAAGACACGATCGTGGTCAACAAGGATTTCATCCCCAACAGCACCGACTCGGTACCGGTGACCCTGAGCTGTACCTCGGGCACGGTGGAGACCACGCCGCTGAACGCATCCGAGGCCTCACCGGCCGTGTTCACGGTGACGGGGGCGGAGCCGGGGGCGACCTGCACGGCAACGGAGACGGTGCCGCTCGGCTACACGGGCAGCCAGTTGGATTGCCAGGATGTCGGGCTGGGCGGCAGTTGCGAGATCACCAACACGCTGAATAGCGAGACGATCGTGGTCAACAAGGATTTCATCCCCAACAGCACCGAAACGGTGCCCGTCACCCTGAGCTGTACCTCGGGCACGGTGGAGACCACGCCGCTAAACGCATCCGAGGCGCTGCCGGCGGTGTTCACGGTGACCGGCGCAAATCCGGGGGCGACCTGCACGGCGACCGAAACGGTACCGCTCGGCTACACGGGCAACCAGTTGAATTGCCAGGATGTCGGGCTGGGCGGAAGCTGCACGATCACCAATACGCTCAACGAAGATACGATCGTGGTCAACAAGGACTTCATCCCCAACAGCACCGAATCGGTGCCTGTGACCCTGAGCTGTACCTCGGGCACGGTGGAGACCACGCCGCTGAACGCATCCGAGGCGCTGCCGGCGGTGTTCACGGTGACCGGCGCGGAGCCGGGGGCGACCTGCACGGCGACCGAAACGGTGCCGGAGGGCTACACGGCCAATCAAACGGATTGCGTGAACGTGCCGCTGGGCGGCAGCTGCGAGATCAGCAACACGCTGAACAGCGACACGGTCGTGGTGCAGAAGGATTTCAGCCCGGACAGCCTCGCGACTGTGCCGGTGGACCTGGTCTGTACTTCAGGCACGGTGACCACCACGCCACTGAGCGCATCCGAGGCGCTGCCGGCGGTATTCACGGTGACTGGGGCTGACGAGGGGGCGACCTGCACGGCGACCGAAACGGTGCCGGAGGGCTACACGGCCAACCAGTTGGATTGCCAGGATGTCGCGCTGGGCGGCAGCTGCGAGATCACCAACACGCTCAACAGCGAGACGATCGTGGTCAACAAGGATTTCATCCCCAACAGTACCGAAACGGTGCCGGTGGAGCTGAGCTGTACCTCGGGTACGGTGACGACCACGCCGCTGGACGCATCCGAGTCGCTGCCGGCGGTGTTCACGGTGACGGGCGCGGAGCCCGAGGCGACCTGTACGGCAACCGAAACGGTGCCGGACGGCTACACGGCCAATCAATCCGACTGTGTGAACGTGCCGTTGGGCGGCAGTTGCGAGATTACCAACACGGTCAACAGCGAGACGATCGTCGTCAACAAGGATTTCATCCCCGACAGCACCGAAACGGTGCCGGTGGAGCTGAGCTGTACCTCGGGTACGGTGACCACCACGCCGCTGGACGCGGCCGAGGGGGCGCCGGCGGTGTTCACGGTGACGGGCGCGGAGGAAGGGGCGACCTGCACGGCGACCGAAACGGTGCCGGAAGGCTTTACGGCCAACCAGTTGGATTGCGCGGAGGTCACGCCGGGCGGCAGTTGCACCATCAGCAACTCGCTCGACAGCGACACGATCACGGTCAACAAGGATTTCAGCCCGAACAGCACCGAATCGGTGCCGGTGACCCTGAGCTGTACCTCGGGCACGGTGGAGACCACCCCGTTGAGCGCGGCCGAAGGGGCGCCTGCGGTGTTCACGGTGACCGGCGCGGATGAGGGGACGACCTGCACGGCGACCGAAACCGTGCCGGACGGTTACACGGCTAACCAGGCGAACTGTGTCGATGTGTTATTGGGCGGCGCCTGCATGATCACCAATACGCTCAACGAAGACACGATCGTGGTCAACAAGGACTTCATCCCCAACAGCACCGAACCGGTGCCGGTGACCCTGAGCTGTACTTCCGGTACGGTGGAAACCACCCCGTTGAACGCGGCCGAAGGGGCGCCGGCGGTGTTCACGGTGACCGGCGCGGAGCCCGAGACGACCTGCACGGCGACCGAAACGGTGCCGATCGGCTATACGGGCAACGAGCTGGATTGCCTGGATGTGCCGCTGGGCGGCAGCTGCCAGATCATCAATACGCTCAACGAAGACACAATCGTGGTCAACAAGGACTTCATCCCCAACAGCACCGACTCGGTGCCGGTGACCCTGAGCTGTACCTCGGGCACGGTGGAGACCACGCCGTTGAACGCGGCTGAAGGGGCGCCGGCGGTGTTCACGGTGACCGGCGCGGAGCCCGGGGCGACCTGCACGGCGACCGAAACCGTACCGACCGGCTACATGGGTAACCAGCTGGATTGCGTGGATGTCGCCCTGGGCGGCAGCTGCGAGATCACCAATACACTGAACAGCGACACGGTCGTGGTGCAGAAGGATTTCAGTCCGGACAGCCTCGCGACTGTTCCGGTAGACCTGGTCTGTACTTCAGGCACGGTGACCACCACGCCGCTGAACGCATCCGAAGCACAACCGGCGGTGTTCACGGTGACCGGCGCGGACGAGGGGGCGACCTGCACGGCGACCGAAACGGTGCCGACCGGCTACACGGGCAACCAGTTGGATTGCGTGGATGTGGCGCTGGGTAGCGGCTGCGAGATCATCAACACGCTCAACAGCGAGACGATCGTGGTTGAGAAGGACTTCAGCCCGAACAGTACCGCAACGGTGTCGGTGGCCTTGACCTGCACCTCCGGAACGGTGGAAAACACACCGCTGCTTGCGGCCGAAGGGGCGCCGGCGGTGTTCACGGTGACCGAGGCCGAGGAGGGGGCAACCTGCACGGCGACCGAAACGGTGCCGGGCGGTTACACGGCGAACCAGGCAAGTTGCGTAGATGTACCGCTGGGCGGGAGTTGCCAGATTACCAATACGCTCAACAGTGACACGATCGTCGTTGAGAAGGACTTCAGCCCGAACAGTACCGCAGCGGTATCGGTGGCCTTGACCTGCACCTCCGGAACGGTGGAAGACACACCGCTGCTCGCGGCCGAAGGGGCGCCGGCGGTGTTCACGGTCACCGAAGCGGACGAGGTGACGACCTGCACGGCAACGGAGACGGTGCCGGACGGCTACACGGTCAACCAGGCGGATTGTGAGAATGTGCCGCTGGGCGGCAGTTGCGAGATCATCAATATCCTGGAGAACCCGTCGGATCGGGCATCGTTCCGTGTGATCAAGGACTTCACTGACGGCAACCCGATGGATGTCGAGGTCACGCTCAGCTGCAGCACCGGATTGCCGTTGACGCAAAGCGCGAACATTAATGAGAGCAATGAGGTGGAGTTCATCGTCACTACGTTCGAAGAAGGTGAGTTGAATTGCGACATCGTCGAAGTCCTGCCGTCAGGGTACTCACCGACTTATACGGCGGGTGCGACCACCGGAACAGGGCTGGTTTCGGACGACCTCGAAGGATGTCACTTCGATGAGGTCGTTTCCGGTCAGTTCGTTTGCCTCATCGTCAACGAACCCGATTTGGTGGATATCAAGATCGAAAAACTCCTGGTGATAGATGGCGCCGGTGCTGAAGAAGCCGACACACGCTACTCACTGAGATTGTTCTGCGATGAGCCGATCGGCCTGGCCGAGGTATTCGAGGGGGAGGGGTCCGAGACCTTTTTCGCCCAGGTGGCGCCGCAGTATCCGAGCACGCGCTGTTGGGTCCTTGAAATGGTGTTTTCGAGCGGCGTGGAAGTTGACAACGGTTGCAATGACCTCGAAATCAGCGCAGCTCAGGGCGGTGACAGCTGTCTGATCACCAATACGGTGTTCTTCGAAGGCATTCCGACACTGAGCCACTACGGCCTGGCGATCCTGTTGCTGCTGACACTGGGCCTGGGCCTGGTAGGCGTGCGCCGCCTTGTGTAAGACCGCAAGATCAGGGTCGGAGTCACGGACTCCAGCCCCTTGACAAACAGCCGCCCCGAAGGGCGGCTGCTCGAGTCGAAGCGGTTTTGCTCAGAAGCTGACGCGAGCCGTCACGCCGTAGGTTCTGGGTTGATTCACGAGGTAGGATACGCGGGCCAGCGTGCCGCGTTCCTGGTCCAGCGCCAGGAAGGCCAGTTCGTCCGTCAGGTTATTGACGTAAAAGGCCACATCCCAGCGGTCGCTGCGCAGGCCGATGCGGGCATTGGCGACCGTGTACGAAGGCAGTTCGGGGTCGAAAACGAACGTGCTCTGGGTCAGCGGGCCACCGATGGTGTTCGGCTCGAAAGCCAGCAGGTTGACGGTGCCGAAGCCTTCCGCCTGGTCGCCGATCTGCGTGAAGCGGTCGCCCACGTACTGTACGATACCCGTCACGTAAGCATCCCATTCGTTGGATACGGGCCAGACGTAATTGGCGGCCGCGGCGCCCTGCACTTCGGGCACGGTCGCCAGGCGGTTGCCGTCCTCGATGCCGCCGACCACCGTGGTGTTGCCCTCGCCGTCGGTCGAGGTCACGGTGGAATCGAGTTCCGCCTCGATGAAGCTGGCGGTCAGCGCAAAGTCGAAACGCTCGGTGGCCTGCACGGCCAGTTCCAGTTCGACGCCGGTGCTGTGCGCATCGGGTACGTTGAAGACCACGCGTGAGGAGCAGGAGCCGGCCGTTACGGTAGCCTGCAGGTCGCTGATGTCCTGGTAGAAGACGGCCATGTTGAAGGTGGCGCGCCCGTCCATGAACGAGGACTTCAGGCCCAGTTCGTAATTCCAGAGTTCCTCGTCCTCCCAGTTTTCACGCCCGCCGAAGGTCTCCAGATCCTGCGGGGTGCACAGCGGCACGTTGAGGGGGTCGTTGATGCCGCCGAGGCGGAAGCCCTTGGAGACCTGGCCGTTCAGGGACAGGTTGTCGGTGAGTGACCAGTCGGCCATCAGCCGTGGCGCGAGGCCGTCGGCCGAGGTTTCGCCGATATTGGTCCCGGGCTCCGCGAAGATGCCGTCGAAGGATTGCACGCGCGATTCGTCGAAATCGTAGTAACGGAGGCCGAAGGTCAGGTCGAAATCCTCCCGGATGGCCCACGTGGCTTCACCGAAGACCGCGATCTGTTCGAAATCGTAGGCGAGAGCGGACCAGAACAGACCGTCTTTCGGGGCGATGAAGCCGGCGGTGGGGATGCCGGTGAGGTCTTCGAAGCCGCTGACCAGCAGACCCTGGTTGTACTGGCGGTCGAAATCACTGTAAAAAAGGCCGCCGACCCAGGTGACCGCGCCGCTTTCGCCGGCCAGTCGCAACTCCTGGGTCCAGCCGTCGGCCTTGGTTGCGTCGTTGAGCGGCGAATCGAGCGTAAACACCTCTTCGGGCAGGCCGATGCTGCCGCCGGTAATGCTGCCGGTCAGTGCGCCGGCGTCGCGCACCACCAGGATGTCGCGATCGGTGTACGAGGTGATGGACGTCACCAGCAGGCCGTTGCCGAATTCATAGGCGACGTTCAGGTCGAGCAGGGTGAATTCGTCGCTGAACGGTTCCTCGATCTGCGTGAACTGCTCGTGCTCTCCCAACTGAACTTGCGGACGGGTCGTCGTGAACGGATTGGCGAGGATGTTGTAGATGTCCTGGCGGTTCCAGCCATTGGTTTCGACCTCCTGGTAGATCAGCCGCGGCGTGATCGTCAGCCGGTCGCTCGGCTCGAATCGCAGCGCGATGCGCGCGCCGTAGGTCTCGCCGTCGTTGACGTCCTGGCGGATGCTGCCGTCCGGCTGATGCGCGGCGACCCAGCCCGGCGTGTCGTTGTAATAGGCCGTCACCCGCAGCGCGGCGTTGTCGCTGAGCGGCGCGTTCACATAGGCTTTGGCGTGGGTGCCGGTGCCGCCGTTGTCGACGCTGTTCACATTGGCTTCGACCGCGGCGCTGTAGGCTTCCGCCGTGGGCTGGTTGGTGATGTACCGCACCGTGCCGGAAAGGGAACCCGAACCGTAGAGCGTTCCCTGGGGGCCGCGCAGCACTTCCACGCGGTTCATGTCGAACAGGTCGATATTCGGCGTGAACAAAGACAGTGAGATGACCGACTCGTCGAGGTAGACACCGACCTGTTCCTTGACACCGGGCTGGTCACGCACGATCTGTCCGGCCGAAGCGCCGCGGATGGCGACCTGGCTTTGGCCGGGGCCGAGGTTCTGGACCGTGAAAGAGGCAACTGTGCCGGACACATCCTCGATCGACGTCAGGCCGTTGCGCCGCATGTAGTCTTCGGTGCGCGCCGCGATCGAAAACGGGACGTCCTGC
>JAVVFH010000053.1:0-16610 GCA_032250585.1 Lysobacterales bacterium
CGGGCTGCCCATGACGCCGAAACTTACCATCAGCGCCCGTCTGAATGATCACGCAGCGGATCTCACGCGGGTCGAATTTACCTTGTTGAACACCCTCAGCAGGTGGCCGGGACGCGTGTTTTCGGGCAAATTGCTTACGCAAATGGGGCATGATCGACCCTTCCGCAGTGTCCTGCCTGCGGCTTAAGCTGTGCCGGTGAACTCAAAATACGCCATCTGCGCTGCCGTGCTTTGCAGCGCCATTTTCTTCGCGGCCAGCCTGCAGGCCGACAGTTACCGCTGCGGCCGGAAACTCATCCGGAGTGGCGATTCGGCTGGCGAAGTGCTCAGCCGCTGCGGCCCGCCACGCTACAAAGACCGCGGCAGGGCCTCGGTCCGGATCGCTGGAGGAAAGGAGGAGCTCGCGGTTCAGCGCTGGTACTACCGCAAGAGTTCGCGCAGTCTCGGTCGTGTCATTCTGATCCACCAGGGTCAGGTGGTCGGCATCGAGATCGAATAGCGCGGCGAGGGCTCAGTTGCCGGGCGCGCGGCCGGGAAACGGTGCGAGGGGGCTTGCGCCGAGCACCGTAGGCCAGGGAAACAGCGGCCCCGGATCACGCTTGCGCCGTACCCGTAACGTCTTCCGGTCGGCGGCCGCGACCCATTCGTTGTCGAGTTGTTCGTGCCCGCAAATCCAGCGCAGTGCCGGAAGGCTTCCGGCAAGGTGCATCAACAGGGCCGCGAGCGCTTCGATCTGCCCGTCGGGATAGGCTTCGGTCATCTCCTGGCGGCGGGAGTCGAGCCAGTTCGGGTAGCGCCCGCGGTTGACCAGTTCGACGCCGATGCTGCGTTCGTTGAAGCCGCGCACATGGTGTGCGATCCGCAACGGCGGAACCCATTCCTGGATTTTGCCGTCGCGGTCCACGTAATAGTGGCCGCAGTTCCCGGTTTGCGATTGCGGGTAGTGAACGCGCTCGCCATAGCGGCGGGCGGTTTCGAGGTCGGGCAGTTCGGTACAGTGTATGACGACCAGATCGATCGCCTCCGGCGCTCGCGGCGGCAGGTGGTCCGCATAGAAAAGCGGCCGCGGCTCGATGTCCACCGAAGTCATGGACGGCCCCGAAACGGTTTAGCCTGAACCGTGTGGCCGTATCCCGGATGCGCGCGCGGGGACAAATCGGAGCGGCTGAGCTTGACGAGAATTTGTAATATTTTACTTACCCTCAGTAGGTTAAGAAAATAAAAGGTCCGCTCGCTGCCGGGTCCAGCTCAGTTCTCCGGGTCCGGGCAAGGGCCGAGAGCGTCGCCATGATCGAGGTGCACGAAACTGTCGGCATTGGATACCGCCAGGGTCTGATCGCCGTCGTGGCAGAGAATTTGCTGACCGAAGCGCCGGTCCTCGATGCGGTCCGTGACACAGGCGCCGAGCGCCAGGCAGGTAAGGACGATCAGGAGCCGGCGGCGGCCCGATCCCAAAGCGAAGGGTGCCCGCGATGACCGCGGCGCCTTTAGGACGGCTCGCCAGGCGGCCGGTGACACTGTGCAGCGGTTCATATGGCTCAGCCTTCCTGCAGCAACTTTCTCAGGTCGATGATCGCGGCGTTGGCGCGCGCGATGTAGTTGGCCATCACCAGTGAATGATTTGCGAACAGCCCGAACTGGTCTCCATTCAGCACCATGGGCGCACGCAGTGGCTGCTGGGTGGATTCCAACTCGCGAATGATCTGGCGGAAACTCACCAGGGCGTTTTTCTTGCGCAGCACCTCGTCGAAGTCAAGCTCCATGGCGTGCAGGAAATGCACCAGCGCCCAGGTTGTTCCCCGCGCTTCGTAAAATACGTCGTCGATTTGGGTCCAGGGTGTTTTGACCATCAGCATATCCGGCGATTCGGTTGCCTGCCGGGCCTGTGTATCGCCGGAAAGATCGGTGTTCAGCCGCACTTGCCCGACGCTGGCCGAAAGCCGCTGCGACAATGAGCCCAGCCGCTTCTCGACGATGGACAACCAGTCCGTGAGATTATCGGCGCGGGCGAAAAACTGTGCCCCCGGTTCCGCCGGCGAGGCCAGCCGCGCCAGGTAGCGTTCGAGTGCGGCCATGCCCTTGCGGTAGCGCCCTTCGGTAGCGGGCGGAATCCAGCGAGCGCTGTCGTAGTGAAACAGGGGGTCTGCTTCGGTCAGATCGAGGTCTTCGGTAGACTGCGTCTGCGAGCGGCTGAGGTCGTTTCGCAGGGCGCGCGCCAGATCACGCACCTGAGTCAGCACCCCAAATTCCCAGTTGGGAAGGTTGTCGAGCAGTACCCACGGCGGCAGCACGTCATTGGCAAGGTAGCCGCCGCGTTTGTGGAGCAACACATCGACCACCTGCAGCAGGCTGACCGTGGTGAAGTAGCCGGTTACGAGATCGTGACCGTGTCGCTCGGCGTGCAGTCTGGCTGTCGCTGAGGGATTGAACGGTTCCGGTTCGTGGTTGTACCAGAACATCGTCAATGCGAGAAGCAGCAGCAATCCCGCAGGTATGCCGACCCACAGAACGCGCGCGCGTCCGGAAATTTGAGTGATCATGCTGTGAAAGATAGCAGATTTTCAAAGCCGGATAGCCGGCCGCGCCGGCTATCCGTTGAATCAGGACCTTTCGGTGTAAGGCCTGATGGCGCGGTCGACCATCGGATAGAGACCGGCGACCTGCTCAACCGTGTTGCCGATGATCGCGGCGGACCCGGAATCGAGTTGCACCAGCATCGCCTGCAGTTCATCGAACTCCAGCATTTCGCGGTCGTTGACCGTGGTCTTCGGCATGTAAATGACGGTGATCGGGCCTTCTGCCGTGTTCAGCACCATATGCACCCCCTTGCCATCGGGTGTCGGGCAGGATTTGACCACGCTGACGACGTCGGCGAATTCATCCGCCAGGCCGACATCGAATCGGGCCAGCAAGGCGCGCGCCTCATCGCCGCTATGTGAGCCGACCATTTCTACCAGCATGTAGCCATCGTGCCGATAGTGATCGGCCACGTATTCATCGACGGAATCCCAGGCCGGTTCGGTGTTCCAGAGCAGCCCGACCGCGCCTGCGGTCATCAGTAAACTGGCGGCCAGCGCCAGCGCCCAGGGTTTTTTCTGCCCGGTTCCGGGCAGACGGGTCGGAATGGATTTCAGGTTGTCGAGTAAATCATTCGGGGCAGGAATGCAAAGCGCTTTGATCAGGACTTGCTCGAAATCCTGAGCCGCCACGGCCGCTTCTTCAAATTCGGGGCCGGAGGTACGCTCCTTCGCCAGCGCCGGATCGCTGGGGTCCGCGCCGAGGCGGCGCTGAAATTCAGAAAAGTCCATGGACATTGCCCGTTACTCCGTCTTTTTGCAATTGTGCTTTGAGTTGCTCGCGCGCCCGGAACAGCTGGGTCATCACGGCGCTGTCGCTGATGTTCAGCGCGGCGGCAATCTCCTTGCAGCTATACCCCAGTACCACCTGCATCAGTAAAGGCTCCCGGTACTTCTCCGGCAAACCCAGGATACCCTGGCGCAACTGCCTGAGCTCGGTGCGGTCGTCCGGTTCCAACTCGGTTTCTTCCGGTACCACGACCGTATCCACGTCGGTAAACTTCGGCACTTTGCGCTCGAAGGTCCGCGCGTACTCCCGCCGCAAAATCGTGATCAGCCAACTCTTCGCGGCACCGATATCATTCAGCGAGTCAAGGGCTTTCCAGGCTCGCAGAAACGTTTCCTGCACCAGATCCTTGGCCAGTGCGTCGTTGCCGCAAATCCACATGGCATAACGGTAAAGGTCGGTACCGTAGGCTTCGGCCAGCTCGTTGAACCGGCTGTGTCTTGCGGCCTCTTTACTCATGACCGGCATACTCCGGGATTACTTACAGGGATGAGTGTCATAATGGTTTGTGCCAAGGGCTCACTCGCTGCGGTGATTCTAGGTAGACATCTTATCTGCCCCGACCGGGTTTGACCAACTCAGACAGTGCACTTCGACAGGGCACGCAGCCGGAGTCTTCCGGCAATCGCAATGACTAATGGCACTTAATCGGGAGGTCACGAAGTCTCATTCTTTCGCTTGATGACTGCTGCCGGAAAGCTTAACCTTGGTCGTTTACATGCCAGTGGTGCTTGAACCTGGTACTGACGGGCGCGGTGCAGCGAAACGCCACAGGAACGCTGAACCCGTCAGTATCAGCTTGAAGCACCACGAGAGACAACGGGCCGGGAGCCCATAGCGATGAACATGAATTTCGATCGAGCGCGATTCAATATGGTGGAACAGCAAATCCGGCCCTGGGAAGTGCTGGACGGCCGCGTACTCAACCTGCTGGAAACGATTCACCGCGAAGATTTTGTGCCCGTGCGGTGCCGTAAACTGGCGTTCGCCGATATTGCGATCCCGCTGGATTGCGGCCAGGTGATGATGAGGCCAAAAATCGAGGGCCGCATGCTGCAGGCTTTGAATATAGGTGATGATGAAACGGTGCTTGAAATCGGCACCGGCAGCGGCTTCATCACCGCTTGCCTGGCCTCCCTGGCCAGGAGTGTGATCAGCGTGGAATATTTTGACAACCTGCATCGCGAAGCAGCGCGCAAGCTCGAAGACAAGCAGTTCGACAACGTAGAGCTGTTCACCGGCGACGCCATGCGCGGCTGGCAGCCGGAGCAGGCGCACGATGTCGTCGTCGTGACCGGTTCGGTGCCAAGCGTGCCGGAGGCGTTTCTTGGCTGGGTCAATCCCGGTGGCAGAATGTTCGTCATCAGCGGCGAGTCACCGGCCATGGAGGCCAGGCTGTTGACCCGTCTGGGCGTCAGCGAGTGGCAGGAGGAGAGTCTGTTCGAAACGGACCTGCCGCGGCTGATACACGCGGAACCACCACCAGAATTCCAATTCTGATCGCGGTTTTGCCGCCACGCGCCAGGGCGGCCGGTTGCGTGCCGGGGCGCTGCCAACCCGAAGTTTCAGGAGTTATGTATGTCATTTGAAGTCAAGCTGATTGGCCGGGTCATGGCGGGCTTGCTGGTCGCGCCGGCTCTCTACGCAGTCGACCTGGTGGGCGTACACGATCTCGCGCTGAAAAGCGATCCGCAGCTGCAGGCCGCGGAGTTCCGGCGCCGGTCCGCCGGCGAGAATAAAGCGATCGCCCGGGCCAATCTGCTGCCGCAGATCAGCGGCAGCGCGACCATGACCCGGGGCGAGACGGAAACCAATTTCGCCACCGTAAATGTTGATTCCGATGTCGACACGGAAAACTATACCGTGGATTTGCGGCAAAGCCTTTACCGGCAGGCCAATTACGAGCAGCTCGATGTCGCGCGCGGCCAGATATCCCAGGCCGAAGCCGTTTACCAGGTGGCGTTCCAGGATTTCCTGCTGCGGGTTTCGGAAGCCTACTTCCAGGTGTTGACGCTGACCGACGGGGTGACTTTTGCCGAAGCGGAAGAAAAGGCGTTCAAGCGCCAGTTCGAACAGGCCGAGCAGCGGTTTGAAGTGGGTTTGACGGCGGTCACGGATGTGCTCGAAGCGAGAGCCACCTACGACAACGCGCGGGCACGGGCCATCGTCGCGCGCAACGATCTCGCGGATGCGAAGGAACAGCTCAGGGAACTGACCGGCCAATACTTCGAGGTGTTCGATCCGCTGCAGGAGGTTTTGCCTTTGGTGGAGCCTGACCCCATCAATGTGGAAACCTGGGTTGAAACGGCCCTGCGGAACAACCCCTCGGTCTTGTCAAGCAGGGCGGCCACGGACATTGCCGACGCGAATATGCGCCTGGCGCGTGCCGGACACTTCCCGACTCTCGATCTCGTTGCCCGTTACAACCGGTTTATCGACAATGAAAGGCTTCTCGTGCTCCAGGAGCCGCCGCTCTTCTCCAAGCTGCAGGTCGACGATTCCCAGATTCAGGTCGTGCTGGACATCCCTTTGTTCGAGGGCGGGCGCGTCAATGCGCAGACCCGTCAGGCCCGTTACCTGCTGGACGCCACCGGTCAGGACCTCGATGACGTGCAGCGTGCCACCGTGAGTCAGACCCGCAACGCTTATCGTGCGGTGATGGCGGGCATCCAGGAAGTGCAGGCCTTCGAACAGGCCCGGATCTCAGCGGAAAGTGCACTCGAAGCCACGCAGGCCGGCTTCGAAGTGGGTACGCGCACCATCGTCGACGTGCTGATTGCCGAACAGCGCAGATTCCAGGCACAGCGTGACAGCTCGGTGGCCCGGCACGCCTACATCATCCGGCACCTGCGCTTGAAAAGCGTGGCCGGCTTGCTGGAATCCGAAGACCTCCGCGTCGTTAACGACCTGCTGGAGTAAGCACCCCGTCGAGCAGGTCCAGGGTGCGCTGCAATGCGCCCTGGCCGCTTTGCACGATCCGCTCGCCGGCACGGCCCATACGGTCGCGCAGGTCGGGCTCGCGAAACAATCGCTTCAGAGCCGCCTCCAGATCAGACTTTCCCTGTACCCGCAGCGCGGCTTTTTGAGCGACCAGCTCGGCGGTGATGTCCTTGAAGTTGGCGGTGTGGGGGCCGACGACGACCGGCTTGCTCAGGGCCGCCGGCTCCAGCACATTGTGGCCGCCGACGGGGGCGAGACTGCCCCCGACGAAAGCGACATCGCCGGCCGCGTAGAAAGCGAGCAACTCGCCCATCGCATCGACTACGAAGCACTGGGTCGTGGCCGGGCAGCTGATGCCCTCGCTGCGCAGACACACGCGTAAACCGGCGGCCCGGGCCAATTGCGCCGCCCGCCCGAAGCGTTCGGGGTGCCGTGGTGCGAGCACCAGCAAGGCCCCCGGCGAGGACGCCAGCAACCCGCGAAACGCCTGCAGGAGCGCGATCTCGTCACCCTCGTGGGTACTGCCTGCGACCAGCACCGGGCGGTGCGCGCCCCAGGCCGTGCGGATCGCCTGGCCCTGTTCGTGAAGACTGGGTGGCAGCTGAAGATCGAATTTCAGGTTGCCGGTTACGGTGATGATCTCGCGGTCGGCGCCCAGCTGCACCAGGCGTTCGGCGTCGGCTTCGGTCTGGGCCCCGATGCCGGAAAGCTGCCGCAGGGTCTGCGCGCCGAGCGCGTGGAACCGCCGGTAGCCGCGTACGCTGCGTTCCGAGATACGGGCGTTGACCAGCAGCAGCGGCAGCCGGCGCCGGCGCGCCTCATGATAGAGGTTCGGCCAGATCTCGGTTTCCATGACGATCACTCGCTCCGGCTGCAGGCGGTCGAAAAAACGGTGCACGGCGCCGGGAAGATCCAGCGGGATGTAGACGTGAAACAGTTGCCCGGAAAACAAGGCGCGCGCGCGTTCAGAACCGCTGGGTGTGAAGGTGGTCAGCACGACTGGCCGGCGCGGCGAGCGCTGCAGCAGGCTGCGCACCAGGGCGTTTGCCGCATTGACTTCGCCCAGCGATGCGGCATGAACGACGATGCCGCCGGTTTCCGGGGGTGGCTCGAAAAAACCCAGACGCTCCGGCCAGCGGCGCCTGTAATCGCTGTTGCGCAGGCTGCGAATGGCCAGGTAAATGAGTGCCAGCGGCAGGAACAGGTACAGGGCGAGAGAGTAGAGTCTGCGCATTGTTCAGATCAATCTCCCGGCCAGGACAGTGGCGCTTATCATACCGCAAAGACCCGCAATCACCCGGGGTCCACATCCCCGGTTGCAAACTCATCGACTGGCGCAACAGCACGTGTCCGTTCGTGATCCGGGCGACAAAAAACATGCTGCGCAATTCGTCTGCTCCTCCAGTTTGCGCAGAAAGGAAACCCGCCCGTGCGAATATCGGGTTGGCTCAGTGCTGCTGAGCAGGGACAATACCTGGATGAGCACAGCGACCCGCCCACCACTGACCCCGCGAAACTGGGCCGGCTGGCTGGCCGTGGGCCTGTTGTGGCTGTTGGGTAAAACGCCGCAGCGGCTGGCCGTGGCCCTGTCGGTGCCGGTTGGCGCTCTACTCAGCCGACTGCTGGCTCGCCGCCGCCGCATCGCGGCACGCAACATCGAGCGCTGTTTTCCGGAGCTAAACCCCGTCCGGCGTGCGGTTCTGTTGAGGGATCATTTCCGCTCCCTCGCACGCATGGTGTTCGAAGTCGCATGGTCCTGGTCTGCTGCGTCCGACCGATTGCGGAAAATGGGTCACATCGAGGGTTCCGAGCACGTCCTGGGGCCGTTATCGCGGGGCCGCGGCGTATTGCTGATCACTGCCCATTTCACCTGTCTGGAGATCGGTGGGCGCTTGACCTCCTGGGTATTGCCCGCGGCCGCCGCAATGTACCGACCGTTGCGCAACCCGGTTATGGAGTGGTACCAGAACCGCAGTCGCGCGAAGTACACCGGGATGATCAACCAAAAAGACCTGCGCAAAGCGGCGCGTTTTTTGAAGAACGGCGGTGCGCTTTGGTACGCGCCGGACCAGGATTTTGGCGCCGCCCGCAGCGTGTTCGTGCCGTTTTTCGGAATCCGCACCGCGACGCTGAAAACGACCGAACACCTCGTGCGACTCACCGGCTGCGCCGTCGTGCCGATGTTCCCGGGCTACGATGCCGAGCGCAGGGTCTACTCAGTAACCTTCTATCCGGCGCTGGATAATTTCCCCAGCGGTGATATGGTCGAAGACCTGGGCAGGATCAGCGCAGTGACGGAACAGCATGCGAGGAAGTTTCCCGACCAATACTGGTGGATCCACCGCCGCTTCAAGACCCGCCCCGAGGGCGAGCCGGCGTTCTATGACTGAGTACCGTGACGGTACTGAGGGGGACGCAGAAAAGCCATGAAAAACGTCATCCGTATTTTCTTTGCCCTGACCATCGCGCTGATCACCGCGGCGTTCCTGCGCTCGATGCTTTAACCCGGAAAGTTTAACCCGAACCGGGGCCGCTCCCGCGATCGTTCAGCCGCAGCGCCGCTCCCCAAAGGCCCATCAGGAACCATAGCAGTGAAGAGGTGTAGGTGCCGTAGATCGCGAAGTGGGAATTGAACGGGAACAGAATCAGCAACACCGCCAGCGCGAAGGGAAAGGCGTCCCGCCGTTCGGCGGGCGTCGTGCGTGCCCCGTGTTTCCACAGAAAGATCAGCGCCAGCACCAGACCGAGCAAGCCGATGGTTCCCGTGTCCGACATCAACTCCAGCAGCACGTTGTGCGCGTGGGTCGCGCCGGATTTGCCGCCGGATTTCCGGATGTGGATATCGTCCGCTTCGGCGTAGTGCATATATGCCTCCGGGAAGGCGCGTACGCCAACGCCGTTGACCGGGTGCTCGCGGTACATTTTCAAGGCGGCGCGAAAGATCGGTATGCGCTCCATCGACGACCGGTCCAGCGCCGTTCCGGCGCCGGTGGCGAAGGCCTGGGTAGCGTCGATGCGTTCCTGGAACAGCGGCGAGGCGAAATAGCTCGCAGCGAGAACCAGCATCGCCAGTACCGGAATGGTCAGGATCGTGCGGCGCAACTCGCGGTTTTCCCGTTTCAGCATCAGGGCCATGTAGGTCGCCAGCACGATGACCATCGTAAGCCACCCGGCCCGCATGCCGGCGATCAGCACCGCGCCGAGGATCAAAGCGAAGGAAGCGGCCCAGGCCCAGGGCCGCCACTGCCGGCGGGCGTGCTCGAGCACCAGCGGCGAGAGCATGGCCAGCGTCGGCCCGAAAAACTGGTACTTGTCGACGAACAGCGCGTTCAGCCGGTCGGGGTGCATGGCGATGCCGAACAGGTCGCGACCGAACCACAGCTGTATGAAGCCGTCCACGGCCCAGAACAGCAGCAGCCAGGCTGTCCACCGCAATACCCGCTCGCGGGCCGACGGTGGTTGCAGCAGGACCGAGAGGGCCAGCGCCGCGGCCAGGTAACGCAGGGCGGCGACGCTCTGCAGCCAGCTCTTGCCGGGGTCCATCGAGTCGAAGGCCGACAGCGCCATCGGCAGCCAATAGCAGAGAAAAAGCGGCAACACGAAGCGCGCGGCGCAGCGGATCTGGCGGCGCCTGTCGACGGAGTGTGCCAGGAAGGCAAGCGCTACGGCGAAAGTCGACAACGGGATTTCAGCCAGCCGCCCAAAGGGCAGCAACGCAATGAATGCGACCGCCAGCCAACTGGGCCAGTCGCTCTCGAGTCTGCGGATGAACAGTTTCATGGCTGCTTGTCCGCCAGTGCGGCCTGGTAAACGGCGAAGGTTTTGCGCATGGATTCGCGCAGTCCGAACGCGTCGCTGCGCGGCACAGGCGGTGGCTTCGCCAGGAATGCCAGGCTGCGGGCGAGCAGCGCGCTGCGGTCGCCGGGCGCGACCGCGCCCTGCGGATAAATGCGGGCGAGAATCTCCTGCACACCGCCGTGATTCCAGCCGATGACCGGCACGCCGAGGTGCAGCGCTTCGGGCACCGTGCGGCCAAAGGCCTCCGGCGGGTCGCTGCACAGGCTGTAGACGATCTCGGCGGCGGCCAGCCAGTTGCGGATGTCGAGGCGCGCGCCGGTGAACGTAATGCGGTCCAGAACGCCGTAGCGCTCGGCCAGCCCTGCGAGTTCGTCGCGGTAGCGCGAACCGGGTTTCGCGGTGCCGATGACGACGCCGTGGATATCGGGTATCGTCCGCGCGAGCCGCCAGACGAGTTCGATGAAGTCCGCGTGTCCTTTGTAGCGCGACAATCGGCCGGGCAGGCACACCCACCGGCGGTCTTGCAGTTCAGGGAATTCCCGGTAGGCGGACTCGAACCAGGCGGCCGAGGGCTTATAGCCGTAAGGGAAGGCCTCGTGGCTGACGCCGCCGTGAACCGTAATCAGCCGGTGAGGGTCGGTTTGCGGGTAGTTGTGCCGTGTGTATTCGCGGATGTGATCGGAGACCGCGATGACCCGGTCGCCGCCGGTCATGACTGCGCTATAGCGGCTCACGGAATAGTGACCGTGCACACTGGTTACGACGGCGGGCCGTTCACCGGGTTCGAGCGGTCGTAAAGCCAGCCGACAGATCCACGCTGGCAGGCGCGAGTGAATGTGCAGCACATCGGGGTGTTCGCTGCGCACCCATTCGCGCAGCCGTTTCACATATGACAGCGTGCGCAGGCGCTTGCGTCCTATGGGCCAGTCCAGATGCTGCGCGCCGCAGGCTTCTACGCGTGCCGTCAGCGGGCCGCCGGCGGCGATCACGCTGACGCGGTTGCCCTGCGAAGCCGCAAACTCAGCGAGCTCGACCGCCACCAACTCAGAGCCGCCCAGGTTGAGCGAGGCCAGAGCCTGCACGATATGCACGGCTCACCCGGCCCGGGTCAGTCGACGAGCCGGTAGCGGGCGCTGCAATAGGGGCAAAGGGCGGTGCCGGTTTCTTCGATGGGCAGATAGACCCGCGGATGCGAATTCCAGAGCCGCTGCCCCGGGGTGGGACAGGAAAGCGGAAGGTCTTCGCGATGGACCTCGTATTCGCGCTGAGTACTCGCGCTTTCCAGGCTGGAATCGGTTGCGTCGGTGGGATGAGTCACTTTGCGTTCTCCCTGATCCTGTCGATCCGGTTTGCAGTCGGTCCGCGTATTTTACGGCAGAGCCCGGCTTGATTGTCAGAATTATGTTGGCGGAGCCGCTGTCGGCAGCCACCACGGCAGATGCCGGCTCAGCGCGGCGAATCGCCGAAACGCTGCTCGAAAAAGCGGGCCGCCTCACTGCTGTCCACCGGCTGTTGCGGCTCTTCAAGCAAGGCCGCCATCATCCGGCTTTCCTGCAGCGCCCGCAAGGTTCGTTCAAGGACTGCGGCCTCATCACTGCGCAGCCAGCCGATCGCGTCGAGTTCCCGCAACTGCTCCAGCGTGCCGGTCGCCTGCAGCACCCGCGGAAAGGCCCGTGCCGACAGGAGCACGCCCAGCTGGGCGATGAATTCGATGTCGATCAGACCGCCCGGCTGCTGTTTGGGCGAGTGATGGCGTTCGCCGGACGGGTCGGCCTCATGCTCCCGGCTCATCCTGTGACGCATGTCGAACAAATCCGACACGAGTTTCGTCGCATCGCGCTCGCGGCACAGCACGTCCTGGCGGATGCGTTTGAATTGGGCCTCGATGCGGCGATTACCGGCGACGAAGCGCGCGCGGGTCAGTGCCTGCAACTCCCAGGTCCAGGCTTCCTTTAGCTGATATTCGTGAAACGCCTTGATGCTGCTCACCAGGGCGCCGGCGCGGCCGTTGGGCCTCAGGCGCGTGTCCACTTCATAGAGGCGTCCGGACGGTGTCATGATTGTCAAAAAACTGAGTACGCGCTGCGCGAGGCGTGCGTAATAGCGCTCTGGCGGCAACGGCCGGGCCCCGTCGGAACGTTCACCCCGGGTTTCGAACAGGAACACGATGTCCAGATCGGAGCGGTAGCCCAGCTCACGTGCACCGAGCGTCCCGTAACCGATGATCGCCAGCGATCCGTCGTGCCGCCGGTCATTTTCGGCGGCCGGTTCCGGGTCTGGAAAACCTCCGTGGCGCTCTTCGATCTCGCGCCCGGCGACGACCAGTACGCCGCGCAGCACGGCGACGGCCAGGTTCGAAAGACCCTGCTGGGCTTCCTCGCTGCTGAGACTGCCCTGGAGGTGGCCCACCGAAATGGACAGGGCGCTGGCCAGGCGCAGGTAATTCAAGCCCTCGAGGACCGCTTCGGTACCCTGGGCGGCGGCCAGCAGCCGCTGCACATTCGCGGACAACTCGTCCATAGCCGGCACCCGTCGCCCGAGCGACGGATCGATCAGTTCGTCGAGCAGCGCCGGGAAACGGATGGCCTGCTCGCTGATCCACGGGCTGCGATCGAACAGTTTCAACATGCGGTCCAGCGCCGGCGCGTGTTGAATCAGCAGCGCCAGGTAAGCGCTGCGTCGGCAAACAGCCAGCACCAGGTCGAACGCGCGATCGACCGTTTCGTCGGCCAGCGTCATGCGGTCCAGGCGCTCCAGCAATTCGGGCATGAAGCGGTCGAGGCGGCGTCGGCCGCGCTGGCTGAGCGCCACCCGGTCGAGGCGCCGCAGGAAATTCGCCAAGGCCTCGCCCTGCGGCACGTCAGGCGGTTCCGTGCCCTGCCGGTCGGCCTGCAGCCGGCGCCATTCCTCTACCCACCGTGCGTCCGAAGATTCCGGGGGGCGCGACGGGAAGATATCGTGGAAGCGCTTACTGACACGTTTGCGGGTCCGGGCCACGCTCCGCTCGAGTCCCTCCGTGTCGCGCTCATACATCGCGCGGGCGATGCGTTCGCGGTCCTCCCCCGGCGGTATGCGATGTGTCTGCTGATCGCGTTGCGCCTGGATCCGGTTTTCCAGCAGTCGCAGAAACACATAATCGTGGCGAATTTCGGTAACCGTGTCTCCGCTCAGCAAGCCCAGCCGCTCGATCTCGCACAAAGCCTCGTCCAGCGACGTCGTTTGCAGGCCGGTTTCCCGGCCCCCGCGAAGAATCTGGAAGCACTGGGTCAGAAACTCGATCTCGCGAATGCCGCCCGGCCCGCGCTTGATGTCGTCTTCGCGGTCCTTGCGGCGGGCGTCTTCGACTACGTTGGCGTGCATTTCCTGCAGCGCCTCGACCGCGCCGTAGTCGATGTAGCGGCGGTACACGAAGGGCCGGAGGTTCTCCATCAGCTTTTTGCCCGCTTGCAGATCGCCGGCTACGGGGCGTGCCTTTACCAGGGCGTAGCGCTCCCAGTCGCGGCCCTCGCGCTGGTAATACTGCTCCAGGGCCGCCATGCTGGATGTCAGCGGGCCGGAGTCGCCGAAAGGCCTCAACCGCGCGTCCACGCGGAAACAGAAACCGTCCTCGGTCAGGTCCGACAGACTGGCGATCACGCGGCGGGCGAGGCGGGTGAAAAACCGGTCGTTCTCCAGTTCCCGGGGTCCGTCGCAACTGCCGCGCCGGGGATAGCAGAACATCACATCGATGTCGGAGGACAGGTTGAGTTCCGCGCCGCCGAACTTGCCCAGGCCGATCACGAAAAGTTTTTGTTCCGCGCCGTCCTCGTCACACGGCCTGCCGTATTTTTCCTGCAAACGCGCACCGTGTTCGTCGATGGCCGCCTGCAGGCAGAGTTCCGCGAGCTGGGTCAGGCTGGTGAAGGTCTCGCCCAGGGTCGCCAGGCCGCAGAGGTCGCGCCAGATGATGCGCAGCATCGTGCGGTTGCGATAAAGGCGCAGGCCGCGCTCCAAGCCCTGCCCGTCGATCTGTGTGGTCAGCATCGCAGCCGTCGGCGGATGGAATTCGTCCAGGTCGTCGCGCCAGTCGGGATGGCGCGCGAGCAGGTCGGAGGCGAAATCACTGCAGTGACGCAGGTGTTCCAGCCGCTTTTCGGCGGGCACGGTTGCCGGTGGCAGGATGTTCCAGCCGGATGGGTCGGGCGAAGCGGCCATGACGGGATTATAAAGTTGCGCCGGCACCCGTGTCCCGCCCGGTGCAATGTTCGGGCTGGGTGGCGCCGGAAAGCAGCCGCTGATCGGATAGGGTGGTCGCGAGCTTACTCCTGGGCGTAGAGGAGGGCCTGGAATTGGTCGGCGGAGATAGGCGTGCCATTGCGAAGCAGTTCGGTCCAGGGGACGACCCGCGGGAACGGCTCATAAATCACGCCAAACCGACCTGGAATCAGCGCTGCGGGTTTGCTTCCCAATTGGTAATGGTCAGCCGTGAGAGGCAGCCGATCCGCTGAGGGGGGCGAGGTGATCATGATCCGTACTCCACTGTTATGATTTAAACGAATAATACCATTATCACATGACAGTTTTGTTGTCACATATCATTAAAGTGCGCCGTCGTGCCGCACTCGAATTTGGCGGCCGGCCTCAGCGGAAGGCTAAGGCTGTTTTTTATCGCTGCAGTGCATTACTCTCTCTCCCTGATCAACCCCTGCAGAAATTGTCGCCCTTGAACGGGCCCTGACGAGGAAAGCCCATGAAAACCCCCGTGCTGACGATCCTGACCGCCGCTGCCTTGCTGGCCACCCCATTCAACGCCGGCGCCGATGAGGAAGTGTCCGCTCCTGAGCGCAGCTTCATCAAGGCCGGCCGGCTGCTCGACCCCGCCAGCGGACGGGTCGTCCGCAACGCGGTGATCGTGATCGAAGGCGAGCGGATCGTCGCCGTCGAGAACGGCGAGGTGGACATCCCCGCGAACGCGGCCGTGATCGACCTGTCGGAGTCTTTCGTGCTGCCCGGCCTGATGGACATGCACACCCACTTGACCGGCCATGTCGACAGGTACTATTTCAACGACTATTTCCTGTCGCCGCACCGCGCGGTGATCGGTGGCGTGGTGCATGCCGAACGCACGCTGATGGCGGGGTTCACGACGGTGCGCAACGTGGGCGCCCCGGACTTCCAGGACACGGCCCTGCGCGATTCAATTGCCGACGGCGAGGTTCCGGGTCCGCGCCTGGCCGCGTCGGGACCGGCGCTGGGCATTACCGGTGGCCACTGCGACAGCAACTCGCTGCATCACGCTTTCGAGGAACGGGCCGACGGCGTGGCCGACGGTCCCTGGGCGGCGCGTGCCGCGGTGCGCCGAAACGTCAAGTATGGCGTCGACCTGATCAAGTTCTGCGCCACCGGAGGCGTGTTCTCGAAGGGCACCAAAGTGGGCCAGACCCAGTACACGCTCGAGGAAATGAAGGCCATCGTCGATGAGGCTCACATGCACGGGCGGAAAGTGGCGGCGCACGCCCATGGCACCGAAGGCATCAAGCGCGCGATCGAGGCCGGCGTGGATTCGGTCGAACACGTCAGCTTCCTGGACGAGGAGGCCGTGAAAATGGCCAAAGCGCGGGGCACCTGGCTGGCGCTCGACATCTACAACACCGAGTACACGCTGGCTGAAGGCGAGGCCAACGGCGTGCCGCAGGAAAACATCGACAAGGAGCGCGCGGTGGGCGTGCGCCAGCGCGAGAGTTTCGCGATGGCCGCGGAAGCCGGCGCCAAGCTGGTGTACGCAACCGACTCGGGCGTCTATCCGCACGGCGACAACGGCAAGCAGTTCGCACGCATGGTGCGTTTTGGCATGACGCCGGAGCAGGCAATCCGGGCCGCCACCGTCAGTTCCGCGGAACTGTTGGGCTGGCAGGACCGGGTGGGGCGCATCGAGCCGGGCTACTACGCCGACATCATCGCCGTCGACGGTGACCCGCTGCAGGACGTCAGTGAACTGGAGGACGTGGATTTTGTGATGAAAGGCGGCGTGGTTTATAAGAATCACTGACGCACCCTCGCCCCGGCACGTCTTTGCCGCCACGGAGCTCCTGCCGGGAGGCCAGCGGCGTAGCGAAAGCTGATCTGATCAGTCGATCGGGTAGCGCTTCAGCACCGGGCCGAGGGCTTTTTTCAGCGGCTCGAGGTGTTTTTCATAGTGCCGCCACTGCTCCAGGCCTTGCGTATAGATGGGTTGGCGTACCTGTTCGGCGCTCGGTGTGCGGATGGCCCGCTTCGTTTCGTAAAACCGCAGGCATTGTTCTTCGAACCCGAGGCCGCAATAAGCCAGCAGGTCGCGAATCTGCTGCTCGGTGTCCGCCACCATGTCCTCGTACTGCACCCGGTGCACGCGTCCCGGCAGCACCCGGTCCCAGTGGTCCATCAGGATCACGTAGTCGCGGTAATAGCGGCCGACGTCGTCGAGGCTGTAGGTGAAGGTCTGGCCGCGCGCGAACAGCTGGTTGTAACCGGAGAAGCAACAGGCCATCGGG
>JAVVFH010000054.1:0-16525 GCA_032250585.1 Lysobacterales bacterium
CCGCGACCGTCCGCTGGGATTCCGCTTCGACGGCCTCGATCTGAGCGGTTACGCAGGCGATACGCTGGCCTCAGCGCTACTGGCCAACGGCGTCCGCGTGGTCGCACGCAGCTTCAAGTACCATCGCCCGCGGGGCATTTTCAGCGCCGGCGAGGAGGAACCCTGCGCCCTGGTCGAAATCGGCAGCGGCGCTGCCCGCGTCCCCAACTGCCGGGCGCCGGTCGTTCCACTGCGCGACGGACTGGTCGCGCGCAGCCAACAGGGCTGGCCGTCGGTGAATTTCGATGTCGGCCGGCTGCTCGATTACACGCATCCTCTCTGGCCTGCAGGGTTTTACAACAAGACCTTCAAGTGGCCGCACTGGCACGCCTGGGAGGGCTTCATCCGCAGGGCGGCGGGCCTCGGCCGACCGCTGACTGCCCCGGATCCCGATCGCTACGAACAGGTCAACGCACACTGTGACCTGCTGATCTGTGGCGGCGGCCCGGCCGGCCTGGTCGCGGCGCTCGCCGCCGGCCGGGCCGGGCTCCGCGTAATCCTGGCCGACCAGGGCGAAGTCTTTGGCGGCGGCCTGAACGCGGAGCGAATCCGCCTCGACGAACGACCGGCAACCGCGTGGGTGGCGCAGGTCGTGGCGGAACTCGACAGCTTGCCCGGCGTGATTTTGCTGCCGCGAACCGTGGTGACCGCGCATTACGACCACCAGGTCACCGCGCTGCTGCAAACCGGCCGGGAAACGGCCTGGCGGGAATGCCTGTGGACGGTCCGCCCGCGCCAAATCCTGCTGGCCACCGGCGCCATCGAGCAGGGCCTGATCTTTCCGAACAACGACCGCCCCGGTGTGATGCTGGCCGGCGCGGTACGCCACTACCTGAACCGTTTCGCGGTGATCCCCGGCCGGCGGATAACGCTAACGACCAACAACGACATCGCCTACCAGACCGTATTTGACCTCGCGGCCGAGCGGATCCCGGTCGTCGCCGTCATCGACTGTCGCGAGCAGGTCGATGACGCGATCTGCCGGCGCCTGGACGAGCTGGACATCGAACTGCTGACCGGCGCGCGGATCATCGACACGCGCGGAACGCGCGGCCTGCGCGAGGTTTCCATCGAGTCGCTCGACGGGTCCGCGCTCGGACGGCGCCGCTGCGACCTGCTCGCGGTCTCGGGCGGCTGGTCGCCCCGCCTGCAGCTTTTGGCACAGGCGCGCGGTGACTTGGTTTTCGACGCGACTTCGCAGAGCTTTCTGCCGGGACGCCTGCCGCCCGGCTTCGCGGTGGCCGGGGCCGCCCGCGGGACGCCCGGCCTGGCCGAAACCCTCGGAGAATCGCTGCGCGCCGCACAGAAACTCTGCAGCGAATTTGGACGCGCCGCACCGGCGATCGATTTACCCCGAGTGACGGAAACAGGGGTCGAAACCCTGCGTAGCGGGCCGCTCCGCGTGGGTCCGGCAAAACGTCGTCAGTGGATCGACCTGGCGCATGACGTTACCTTCGGCGATGCGGAGCTGGCCGTGCGCGAGGGCTACGTTTCGGTGGAACATTTCAAGCGCTATACCACCACCGGCATGTCCGTCGACCAGGGCAAAACGGGCAACCTGAATGCCTTCACCGTGCTGGGCGCCCTGACCGGCCGGGCGCTGAGCGAAGTGGGCACCACCACCTTCCGCCCGCCCTACCTGCCGGTCACGCTCGGCGCGATCGCCGGCCGCACGACCGGCGAATTCCATGCGCCCCGGCGCTACCTTCCAGCACATACCGTTCACCGCGAAACAGGTGCCCGCTTCGGGGACTATGGCTGGCAGCGGCCAGACGCGTATCCGCGCGCCGGCGAGTCGCTGCAGCAAGCCATTCACCGTGAAGCTCGCGCGGTGCGACAGCATGTCGGAATCTTCGACAATTCGCCGATCGGTAAAATCGAGCTGCGCGGGCCGGACGCGGCCGAGTTCCTGAACCGGGTCTACATGAACAAGGTCCCGACACTGCAGACAGGACGCATTCGCTACGGCCTGATGCTGAACGAGAACGGCGTGATCATCGACGATGGGGTGTTCGCAAGACTTGGCGAGCAACACTTTCTGATCAATACGACCTCGGCTGGCATCGGGCGCATCGTCGCCATGATGGAACACTGGCTGCAGTGCCAATGGCCCGATCTGCGGGTGTTGGTCGACGATGTGACCGAGCAGTGGGCGAATTTCACGATTGCAGGGCCGAAATCACGCGCCTTACTGACTACGCTGGGAACCGACATCGAGCTCGCGAAGACCGCCCTGCCGCACATGTCCATCGCCGCCGGGACCGTCGCCGGGACCGCGGCACGCATCATGCGCGTCAGTTTCAGCGGCGAAATGAGCTTCGAAATCAACGTGCCGGCGCGCCAGGCGGCGTCTTTTCTGCGCGCCGTCCTCGCTGCCGGCCAGGCCTTCGGCATCACGCCCTACGGGGTCGAAGCGCTGATGATCTTGCGGCTCGAAAAAGGCTACCTGCATATCGGCTCCGACACGGACGGCTCGTCGACGCCGGACGACGTTGGCTGGGGACGGGTGGCTCGGAATAAGACCAGCGATTACATCGGCCGGCGATCGCTGTTTCGCGCCAGCAGCCCGAGTGCTGAACGCAGACAACTGGTAGGGCTGGAAGCGTTGACAGCGGACCAGGCCCTGCGGCCTGGCGCGCACCTCCTCCTCGGCGAAACCCCCCAGCCGCCGGCGAAAACGGACGGCTGGATTACCTCGGCAGCCTACAGCCCCAACCTGGGACGGCACATTGCACTTGGCGTTCTGACCAGGGGTCGGGAACACATGGGCGAAGTGCTGACCGCGTTTGACGAGGAGCAGCGATACCGGCTGCGGGTGACCGAAACGGTTTTTTACGATGTCGAAAACAAACGACTGCGAGATTGACGCATGAGCGATAAACTCTCAGTCAGCAAGGCGCTTAGCGCATTGCAGCAAGCCGGCTCGCCGAAAACGCAGTTCAGCAGCAAGTCCATCAGCATCGAAGAAGTGACCGGTACTGCGATATTGAAGCTGCACAGCCTGCGGCCGGCTGCAGAATTGTCTGCAAGTTTGCGGCGGCTCGGCTGCGACTTGCCGCTGCGAACGGGCGGTGCAGCGGGACAGGATCCGGCCTTGCTGTGCCTGCGCCCCGGTGAGTGGCTGCTGATCAGCGACACGCGATCGCCGGCTGCTTTGCTGAATACACTGACGACGCGGCTCGAGCTGCAGGAAACCGCGCTGCTCGACTTCTCCGACGGCTTCGCCATGTTCCGCCTGGCCGGCGGCGGCGCGGGCTGGCTGCTGGGTAAACTTGGCGGCCTGGATTTCCGGGGCTCGCCCGACGCGGGTCAGTACACCGCCCGCACACGGATGGACCATTTCGCCGTGGTCGTGCATTATCATCGGCCGTTGGGCGGCAGCTTCGTTTTCGATCTGCTGATTGAACGCAGCCTCGCCCCGCATCTATGGAGCCTGCTGCGCGAATCCGCGCCGCATGCCGACGAGTTGAGCCGAGAATTTGGAGGGATGGAATGAATCGCAGGTCCTACGTTCTGAAATCGAGCTGCACCGACACGGTGGGTATCGTCGCGGCGGTGACGGGATTCCTCGCCGAACGTGGTGCCCTGATCACCGAGATGTCCCATTTCGTTGATGATGAAGCACGGAAATCCTTTCTCCGCGTCACCTTCGAGGACGACGCCGAGACGGCCGAAGATCTGGAACAGCTGGTCAGGTCCTACCGGGAGCGTGTCGCTCGCAAGTTCGGCATGCGCTTTAATGCGGTTCCGGCCGAGCAGAAGATGCGTACGCTGATCGCCGTTTCCCGGCAAAGCCACTGTCTGCATTACTTGCTTCACCGCTGGTACGACGGTCATTTGCCGATCGAAATCACCGGCATCGTTTCCAACCACGAAGACCAGCGCGCCCTGGCCGAATGGTATGAACTGCCTTACCACTATTTTCCGATCGAACCCGGACACAAGCCCGCGCAGGAGGCGCAGATACTGGCCCTGTTCGAGGAAACCAACTCGGAACTGCTGGTGCTGGCACGCTACATGCAAATTCTCTCCGCGCACGCCTGCGAAACGCTGTCGGGCCGCGCCATCAACATCCACCATTCTTTTTTGCCGGGCTTCAAGGGCGCACGTCCCTATTACCAGGCCTGCGAGCGCGGTGTGAAACTGATCGGCGCGACCGCCCACTACGTCACCACGGACCTCGACGAAGGACCGATCATCGAGCAGGACGTGGTGCGGGTGGATCACACCATGAAAGCCAAAGACCTGGAGCAACTCGGCCAGGACGTGGAAAGCGTGGTGCTGAACCGTGCGGTGCGCTGGCACGCTGAACACCGCGTTTTCGCGAACGGGACGCGTACCGTGGTGCTCAGGCACTGAGCAAACACCGTGTAAAAACGCTCTGATGGCAGGCTTCAAACAACACGAAAACTGGTCGTCGCGTTTCACCTTCCTGATGGCTGCGGTCGGCGCCGCCGTCGGCCTGGGCAACATCTGGAAGTTTCCCTACGTCACCGGTCAGAACGGCGGCGGCGCCTTCGTACTGGTCTACCTGCTGGCCGTCGCTTTTGTCGCGCTGCCCATTCTGATCGCGGAAATCATGCTGGGCCGCGCCGGCAAACAAAGCCCGCCGAACGCCATGCGGCTGATTGCCGCACGCCAGGGCCGCTCCAGACTCTGGTCGCTGATCGGCTGGTTCGGCATGCTGGCGGCGTTCATGATCGGCACCTACTACTCCGTAATTGCCGGCTGGTCCGTCGCCTACATATTCAAAAACGGCGCGGGCACTTTCATCGGCCAGGACAGTGCCCGGGTCAGCGCAGAGTTCAGTACGCTGCTCGCCAGCCCGGGACAGCTGATTTTCTGGCTGCTGGTCTTCATGATCTGTTGCACGGCGATCCTGGTGCGCGGACTGCACAAAGGCATCGAGCGAGCCGTCAAGTTCATGATGCCGCTGCTTTTTCTGCTGCTGCTGGCGATGGTCGGCTACGGCTTTGTCGAGGGTGACATGGCCGGCGCCTGGCATTTCATGTTCGATTTCGATTTTTCCGCAATCAATGGTCGTGTTGTTCTGGTCGCTGTCGGCCAGGCCTTTTTCTCGATCGGAGTGGCCATGGGCCTGATGATGGGATACGGAGCCTATCTGGGTAACGAAGTCTCCATCGGGCGCTCGGCGGTTCTCATTTGCCTGTTCGACACAGCGGTCGCGATCGTCGCCGGGCTGGCCATTTTTCCGATCGTGTTCGCCAACGGCCTCGACCCGGCGGAGGGGCCGGGCCTGATTTTCGTCAGTCTGCCGATCGCCTTCGGCAACGTACCCGGCGGTCACCTGTTCGGCACACTGTTTTTCATTCTGCTGTTCTTCGCCGCACTAACCTCGGTAATCGGAGTGCTGGAACCGATGATCGCGTGGTGGGAAGAGCGTTTTGCGATGCGGCGCTGGGTCGCCGCCGTCATGGTCTGCCTGACCCTTTCCGTACTCGCCCTGGGAACGGTGTTCTCTTACAACCTCTGGTCGGAATGGCGCCCGCTGGCCTTTATCGGCCGCTTCGGCGAATTCGGTTATTTCGAAATTCTGGATTACCTGACGGCGAATCTGATGATGCCGGTAGGCGGCCTGCTGCTGGCCCTGTTCGTGGGCTGGCGGCTCGAGCCAGCCACCGTGCGCGGCGAACTGAACATGCAGCGCGACGGGTTTTTCAGGGCCTGGTACTGGCTGCTGCGCTGGGTGGCCCCGGTGTCGATCGTTCTGATTCTCTTCAATAACCTCTGAGCAGGTAAATTGTCAGAACTGTTCTTCGCGCATCGCCATCATGCTGTCGCTGCCGGCCAGCACGGTCGACAGGCAAGCCTCGGCACGCGGCAGCAGGTGCTCGAAATAGAACCGTGTCGTGACGATCCTGGCGTCCAGGAACGCCCTGTCGCCTGCGTCCGCCGCGATTATTTCGGCGGCCCGGAGCGCGGCACGGGCCATCATCCAGCCGCCGCAGAGATAGCCCAGCAGCATCAGCAAATTGACCGCGGCGCCATCGGCAACAGCACGGTCCTTCGAAGCATTGTCCAGCAGCCACTGGCGCGCCTCGGCCGCCTCGGCCACGGCTTTTTGCAATCCCGGGCTGAGCGGCTCGAGTGTCTCGACGCCGCCGAGTTGCTCGGCCGTCAGCTGGATGTCGCGCAACAGGTCGGCCAGCACGCTTCCGTCGTTGGCCAGTATCTTGCGACCGACAAGATCATTGCCCTGGATACCCGTCGTGCCTTCGTAGATGGTCGTGATGCGTGCGTCGCGGTAGTGCTGGGCGCTGCCGGTTTCCTCCACGTAACCCATGCCACCATGAATCTGGATGCCGCAGGAGGTCAACTCCTGTGCCAGTTCCGTCAACCAACCCTTGACGATGGGCGTGTAAAGCTCGACCCGGGCGGCCGCCTGCGCCCGCACGCCGGCGTCGGGTGCCAACCTGCTTCGATCGATCTCCGCCGAGGCCTCGTAGGCCAGGCCGCGCATCGCCTGAGTGCCGGATTTCATCAGCATCAGCATGCGCCTGACATCCGGATACTCGATGATCGGAAAACGGCTGCCATCACTGCGCGTGCCCTGCAACCGCTCCTTCGCCCAGGCCAGCGCCTGCTGGTACGAGCGCTCGGCCACCGACAGGCCCTGCAAACCGACGCTCTGTCGGGCGTCGTTCATCATCGTGAACATCGCCATCAGGCCGCGATTGGGCTCCCCGACCAGGTAACCGACCGCTCCGTCACTGTCGCCATAAGACATCACGCAGGTCGGGCTGGCGTGGATGCCCAACTTGTGCTCCAGTGAAACGCAATACACGTCATTGCGCTGCCCCGGCTCGCCCTGGTCGTCGAGCAGGAATTTCGGAACCAGAAACAACGAGATGCCGCGACTGCCTTCCGGTGCGTCGGGCAGGCGCGCGAGCACCAGATGAATGACATTATCGGTCATCTGGTGGTCGCCCCAGGTGATGTAGATCTTCTGTCCGCTGAGCAGGTAATGATCGCCCTCGGGCACCGCGCGCGTGCTGATGGCGGCCAGGTCCGAACCGGCCTGGGGTTCGGTGAGGTTCATCGTGCCGGTCCATTCGCCGGAAATCATTTTCGGCAGGTAACGGTCTTTCAGTTCGTCGGAGCCGTGCCGCTCGAGCGCCTCGATCGCGCCGTGCGTCAGCAGCGGGCACAGCGAGAAGGCCAGATTGCAACTCTGCCAGACCTCGTCGGCAGCCGTTCCGATGATTTTCGGCAGCCCCTGGCCACCGTACTGTTCGCTCGCTGTCAGGGAGTTCCAACCATTTTCCACGTACTGGCGGTATGCCTCTGAAAAACCAGCCGTTTCCTGCACTCCTTCGTCCCCGAGGGTGGCGCCCTCACGGTCGCCGACGACGTTGAGCGGCGCAATGACTTCACTGCCCAGGCGATTGGCCTCTTCGAGAATGGCCATGGCCAGCTCGGAATTCACTTCCTCGAGACCGGCGTCCGCGCACAGGCGGTCGAATCCGATCACCTCCCGGATCAGGAATTCAGCCTCCTTGTAGGGGTAACGATAATCGCTCATGTTGAAGTCTCCCGGCTGGCAGGGTTATTCCATCGTTCCAAAATGCGCTCCTGCGATAAAGAAAACAAGCCGCGAGACATGCGCTGGATCACGTGCGTCAAGCTGCGGGCGTGGGCGGTCAGTTTGACCTGCGCGAAGCTCACCACGTCGAAGCCGAGCTTTTTGCGGTCGAAGCGCATCACCTGGTCCTCGATCAGGATGACTTCGCGCATGCTCCATCCGGATATCAATCCCTATGTGCATGTTACATGCTTGCACAGCGCTGAAGCGCATGATTTTTGCAGGCAACCATCCGAGAAAATGCGTTATTCTAAAGACGGTCGCCCGTCCAGTTCGTGCGATTCTCCCGAAGCCCGCGATCCGCGGAGATGCCCCCGGACCGTCAAGTCCAACTTGAAACTGGAGAAGCGAGGAACCAGTCGTTCATGAGCGAAAAACCCTACCTGCATATTCCCCACCCCGCCGCCAGGCCCGGCGAGGAGCCCGATTTCGGTTATCTGAAACTGTCCGCGGCCGGCTCGGTCAAGCGTCCAGCGGTCGACACCCGCGCTTCCAGGCTCGACTACCTCGCGCAGGGACTGGTCCGGGTACTGGACGACGATCACAATGCGCTGGGCCCCTGGGACCCGAAACTCGACGCTGAAAAGCTGACAGAAGCGCTCAAATACATGACCCTGACCCGCGCCTACGACGAGCGCATGCTCCGCATGCAGCGCCAGGGCAAGGTCACGTTCTATATCCAGTCGCTGGGCGAGGAGGCAGTATCGATCGGCCAGGGTATGGCCTTCGAAGCGGAAGACATGATGTTCCCCGCCTACCGTAACCAGGGCCTTTACATCCTGCGCGGCACCGGACTCGTCGAGATGATGTGCCAGTGCCTGTCCAACACACGGGACATGTGCAAGGGCCGCCAGATGCCCATCTTCTATCAGAACCGGAAAAACAACGTATTCACCATCTCCGGTAACCTCGCCACCCAGTATCCGCATGCGGTGGGCTGGGCGATGGGTGCGGCAATCAAAGGCGAGCGGCACGTGGCTTCCTCGTGGCTCGGCGACGGCAGCACGGCCGAGGCGGACTTCCATTACGCGCTGACTTTCGCGGCCGTGTACAACGCGCCCGTGGTACTCAACGTCGTCAACAACCAATGGGCGATTTCCACCTTCCAGGGTTTTGCCGGCGGTGAACGCCGACCCTTCGCCGCGCGCGGTCTCGGCCTCGGAGTGCCCGGCATCCGCGTTGACGGCAACGACCTGCTGGCCACCTATGCCGTGACCAAATGGGCCGCCGACCGCGCCCGCAGCGGTGGCGGTCCCACCCTGATCGAGCTGGTCACCTACCGCGGCGGCGCACATTCCACCAGCGACGACCCGTCGCGCTACCGTCCCAAGGAAGAATGGCAGGCCTTTCCGCTGGGCGACCCGCTGGAACGCCTGAAGCAGCACCTGATCAAGCAGGGACACTGGTCCGGGGACCAGCACGAAGCCCTGGAGCAGGAATACCGGACAAAGGTGACCGAGGCGTGGAAAGAAGCCGTTTCCTACGGCACCCTCACCGAACCACCGTTTCTGAACGTGGACCTGATGTTCGAGGACGTGTTCGCCGAAATGCCCGATCATCTGAAGCGGCAACAGCAAGAGCTGCTGGATATTTTCGGAGCATCATCATGAGCCGGATGAACATGATCCAGGCCATCAACTCCGCCCACGACGTGATCATGGAAAAGGACCCGAGCGTGGTCGTACTGGGCCAGGACGTCGGTTATTTCGGCGGCGTGTTCCGCTGCACCGACGGGCTGCAGAAAAAATACGGCGAGCACCGCGTCATCGATGCGCCGATCGCCGAGGGCGGCATCGTCGGCGTCGCAATCGGGTTGGGCGTCAACGGCCTGCGACCAGTCGCTGAAATTCAGTTCGCTGATTACATCTACCCCGGCTTCGACCAGATCGTCAGCGAACTTTCCCGGCTTCGCTACCGCAGCGCCGGCGAGTTTTTCTCGCCGGTCACCATCCGCACGCCCTGCGGCGGCGGAATCCGTGGCGGCCAGACCCACTCGCAAAGCCCGGAAGGTATTTTCACGCATATCTCGGGCATCAAGACCGTGATGGTTTCCAACCCCTACGATGCCAAGGGCCTGCTGATCAGCGCGATCGAATCGGACGACCCCGTGGTGTTTTTCGAACCCAAGCGAATTTACAACGGCCCCTTCGACGGCGACCCGGACAAACCGTCGGTCTCCTGGGCCTCGCACCCCAGGGGCGAGGTACCCGAGGGCTATTACACCGTGCCGCTGGGCAAGGCCGACATCGTCGAGCAAGGAGACGACCTGACGATCATCACCTACGGCACGATCGTGCACGTGGCGCAGGCGGCGGCGAAACTCGCCGGCGTGAATGCGGAGATCATCGACCTGCGGACACTGATGCCGCTGGACGTCGAAACGATTCGCAAGTCTGTCGAAAAAACGGGCCGCGCGCTGGTCGCGCACGAGGCAACGCGTTTTTGCGGCTACGGCGCAGAGTTGGTGGCTACGGTGCAGGAGGAGTGTTTCTGGCACCTCGAAGCGCCCATCGAGCGCGTCACCGGCTGGGACACCCCCTATCCGCACGCCTTCGAGTGGCAGTATTTTCCGGTACAAAAACGCCTTGCGGCAGGCATCCGCAAGGTGATGGAGGCAGCATGAGCGAATACATCTTCAAATTGCCCGACCTGGGTGAAGGAACGGTCGAGGCCGAAATCGCGGAGTGGATGGTCAAGGTCGGCGACCGGGTTGCCGAGGAAGACCCCATTTGCGCCATGCTCACCGACAAGGCCGCGGTGGAACTCAGCGCGCCGGTCAGCGGCAAAGTCGTTTCCCTGGCCGGGGAGGAAGGCGACAATGTCACGGTCGGCACACCGCTGATCGTGTTCGAAACTTCGGAGCAACCGGCAGAAAGCGACCGGTCGGCCACCGCCGAGGAAGCCGGCGCCGGTGAAATGTCCGCCACTGAGACTGCCCACCAGGAAAAACCCCGGGGCCCGGGCAAGGTGATGACCTCACCATCGATCCGCGCCCAGGCACGCAAAGCCGGCATCGATCTTACCCAGGTGCCGGGCAGCGGGCCGCGCGGCCGGATTCTGAAAGCCGATTACGAGGCCTACCTCGAAGGACGCGAGGCACCATCGCCTGAAATACCGGCGGTGTCGTCAAAAGCAGCGCCGGCCGCCGAGGCGCGGACCGGAACGACGGAAATCAAAGTCATCGGCCTGCGCCGCAAGATCGCCGAGCGCATGGCGCAATCGGCCAGCGAAATCCCGCATTTCACCTTCGTGGAAGAGGTCGACGTGACGGCGCTGGAGTCCCTGCGCAACCACCTTAACGCGCAAAAATCCGCCGACCAGCCACCGTTATCACTGTTGGTGTTCCTGGGCCTCGCCCTGACCCGCGTACTCAAATACTTCCCGCAGTGCAACGCGCATTACGACAGTGAGCACAACGTCATCGTCCGCTACGAAGCCGTGCACCTGGGAATTGCCACGCAGACCGACGATGGGCTCAAGGTTCCGGTCGTGAAGCACTGTGAAAACCGCGGGTTGGAAGACCTGGCGGCCGAGATCCGGCGGGTTTCCGGCGCGGCCCGGGACAACAGCGCCAGCCGCGAAGAATTGAGCGGCTCGACCATCACCATCAGCAGCCTGGGTCGGCTGGGCGGTATCGTCAGCACACCAGTGATCAACCAGCCGGAGGTTGGCATCATCGGCGTCAACAAGGCCGTGGATCGCCCGGTAGTCGCCGATGGCCAAGTGGTAGTGCGAACGATGATGAACCTGTCTTCGTCCTTCGACCACCGTTTCGTGGACGGCTACGACGCCGCCGCGATGATCCAGGCGCTGCGCGCCTTGCTGGAGCAGCCTGCCACAATATTTATGCCCGATTGAAGCCATGTCACCCGCCGCGGGCTTCCTTCAACCCCATGCCTAAGCTATGGATTTCAGTCCAAGCCAGCGCCCGGCCATAGCTGTTATCAGCCCTCATCCGCGTGACAGGACTAGTAACCCCGCTCAATGTCCACAACCGACAACATCGGCTCACCGGCGACATAGCGCCCGAGGTTTTCCTGCACCAGCAGAAAAATCCGCTCCCGGGTCTTGTCCGAACGCGCGGCGGTATGCGGGGTGATCAACACCCGCGGCAGCGTCCACAGCACGTGGTCGGCCGGCAGTGGCTCCGGATCCGTGACATCCAGCCCCGCGCCTGCGATCGAGCCGTTTTCCAGCGCGGCGACCAGGTCCGAAGTCACCGTGCTCGCCCCCCGGCCCACCGAAACAAAATACGCCGTGGGTTTCATCGCGGCGAAAAAAGCGGCGTCGAACACCCCCCGGGTATCATCAGTCAGCGGCACCGTGTTGATCACCACATCCGCCTGTGTCGCCAATTTCAGCAGCTCGTCGGAAAGCCCGACGTAATCGACGTAATCAGGGCCTGAGCGCCGGCTGTTGCGCGTGGCGATCACCCGCATACCCAGCCCGTGCGCCCGCTTGGCCGCCTGCGTGCCGATGCCGCCCAGCCCGACCACCAGCACCGTGCGGCCTTCAAGCTCCATCAATTCGCCGGAACCCATGTCGATCTCGCGATCCCAGTCCCTCTGCAACTGATTACTGTGGTAAACATCCAGGCCGCGCGTCAACGCCATCATCAGTGCAATCGCGGTGTCCGCCAGCGCCGGCGAGGCGATGCGTTGCGCGTTGGTCAGCAGCTTGTCGCCGGCCTGCATGCCGGGATGCGCGACGCAGCGCTCAACGCCGGCAGAGTAGACCTGCACCCAGTGCAGCTGCGGTGCGTTCGCGAAGATTTCCTGATCGCAGAAGCCGATCAGGGCCTGCGCATCTGCCGCCTCCGCAATGGCCGCTTCGCTGGACTTTACCGCGACGATTTCGACCCCGGGTGCCACGGCCCTGAGGGCCTTGAGCCACTCTGCGCTGTCGGTCCTTACCAACACCTTTTGCGGCGGTTTCCAGCGGGGCAGCTCACGCGACGGCGTCGCCGCCTCCCGCAAGCCCAGTCGCTCGATCATCGCCTCGACCGCAGCGGGCGCCGCCGCCGTTTCAACGGCAGCGGCGAGAGCCGGCAGGGTCATCAGCAGGCAAAGCAGTAAGTTCTTAAGCATTCGCATCGATTCAAGCCTGTTCAGGTTCAATGCAATCGATCCATGTACGTTTCCATTTCACGGCGCAGCCCGGCATCGGGCAAACGGCCGCGGATCGCCGCGAGGTTGTCCCGGACGTGGCGGGGCGTGGTCGTTCCCGGGATGGGAATCGTCGCCGCGGGATGCGCAATCAGGTACTTCAGAAATACCTGTCCCCAGCTTGCGGCGTCGATATCGGGCGCCCACGGCGGCAGTTCCCGTCCGCGAACCGTATCAAACAGTCGACCCCTGCCGAAGGGCCGATTGACCAGCACCGCCACGCCGTGGTCCTGCGCCATCGGCAGTACCGTTTTCGCGGCCGCGCGATCGGCCAGGGAATAATTGACCTGGATGAAATCCAGCGCGTAATTCTGCATCGCCTGTTCGAGGTCGCGGTGCTGGCTGTCCCGGTGCGTGGTCACACCGATGTAGCGAAAGCGACCCTCCCCACGCCAGGCGGCCAATGTTTCCATCTGCGTGCGCGTACCGATGAAATTGTGCACCTGCATCAAGTCGATCCGTCCGCCGAGACGCTGGAAAGAACCTTCCATCCGCTCGATGCCGGCTTGACGATCTTCGCGATCGACCTTGGTGGCGATAAAAGCCCGGTCGAGTAGTTCCAGCTCTTCCAGCAACAGACCCACCACCGTCTCGGAATTGCCGTAGTTCGGCGAAGTGTCGATCAGGCGTCCGCCCAATTGGAAAAAGATTGCCAGCGTCTCGCGCAGTGGCGCGAGCTCCGCGGCAGCCGGGTCGCCCCGGAAACCAACCGTCCCGATTCCGACAGCGGGCAGCAACTCGCCGCTGGAGGGGATGGTGGTCATCTGAACCGTTTCTTCGCCCGCCAGCGCCCAGGGGGCAGCCATCGCGGCCACGCCACTGCCGGCCGCGAAGCGGATCAAATTTCGTCGTGTCAATTTCATGCGGTTTCTCCTTCTGGCCATTCTGATTCAAGCGAGTTCAGCACCGCAGATGGCCGCCACTTGCCTCGCCCGACGGGAGCTCCGCACAGACGCCGATGCTGCGTTACGGCACACGAGCCATGATCGCCTCCCGGCCGCCGAGCTGCAAGCCAAGCAGTGCCCAGATGCCGGCCACCGGCGCCGCCAGTATCGCGATGGCGGCGATCGACAGGCCGAGCGCCGCCAAACCGGCATAAATCCAGCCGCTGACCAGGTCTCCACCGCGATAGACCGCCGCATCCAGGAACGGCTTGGACTTGTATTTAGCCTCCCGGCCAAGCACCGTCCAGAGGATTTCCCGCGCCGGCTTGGTCAGGCCGTAGCGGCCGGCGCGATAGGCGACCTGCACGACCACCAGCACCGCCAGCGTCGGGTACAGGCCCAGGGCCAGGAAGCCGGCGGAAACCGCCAGCGGCACCAGTGCCAGCACCAGGCCGACGCCCAGCCAGCGGATAATCCGCGCCGTCAAGTACACCTGGAACAGAATGGTCAGAATGCTAACGACCAGATCGATCTTGGCAAAGAACGCGGTCCGCACACCCCGGTCCGCGAACGCTTCGGCCACCAGGTTGGCTTGCTGGAAATACAGCATGGTAGAGCTGAACGTCATCAGCAAAATAAAAGCCGCGATGCCCATCAGGTAAGGCGACGAAAACACCGCTTTCATGCCCGACCAGGCGTTGCCGCTAACGGCACGCCCCGATTCCCCCTGCGTGCGGACGTTGCCGGTCGAAAAACGCCGGTGCAGCGCCAACGCGCACCAGGACGCAATCTCCAGCGGCACGCAAGCAATCAACAGCAGAGAGAATGTGGGCACCATTTCGGCCAACGCGGCGGTCACGCTGGAGCCCGCGATGCCGCCGATCGAGCTGCCAACCGCGATGAAGGGAAACATGCGCCGGCCCTGGCTGTTATCGAAACAGTCCGCCAGAAATCCCCAGAACACGGTAACCACGAACAGCGCGAAAACGCTGGTCCAGACATAGAAAACACGGTCGATCCAGGGCCGCGAAGCCTCGGGCAGCAACACCAGGCACAGCCAGAAGCCGACCAGGCAGACGATGAAAAAACGATTCGCCAGCGGTACGAAAACCGCGCGGGACATTTTGGAAGTCAGCCACGAATACAGCGGGACGGCCAGCAGCATGACCAGGAACACGGCGGTCCAGAGAAATTGCAGATTACCACGATCCGCCGAAGAGATCTCGTCGCGGACCGCGCGCAGAACGTAGTACGCCGACATGATGAAAAAACCGTAGGCGGTAGCCCACAACAGACCGCTCAGCTCGTTTTCGTCACGGATGTCGACGAACTTCCCAAGGACAGTTTTCAACAAATCGGCTTCTCCTTTCGAACGATGGTGCGCCCGTGCGGCGGATTGGCTGCCAGGCCAGAGTGTAGCAAGCGGGCGTTCAGAACGGCACGCTGCTGCCGATGCCCTCGCGCCTGGCCTGCGCCAGCACGTACTGCGCCGCATACAGATCCTGCGCGGTGATCCCCGGGGAATTATAGACAGTGACCTGCGCGTCATTGCGGCGGCCGGGCTTGTCCGGGCTTGTCGGCCGCCAGCACTTCACCGATCTCGCCATGGCGTCCACGTGTTCAGCCGCCAGCGCGCCGGCCCCGAGGATACCGCAGGTTTTCGCGTCCGGCCGCGCCAACACGCGGGTTGCGAGCCCGGAGGCGGCGGCCGTGCGGATGTTCGTTACTGTGCCGCCGTCGATGATGGCCTGCGGCTCACCGGTCTCATGGTCGAACAGCGCCACGATGCCGCGGATGACCGGCAGGTTACGGCGCGCATTGCCGGGATGGTAGCCAACCAGCTTGGCACCGTAGCTGTTCATCAGCTTCGAAGCACCGGGCATGACGGCGAAAAAGCCACTGTCGTCCTGCAGGTAGAACAGGGTCCGGGGCGGAATCCGGATACTTTGGCTCGAGGCTGCGTGCATCGCCTGCTCCATAACATCGATGCACTCGGCGATCGGCAGCAGGCGCCGGGTTTCCTTTGCGTTGAGTATCAATAGAGACATTTGAGTGCTCCCATCAGCGACTTTGGCCGGCGCGGCCGATAAGCCGTAGGGGTGAAAGTCCCTCCGCGTGGTCGGCCAGTGCGGAAAAATCGCCTTGCAGCGGGTTGCCGGTCACCAGATAACGGGTCAGTTGCGCTATCGACGGCGCACTCTGGATGCCGTAGCCGCCCTGCCCCGCCAGCCAGAAAAAACCTTCCGCCCGCGGGTCGAAGCCGACCACGAACAACCGATCCGGCGCAAAGGTCCGCAGGCCGGCCCAGCTCCGATTGACGCGCCGGATATTCAGGCCCGTGGCTGTCTCGAAGCGGTCCACGCCTCGCGCCACATCCAGTTCTTCGGGCTGCGCATCCCCTGGCTCGACCGGCGTCTCGTCGGCGGGTGAAACCAGGATGCGGCCGGCTTCCGGCTTGAAGTAGAATTCCTCTGCGACATCGACCATTTCCGGCCATTCGCCGACTGACAGACCCGCCGGTGGGTCGATCGTGAACGCCGTGCGTCGCAGCGGCCGCAGGCCCAGCGCCGGCAGCCCGGCCAGGGCGGCCACCGCATCGGCCCAGGCACCCGCCGCGTTGACCAGCAAGGCCGTCTCGAACGACTGGTCGCCCGCCGAGATTCGCCAACGCTGCCCGCGGCGTTCGATCGCCTGCACCGGGTGGGAGGTGAACAGCTCTCCGCCGCGGCGTCGGAACAGGCGCAGGTAAGCCTGCAGCAACGCGTCGACGTCGAGGTCGCCGCCCCTGCGTTCTCGCACGGCGCCATACAGGTAACCCGGCGCGAACACCGGCA
>JAVVFH010000055.1:0-16356 GCA_032250585.1 Lysobacterales bacterium
GCGAAAAGAGTTTTTATCGAATAACCAAGCACTTTGCTCTTTTATCACACCTGTCGGCATTTTCTTATTGCATACGTTGTTGATTTTCCCTGGCCAATCGGGTTTCTTACCGCATATATGCGGCATTTTCCGATAAACTTTAGCCGATTTTCCTACGAGCAATGCTCGCGTTTTCCTATCGCGAATCCGTATGGTTTCTGGCCAGATATTGCTGTTTCCACAGAGATTTGCATCATGGCCGAGAAACTTCTGGACAGGATGAGGCGAATTATCCGGGTGAGGCATTACCGCCTGCGGACTGAAAAAGCTTACCTGCACTGGGCCCGAAGATTCATTATTTTTCATGGCAAGCGACATCCCGAAACCATGGGCGCGAACGAGGTGACGGCGTTTCTCAGCCACCTGGCGGTCGACAGGCACTGTGCGCCTGCCACGCAGAACCAGGCACTGAACGCGCTGCTTTTTCTCTATCGGAAGATTCTCGAGATCGACCTTCCCTGGCTCGACGAGGTCGTCCGTGCCAAGCGCCCGCAACGGGTACCGGTCGTTTTGACGGCTGCGGAAGTACGGGCGGTACTTACTCATTTGACGCCGCCGTACGCCCTTTTGGTTCGCCTCCTTTATGGATCCGGACTGCGGGTTGGCGAGGCAACGCGCTTGCGGATCAAGGACGTGGACCTCGAGCGGCGATCGATCGTTGTGCGGGACGGCAAAGGGGCCAAAGACCGGACCACGGTGCTGGCCGATTCGTGTGTTACGGCGCTTTGTGAACAGATGGAGCAGTCGCTGGCGCTGTGCGCCGACGATCGCGGGCGCAAACACGGTGGCGTGATCCTGCCGCACGCGCTCGACCGGAAATCCCCCAATGCCCGATTCGAAGACGGCTGGCAGTTCGTATTCCCCGCCCGGAATCTCAGCCGCGAGCCGCACACCGGGAAACATGCCCGGCATCACATCTACAACAGCACCGTCCAGCGGGCTGTCAAGAAAGCCAGTGCGCGGGCCGGGATTCGCAAACCGGTCACTTGCCATGTTTTCCGGCCTCAATGGCCGCTTATAACGCCTCCTGAAACCGTCGAGCCAACTCAGGATCAATTTTTCGGCATTAGCAGCCGGTTGGACTTAACGCTGATCTACTGCGGCAGCCGGCACGGCCGTTCGACAGCCCGGACTGGTTATGCGGCATATAGCTTCTGAACCTTCATTTTCGGTGACCCCTGCCGAGCAACCCACAGGTCGTACTGAGACTGCTGGTTGAGCCAGCTCTCGGGAGACGTGTTGAACGCAATTGACAGGCGAAGAGCCATTTCAGGGCTGATACCGGCCCGGCCGTTCACGATGGCTGATAACGTCTTGCGGCTAACGCCCAGCGCAGCGGCAGCATCGGTAACAGTAAGGCCCAAAGGCTCCAGGCATAAGTCACGTAAAACTTCACCAGGATGCGGCGGATTGTGCATGGTCATAGTCATTTTCAGTGATAATCCTCGTAATCGATGTCTACGGCGTCGGGAGGCTCGAAACGAAAGGTGACGCGCCAATTCCCACTCACACGAACAGACCACCGCCCCTTCTGCTTACCCTTCAGCTGATGCAGATACAATCCGGGAAGATACATGTCATTTGCATCAGTGGCGGCCTGCAGCCTGGCCAAAATTAATCGGAGTCTCTTTGCATGCTCGGACTGGACTCCGGAAGTCTCACCGGTTTGGAAGAATCGCTGCAGCCCCTTGTGCTTGAAGCTCCGAATCATGGGCCATATTGTAACCAATAACGTTACGGGTTACAAAGGCGGGGCCGGGGCCGCATAAGGATCAAGTCTCTGGCGAAAGATTCGGGTGGCCTGGCCGGCGTTTCTGAAATGCTGCCCGTACTGCACTCAATCCCCAATGCGCACGCCCTGTTCGGGAGAAACCGCCATCAGGTTGGCGACCAGCTGCGGCCAGTCGATGCGGCGGTTGTAGGCGCGGATCATGATTTTCGGGATGCCCGCCCCTTCGAGGATCAACACGCCGTCTTCTTGCTCGCCCAGCCCGTACAGACTGCAGACGTAATCGGCAAGCCGGCAGCCCAGCCCCAGCCTTCTATAGGAAAACGAACCGAACAGGCGCAGCAACGGATTGCTGAGCGCGGTGCTGACGCCGCCGCCACCGATCGTGGTCAGCCGATTCACCGCCTTCCGCGAAATCGAACTGGCGCCCTGCTGGCGCTCCGGCGTGCCGACCCAGGCGTCGAAAGCGACCGGCTTCCAGCCCAGCAGTCGCAGGTCACGCACGTAGCCGTCGAGGCGCCCGGAGATTTGTCCAAAGGAGAAGGCGCCGGTCAGCGGTTCCAGCGCCAGGTCGTCGAGCTCGATTTCCGCCGCCAGGCTTGGCAGCACCCCGAACGGCCGCTCGATTGCAAAATCTCGCAGCAGCACACGGCCATCGAACACGCGCATCTCGACCTCGCCTTCCAGCGCCAGCACGCCGTCCTCAAAGCGCACGCCGGGAATGACGCCGCTGACCTCGCCACTGAACTTTGGCCAGCCCAGTGCCTCCGTCAACTGGTCCATCTGCAAGCCATCCAGCCGCGCTTCCAGCCGCATGCTCGGCTCCTGCCGCCCGGCGCCGCTATAGCCCGGCAGCGCGACAGCCAACTGCTCCAGCGCCAGGCGCCCGCCCATTACCCCGAGCTCCAGCGGCCGGGCGAGCGCGAACCGGCCGGGCTCGGCATCGATCACGGCCGCGCCGGAACCGAGGTTGATGCGCCCGAACAACAGGCCGTCCCAGGCAAGCTGCGATTTTTCGTCGCCTGGCTGCGGATTGATCCGGGCCGTCAAACCGCTGACGGCGAAGCGCTCGCGCTGCACGTCGACAATGCTCAAATCGTCGACCTCAAGATCACCGCTGCGAAGTTCGCCCGGCTGCCAGCTGCCGTGCCAGGCGACGCTGCCGGTAATGCCCAGGCCGTCCAACATCCATACCGAGGCCATCGATTCCATGTAACGCTCGTAGGCTCGTGGAAATTTCAGTTCCAACGCCTGTATTTCCATTTCGAACGTGCCGGCCGGGTCGGTCATCGCCATGCTCGCATTGGCCGCCAGCGACAACGCACCGTCATCAGCAAGCAGAAGGTTATCGATGCGCAGCTGAGACCCCTGCAGGGACGGCTGCAGCTCGACGCGCAATGGAGCCGTCGAAAAATCACGATAAAAATTGTCGATCAGCAACTCACCCGCGTTCAGTGCGCCGGAAAGCCGTCCTTTTGCCGCCTTATCGAGCGCCACGGACCCTTCGGCGGACAAATCGAGATCGCCCCCGGCGAACCGGCCGCCGGGCGAATCGAAGGACAGGCCGGCAATCGTCAAACGGAACTCAGCCGCCAGGGGCGATGCGGTAAGCGCGGCGCTTTCCAGACTTCCGCTGAAAGAACCCGCACTGACCCAGTCGAGTTGCGCGGGCATGACTTCCAGGCCTTGCAAGGCACTGAGCGGTTGATCCGCCCATTCCACCTTTGCTCCCCATGCCGCCCCCTCGGCGACCAGTTGCAGTCGGGCCTCGAGCGCAGCGGCACGAACGCTGCTGACCAGGCGCGGCGAGTCACCCCCCGCGGTCAATTCCGCGATCTTGCCTTCAAATGCGCTGAACGGCTGCTGCGAGAAAACACCCTGCAATTCGACATGCCATGCGCCGTCGCTGCAAAAGTCCCCCACTTCGCTCAACAGCCGCGGGCAAACCAGCGACAGATCACGCGCCTGCCGCGCGACTCCGGCTAGGGACAGCCCCTGCGCCTTCAGTTCCAGCGCCCCGTCTGCGGCGAGACGCAAGTCGAGGCCGGAAACGGACACCTTGTTCCATTCGATGCGCTCTGCTTCGAGCGCCCACTCCGCCGCCGGGGCAAAAGCCGGCACTTGCGCCAGCCCGATGGCGAACAACAGTGCCACAAAGCGGCGAAACCGCCGGGGCGATGCCAGAACGCGATTCAGGGCAAATCGCCGCGACTGCGGTATGCTGTGCTGCAGGAGCAAGTGTTTCGGTACCGACATCGTTCAGGGGTGCCTCGACAGGGGGGTAAGAAAATGGCAGCTTCCGACCGCTCGGTGAATCTGCGCGTTCTGGTCGTCGACGATCATGACATCAGCCGCCGTTTCACCATCGCAGCATTGCGGCAAACGGCGCATCCTGTCAAGCAGGCCCGCAGCGGCTGCGAAGCCATCTCCGTGGCCCTGGAATTCAAACCGCAGCTGGTGTTCATGGATCTCCATCTGGGCGATATGCATGGCCTCGACGCGATCGCGGCGATTCGCGACCGATGGAGGGCTCGCCAGCCCGCGCCGCGGTTTATCGTTCTCAGCGCGGATGAATCGGAGCACACACGGCGTCGACTGGAAGCTTTCGGCCTGCAACACATCCTGAAAAAACCGGTCCGGCGGCACGAACTGAAAGCAGCAATGCTCGGCAGCGTCGCCGAAAAAGCGGGCCGGTCGGCGCCGTCATCCCCCGATCCCGCCCTGCACCGCTTGCTGACGAGAGAACTCAGCGACGGCCTGGCGCTGCTGGACCGACACGTTGCGGCACTCGACTGGAGCGGCGCGACCGCGGACATGCACCGGCTGATCGCCACGGCGGCCATGTGCGCCCTGCCCGGGCTGGAGTCCGCCTTGCGCGAGCTGAGCCTGGCTTGCTCGAAAAACGCCGCGGCAGATTCGATCGCCGCCGCTTATTGCAAGGTCCTCGAAACAGCCGATGGTGTGACGACGACATAACGGCGCCAAGCGAGGAGCCCGGACCCGTCAGGTTTCAATATCCCGGGAAGAGACCCAAGTCCAGCGACGGAAATATTCGGCTTAGCTCGTCCGGATTTTTTCTTTCATTTCCTGCACGGCCGCGGGCAGCCCGACGAAAATCGCGCGCGCGATGATCGAGTGACCGATGTTCAGTTCGGTCATGTGGGGCAGCCGGGCAACGGCCTGCACGTTCTGCAAATGCAAGCCATGGCCGGCATTGATCTGCAACCCGAGCGAATGACCGTACACACAGGCGTCGTGCAGACGCGCCAATTCGGCCGGCTGCTCTTCAGGGTCAACATCGGCATAGGACCCTGTGTGGAGTTCCACCACGGGCGCACCGCTTTCCCGCGCCGCCTCGAGTTGGTCGCGGTCCGGGTCGATGAACAGCGAGACACGGATGCCCGCCGCCGCGAGACGGTCGACCGCCGCGGCGATCGCCGCGCGGTTCCCGACGACATCAAGGCCGCCCTCCGTGGTCAGTTCCTCGCGTTTTTCGGGCACCAGGCAGACGTCCGATGGTTTTCGCTCAATCGCGATCGCGAGCATTTCCGGGGTGACGGCCATTTCCAGGTTGATGCGCGCCTGGCTTTCCGAACACAACACGCGAACGTCTTCGTCCTGGATGTGCCGCCGGTCTTCGCGCAAATGCACGGTGATGGAATCGGCACCCGCATGCTCGGCCAGCGCCGCGGCCTGGATGACCGAGGGATAGACCGTGCCGCGTGCCTGGCGCACCGTGGCCACGTGATCGATGTTGACACCCAGCAATACGTTCATTTCAATATTCGCTCCTGTCAGCCGAAAAAGGATTGGGATTTCAGCGCCCGTCCGCCGAGATGAAAACGGATCAGGCGGCGCATCAGGGATTTCAGCTCGCGCCAGTGCTCGGCGGGAATGTCGCCGGATTTCAAGGCCAGCAGCGCGGCGCCGGAAACCAGTTCATCGCCGTTTTCCGTGTCGCGCCGCCTGGGGCCGGACTCGGGCAAGTACAGGTAGCGCCCCTCGGCAACGATTGGCTGGCCGCTGCCGTGTTCGCGATCGAGTTGCAAACCGAAACCCGCCGCTTCCAACAGCCGCATCTCGAAGCCGCGCAGCAACGGCTGCGTGACCGCGCCGGCCGCCAGGTCCGCCAGCAGTGCCCGGTAATGATCGAACAGCGCGGGATGCGGGTCCGCACGCTGCAAAAACCGGAACAGCAGTTCGTTGACATAGAGCGCGCAAAACAGCGGTTCAGCGACCAGCGCCGGCGGCGACGCCACCTGGTCGGCATCCGTCAAGGTGCCCAGCTCGCCTTGCCGGGACCAACTCAGCAGCAAGGGGCGTAAGGGCTGTAGCATGTTTTTCCAGCGCGAACGCGTGCCGCGCGCGCCGCGCGCGACCAGCCCCACCCGGCCATGATCGCGGCTGAAGGCTTCCAGCAGCAGGCTGGTTTCCCGGTACGGGCGGCTGTGCAGCAGGTAAGCGGGCGCCAGGCTCACGCGCATAACGTTCAGGAACCCTCGTCGTAACCGAACTGCTTCAGCGCCCTCTCGCTGTCCGACCAGTCGCGGCTGATTTTGACCCAGGTTCGCAGGAAAACTTTCGCGCCGAGCAATTCTTCAAGCTCCCGGCGTGCGCCGCTTCCCACTTGTTTCAACACCGCGCCGCCCTTGCCGATAACGATCTGCTTCTGGCCCTTGCTCTCGACCCAGATGACGGCGCCAATCCGGATCAGCCCGCCTTCGTGTTTGAACTCCTCGATCTCGACGGTCAGGGCGTAGGGCAGTTCCTGGTGCAGTCGCGTCATCAATTGTTCGCGAACCAGTTCGCCCGCCAGGAAGCGCTCGCTTCGATCGGTGAATTGTTCCTCGTCGTAAAGCGGCCTGGAAAAGGGCAAGGCCTGCAGGGCCCGCTCCTCGAGATCGCCAATGCCGTCGCCCTTCTTCGCGCTGACCAGAAAAACCCCGGCGAAGCGTTCAGTGTCAACGTCCTTTTCCAGGAAACGCAACAGTCTGGATTTGTCTTTGACCTGGTCGATCTTGTTGATGACCAGGAAAATGGGCACATCGACCGTTTCCATGGCCTGCAGGACGTGCTCGTCCTGGCGGGTCCGGTGGTCGGCTTCGATCAGAAAAACGACCAGGTCCACGTCCAGCAGCGAAGCCCGCGCGACACGGTTCATGTAGCGGTTTAGCGCCCGCCGGGCCACGCGATGGATTCCCGGCGTATCGATGTACACGACCTGGCCGCGCTCTGTCGTCTTGATGCCGACGATGCGCTGACGCGTGGTTTGCGGCTTGGCCGTCACGATGCTGAGCTTCTGACCGAGAATCCGGTTCATCAGCGTGGACTTGCCGACGTTGGGACGGCCGACCAGCGCAACGTAACCGCAACGGTAATCCTCGCCGCCTGGCTCGATGGACGGATCATCCGGATGGTCGGATCGGCTCATGAACCGTCGTCCCCACGCAGGATGACCAAAGCTTTCCGGGCAGCCGCCTGCTCGGCCTTGCGACGACTGGCACCACTGGCCTCGGCCAGCGTGCCGTTATCGGAAATCCGGCAGGAGACGTAAAACTTTTTTGCGTGATCGGCGCCTTCTTCGCGCAACAGAACGTACTCCGGCAACGGCCGTCCCCGCCCCTGCAGCCATTCCTGCAGACGGGTCTTGGGGTCTTTCAACTGCTCCGCGGCGGGCAGCTCCCCGATCAGGGGGTCGAAATAATCGAGGATGACCGATTTGCAGGCGTCGAAACCCCCGTCGAGATAGATCGCGCCCAACAGGGCCTCGAACGCGTCGGCGAGAATCGACGTGCGGCGGAAGCCACCCGACTTCAACTCGCCTTCCCCCAGCCGTATCTGCTTTCCCAAGCCGATACCGGAAGCGACTTCGGCCAGCGTGGACCCACGCACCAGGCGCGCGCGCATGCGGCTTAAATCACCCTCGGACGCGCCCGGCTCAAGCTCGTACAGCCGCGCTGAAACTACCACATTCAAGACACTGTCCCCAAGAAATTCCAGGCGTTCGTAATTGAGAGAACCGACACTGCGATGCGTCAACGCCGCTTGCAGCAATTCCGGGTCATTGAACCGGTAATCGATGCCGGCGACCTGGTCCTTCACACGATTATCTCAGCACCACGGTCCGGTCGAATTTGCCCACCAGGTCGATGTTGCCCAGAAACGGCTTGCGCACTTCATACTTGACCCTGACCTGGACACCGTCCTTGCGGATAATGCGGATATGCTGCGGCCCGATATTGCCGCTGGCGTAACTGACCCACAGGCTCGTCTGGATCCGCTGCTTGATTTGGCCAGGCGCCAGGGACGCGGCCGCAGGGTCTTTCTTGAGGGCATCCATCGCGCTGCCAAGGGCGTGGTACTCGAGATACATCGGAACCAGCCGCATCCCTGCATAGGCGAAAAAAATCACCAGGCCGAGCACCAGCAGAAAACCGACCAGGGTCAAACCATTCTGTCTCGGAATGTTCATTTCTGTTTACCTGCTTCCTTGTAAGTTGTGCCCCGAAGTGTGCTGACAGACCGGTCATGCCTTGCCGGCGAGCTTCCGTCAGGCTTCGAGACCTACCTACTATAGCGCCTGGTCCCTCTCCATACTATTGAGAGCGCATTTCGCCGAGCGTTAATGAATGCCGTCTCCGATACGGGAGAAGTCGCCGCAGCCCTTGGTGTAATCGAAATTCAGCCAGACCCCCACGGCCCGGCCCATCATGTTTTCCGCGGGCACGAAACCCCATTCCCGGCTGTCGTTGCTGCGGTCGCGATTGTCACCCATCACGAAGTAATGGCCCTGAGGTACCTGCCACTGCCCGTCCCGGCCGCGGGAGTTCTCGTGGATGAGGATATCGTGCACAACGCCACCCAGGTTTTCCCGCAGGCGCACCGCGTCCGGCCGCGGCGTCGTGCACTTGATGTCGTCGCTGGAAAAGCGGCCCAGTGATTCGGTGGAGAGCGCTTCGCCATTGACGAACAATTGCTTATTGCGGTAAGTCACCGTGTCGCCCGGCAAACCGACCAGGCGCTTGATGAAGTTGATGGACGGATCGACCGGATATCGAAAAACAACCACGTCACCCCGCTCTGGCTCGCCAATCGGGACGATTTTGGTATCGACCACCGGCAAACGCAGACCGTAGGCAAACTTGTTGACGACGATGAAATCGCCAATGAGCAAGGTCGGTATCATCGACCCCGATGGAATCTTGAACGGCTCGAACAGAAAAGAGCGAAACAGCAGCACGATCAGCAGCACCGGGAACAGCGACCGCGAGTACTCGATCACTACCGGATCGCGGGGCTGAGCCCCCTGCCGCTGGACTTGCCGATCCATTCGGCGGCGGCGCAGGAACAGGCTGTCCAGCAGCCAGACCAGGCCGGTAAAGGCGGTCAACAAGACGAGTATCAGGGAAAAATCCGCTTTCATTGGCTGTCAAGACCTCTTGTTATCCTGCTGCAATACCGCCAGGAAAGCCTCCTGGGGAATCTCCACCCGGCCCACCTGTTTCATGCGCTTCTTGCCGGCTTTCTGCTTTTCCAGGAGTTTACGTTTGCGCGTCACATCACCACCGTAACACTTCGCCGTCACGTTTTTGCGCAAGGCTTTCACCGTGGTCCGCGCGATCACCTGCGAACCGACGGCGGACTGGATCGCCACGTCGAACATCTGCCGCGGGATCAATTCTTTCATCTTTGCAGCCAGCTCACGGCCGCGGCGCTGCGCCTGTTCACGATGCAGGATCAACGACAAGGCATCCACCCGCTCACCGTTGATCAGTACATCGACCCGCACGAACGGGCCGGGCTCGAAACGCAGGAACTGGTAGTCGAAAGAGGCGTAGCCGCGACTGGCCGATTTCAGCCGATCGAAAAAATCCAGCACGACTTCCGACAGCGGTAATTCATAGCGAATAGCCACCTGGCCCCCGAGATACTGAATGGATTGCTGCTGACCGCGCTTTTCTTCACACAAGCCGATCACGGCTCCCACGTAATCCTGGGGCACCAGGATATTGGCCTCGATGATCGGTTCGCGAATCTCGGCAATCCTGTTGCTTTCCGGCAGACTGGCCGGGTTTTCCAGGCTGATCACTTCGCCGCTGTTCAACTCGATTTCGTAAATGACCGTTGGCGCCGTCGTGATCAGTTCGAGGTCGTATTCGCGTTCGAGCCGCTCCTGGACGATATCCATGTGCAGCAAGCCGAGGAACCCGCAGCGAAAGCCGAAACCCAGCGCTTCGGAGGTCTCAGGCTCGAATTGCAGCGCAGCGTCGTTGAGTTGTAAACGGTCCAGCGCCTCGCGCAAATCGGGATAATCGTCGGCGTCGGTCGGAAACAGACCGGCAAAAACGCGCGGCTGCAGGGTCTTGAAACCGGGCAGCGCTTCGCTCGCGCCGTCTTTGGCCATAGTGATGGTGTCACCGACGGGCGCGCCGTGCACGTCCTTGATGCCTGCTACCAGGAAGCCGACTTCCCCCGCTTCGATGCGTTCTCTTTGTTTACGCTTGGGCGTGAACACACCTACCTGTTCCACCTGGTGCTGGTTACCCGAAGCCATCAGCTTGATTTTCTCGCCCTTGCCCACCGCGCCGTCGACGACACGAACCAGCGACACCACGCCGAGGTAGTTGTCGAACCACGAGTCGATAATCAGGGCCTTGAAGGGGGCATCGCGATTCCCCGATGGGGGCGGAATGCGCTGCACCAGCATTTCGAGAACCGCCCGCACGCCCTCGCCGGTCTTGGCACTGACATTCAACGCATTGCGGGCTTCGATGCCGATGATGTCTTCGATTTCCACCTTGACCCGTTCCGGTTCGGCCGAAGGCAGATCGATCTTGTTCAGCACCGGGATCACCTCCAGTCCGAGCTCGACGGCGGTGTAACAGTTGGCCACGCTCTGCGCTTCCACGCCCTGGGCGGCATCGACCACCAGCAGGGCACCTTCGCAGGCCGACAGAGACCGCGAAACTTCGTAGGAAAAATCGACATGACCCGGCGTGTCGATGAAGTTAAGCTGATAGATTTCGCCGTTTTCAGCCGGGTAATCCAGCGTCACGCTCTGGGCCTTGATCGTGATGCCCCGCTCGCGCTCGAGCTCCATGGAATCCAGGACCTGCTCCGCCATCTCGCGTTGGGTCAAGCCGCCGCAAATCTGGATGAAGCGATCGGCCAGCGTCGACTTGCCGTGATCGACATGAGCGATGATGGAAAAATTCCGTATGTGATCCTGATTCATCAGTCCGCCGCGGGATTGGCTTTCCTGCACAGTGAAGAGCCACCCGTTTCGGAGGAAACGGATGGCCCTGTTTCACGAGAAAGGATTATAGCTGAATTGGCCGTCAATCTTCAGTCGCGGGAGTAAACGCGATGAACCCTGTTACGCCGTCGCGCAGGATGCGCAAAGCGACGGCTTTACCTTCCGGCAGGTTTTCGACGATTTCGGTGAAAGAATCGACGCCGTCGACCTTCTGATTGTTGATCATGAGAATCACGTCACCACCGCGCAAGCCGGCACGATAGGCTGCGTCGCTTTCGACGCGCGATACCAGCACGCCGCCGTCCGGGTTCCCGAGCGTCTGCCTGCGGGATTCACCTATGGATTCGACGGCGATGCCCAGCGCGTTGCTCTGCCGCGCTTCCTCGGCCGAGCCAAGCAAGTTGCCGTCTTCGTCCTCCTGCAACGCATCCAGCGTTACCTGAATCTTCTTTTCCTTGCCGTTGCGGCTTATCAGAAGATCCACCTCCGTGCCCGGCGGCGTGGCGCCGACGGCGGGCGGTAATTCGCCCCAGGAGTCGATCGGCTGACCATCAAATTCGAGGATCACGTCACCAGGCTCGATACCGGCTTTCTCTGCGGCACTGTCCTTGTTGACGTCGTTGACCAGGGCTCCGACCGGGCGTTCCAGGTTCAGGGCCTCGGCCATGTCACGGGTGACGGCACCGACCTGAACGCCAAGCAGTCCGCGCCGCACGCGACCGTGCTCCCGCAGCTGTTGGATCGCGGCGCGCGCGGTCTCTATGGGAATGGAGAACGACAAGCCGATGTAGCCGCCGCTCGAACTGAGAATCCAGGAGTTGATGCCCACGACCTTGCCGTCCATGTTCAACAGCGGGCCGCCGGAGTTTCCGCGGTTGATGGCGACATCGGTCTGGATGAACGGGACATACTGCTGCTGGCTCGTGCTGCGGCCTTTGGCGCTGACGATGCCCGCCGTCACCGACTGATCGAAGTTGAACGGCGAACCGATCGCGATGACCCATTCACCCGGCCGCAGTGCTTCGCTGTCGCCCAGTTTCAGCGTCGGGAGGCCTTGCGCATCGATCTTCAGCAGCGCGATATCGCTCAAGGGGTCCGAACCAATCAATTCGGCTTCGAATTCCCGGCGATCCGGCAAGCGCACGATGATCTGGTCGGCGTCTTCGATCACATGGTGATTGGTAATGATGTAGCCGTCCGACTCGAAGATGAAGCCGGAGCCTGCACCCCGGCGATCCGGCCTGCCCCCCCCGGGTCCACCGGGACGGCCGGGGACGTCAAAGAAACGGCGGAAGAATTCGGGAATTTCCTCCTGGTTGTGCGGGCTTTCCATGTCGCCCTGACCCAGGCGAGCGCGCTCACCAAACTGCGTTACCCGTATATTGACGACCGCAGGCGAGGCCTCCTCGACCAGCTCCGTGAAGTCGGGCAGGCCGGAGACGCGTGCCTCGACGACGCTGAAGATGAACAACAGCGGCACTGCGAAAACATTGAGCAACATTGGTTTTTTCATGAAATCACCTCTTTTGAAATTGCATTCGATAGCGTGCCGGGCTTCAGTCGCCTTGCGCCGCAGCGCGGGTCGCCGCCCGGCCGCAGGAGCGGCCGTCCTGAGCCTCCACCACGCGCAACAGCTGGACGGTTTCCCTGCCCGGAAAATCCCTGGCGCGTTCGCGACCCCAGATCAGGGCCGCAGACCCGGCCAGCAGCGCCGCGGCCAGCGCCAACAGGTCAGCCACGCCGCTTGCGGCTTGCATCTTGATACTCATATTGTGTCCGAACACCGCTCCCCCAAGGCCCGCGAGTAAGGGCAGCAGGTAGAAGCGCGTCAGGAGACGTAAATAAAGGCTCTCGGGCAACCCGACCACCACGGCTTGACCCGTTCTGGCGCCCAGCGTGTTGCCGAAGTCCATAACCGTCGGCCGGCGTGGCAGCAGGCGGCCGAAAATGCCTGCTCCGCAGCCCCTGCCCCCGTCACAGGCCGGACAGCCGGAAGTCGCACCGAGCCGGACCCGAACCGTGCTCCGGTCGGCAAACAGGATCAAGCCCTGTTGTTCAATCACGGGTCCGCCGGCCGGATAAGGTGTCAGGGAGCCGCGGGGCCGACGGCGTCACCGATAAACTTGACGGTGACGGCCGGAACATCGCCCACGACCGTGATGAGCATGTCGTCCAGTACACGCGTAAACGCATGTGTCGTACCCATCCGATTCAAGCCGGCCTGCCCGGATTTCGCGGCCGCCGCGGCCTCGACGTAAACGGATACAGCGGCGAACCCGTCGCTGTAGACCAGGTGTTCGTAAATACCGTGCTCGGCGTCCTGCGTGTAGCGGTGCAGCGCCAGACGAAATCCCGGCGGCAGTTCGTTTGGCGCCCAGCGCGGCTGCCTCTTCGCGGATGCGTTGCCCGCGGGCAGAGCCGATTTGACGGTCCTGAAACGCTGCAGTTGCTCGTTCGAGACAAGGTCTTTCGGATCGACCTGGGAACCGAGCCTGAGATCCGTAAACATCAGCTTGGCCAACGGTTTCTGACCGGCATCCAGTAGCTCCCATTTCAGCAGCAAGCCGGTGTGCTGCTCCAGCCACAGCGAATAGCCATAGCGGTAACGGTCTTTGGGAATGACGTTCAAAAGCCTGGCCTGGTGCCCTGCGATGCGCGCTTTACCGGCCATGCGCAATTGGTATGAGTGCTCCGCCTGGTCATACTGATCCACCGGCAAGCTGGGAAAAAAGGCGCGCTTGAAAGCGTCGTCCCGCATGATCGAATGCTGTTCACCGAGCACCCAGCGTACCCCACTGGCGTCGCGGATGACTTCGCGCGACTCGCCCGAGACCGCCACCAGACGTTCGCGCACGCCCTTCTCGTCAACGATGTGCGTGACGCGCATCGTTTCCACCTCGTTACCCTGAATGTAAACGAATGTGCCCTGGTAACTCAGTTGGCTCATCGCAATGGACATGCGCTCCAGCCAGTTGCGCGGCGACTCCCCGGCCTGGAGGACAGTGCAAACACCCAGCATCAGGACCAATAACAGGCCCCTTTCGGCAGATGGCTTCATTACTGGGTGGGGTTTCCGTCCGTACCGGTCAGCGTATCCTGTGCCGCGCCGCTGTCTTCCTGTTCCGTCCCGGCCGTTGCAGACACCGCGACGGGCGTGATGACGATTGGCACGAAAGAGACAAAACCGCGGCCGTCAGCCCTGCCGCTGGCCTGGTAATGGCGCAGCAGATAGGAATTCATCCGGCTTTCGTGGCCGGGCATGGCACCCGAAAAACTGGCCTGGCGGGAAGCCGGCCCGGGCACGAGGCTCTGCGGGCTGACAAAGGACTTCAATGGCTCGTTGTCCACCAAATCGCCTTGTCCTTCACTCGCGTCGCGCGAACCGGGATTCACGGCGACCAGGGCCATCAATGCGACCGATGCGGCCGCGGCGACACCAGTGAAGGACTTGAGCCAGCGCCGGGATATGGCCCGGCCCGGACGGGGTGCGGCTTCGTTCTCCAGCGCCCGGTTCACCCGGCTACAGAAATCCTTCGCGGCGAGACCGCCTTCCTTGTGGCGAAGACAGTCCCGCATCAAGTGGTAGCGTGCCCAGGTCGCGCGCAGCTCGCTGTCCGCGCTCAACCGGCGGACCAGAAAACGGCTCGTGTCGCGGCCGCTCTCGCCGTCCATCAGGCATGAAAGATGTTCGCGTGTTTCGTTGGTCATAATCCGTACCCTGGCATTCCGGTTTTCAGTTCCCCTCGACGAGGGGCTTTAGCTTCAGATCGATTGCTTCGCGTGCGCGAAAAATACGCGATCGGACGGTTCCGATCGGGCAGTCCATCGTCGTCGCGATGTCTTCATAGCTCATGCCCTCGATCTCGCGAAGCATGATGGCCGTTCTCAAATCATCGGGCAGTTGCGCGATCGTGTCGTACACCGTCTGCCTGATTTCGTCGCGCATCAACTCATTTTCCGGAGTGCCCTGCTCCTTGAGTCGACTTTCGATGTCATACTGTTCGGCGTCGGCGGCATCGATGTCGAAAGCCGGCGGCCGGCGTTTACGGGCGACAAGCCAGTTCTTCGCCGTATTGATCGCGATCCGATAGAGCCAGGTGTAAAAAGCGCTGTCGCCCCGGAATCGCTCGATGGCTCGGTAAGCCTTTATGAAGGCCTCCTGCGCAATGTCCATTGCATCAGCCTGGTCGGAAACGTAGCGGCCCACCAGACTGATGATCCGGTGCTGATATTTATTGATGAGCAGGTCGAAGGCTTGCTTGTCACCCTTCTGTACCCGCTCTACCAGCAATTGATCGACCTCTGCTTCGCTCATGCGCGCAGGCTCCGAAACTTCTTGGTGGGCCTTTGCAGCCGGCCGCCCGGTAACTGCACCGGTTTGCGGCTCGGCCTGTGTGGCCAGTGGTTTGCATAGCGCCGTCATAGACGTCGGCTCCCTCTGCTGAGCATAACACGCTGCCCTGTTTGCCAAGACCCCCTGTCGGCGGAAACACTGCGCTTTCCGGCAACAAGCTGTCACTGTCTGCTGTGACACACCCCGGAACGGGTAGTTCCGGATCGCCGGCAATTTATCGGACCGCTCGTGGATGCAAGTCAACCGGGCGGGTGCGATAATAGACCCCTGAGCATCAAACCCTTTTCATTCGCTGCACAAGGCCTGACACCATCATGCAATTTCTGGAGCAACTCGGAATCGACGAGTTCAATTCCGGCGCCTACTTCGGCGACGGCGAATGGTCGACCTCACAGAACCAGGGCGTCATCGAATCCATCAATCCCGCCAGCGGCGAGGTCATCGCGCGCACCTACGGCGCCTCGGTGGAAGACTATGAGCGCGTTATGGAGACCGCCCGCCACGTGTCCGGGCACTGGCGCCGTGTGCCGGCACCGCGCCGCGGCGAAGCCGTGCGGCTGTGCACCGATGCGCTGCGCAGGCATAAAGATGCACTCGGCAGCCTGGTCAGCCTGGAAATGGGCAAGATCAAAGCGGAAGGCGACGGCGAAGTCCAGGAAATGATCGACATCGGTGATTTCGCCCTGGGTCAGTCGCGCATGCTGTACGGCTACACCATGCATTCGGAACGCCCGCAACACCGAATGTACGAGCAATGGCATCCCTTCGGCGTGGTCGGCGTGATTTCCGCCTTCAATTTCCCGGTAGCGGTCTGGTCCTGGAATGCCTTCCTGTCTGCCATCTGCGGCAACGCAACCGTCTGGAAGCCTTCGCCCAAGGGCGCGTTGTGCTGCGTGGCGGTCCAGAACATCTGCAATGCAGCGCTGGAAGACGCCGGTTTCCCGGCCATCTTCCTCAGTTTCATGGAACCGGGCCACG
>JAVVFH010000056.1:0-16084 GCA_032250585.1 Lysobacterales bacterium
CCGTTGATGTGGATATCCGAGAGGGCTGCGAAACCAATGCCCACGAAGTTGCCCAGCATCGCCCAGGTCACCGCAGCGGCCATGTCGAGATCATCTCTGAAGAGCAGACGTACGACCACCACCAAAACGAAGCCGATCACCGCCGACAGGATCAACAGCGCCTGCAGGTTCAGGTCGACGCCGTTTTTCGCCAGGATGCCGTCGATGCCCAGCAACTGGAACACCACGCTGATCAGCACCAGTACCGCCGCGTTGGTGGCGAGAAATAGCAGGATTCGTGTCATGTTGATGTCGTTCGTCGCAACAAAGGTCCAATCCCCTAGATTCTTCCTGCAAGGGCGCATTTCAAGCACCTGATGGGTGCCGTCGACGGGTCCGTGGCCGCAGCGCGAGAGTTCGCGGAGCGGCAGCGGCGGTAGTGTTACATTATGAGGCGTGCCGAATCTGCTGATCGTTTCCCATGCGCCGTCGCCCAATACAGGGGCGATGACACAGGCTGTCGTGAAGGGCGCCTCGAACGAAGCGTTGAGCGACATCGAACTGCGCGTGCTCAAGCCGCAGCAGGCGCAACCCGGCGATGTTCTTTGGGCGCAGGGGCTGCTGCTCGGCACCACCGAGAACTTCGGCTACATGAGCGGCGCGCTGAAGGACTTCTTCGATCGCTGTTACTATCCTTGCCTGGAGAAGACCCATGCCTTGCCTTACGCGCTGTTCATCCGCGCCGGCAACGACGGGCTGGGTGCGCAGCGCAGCGTCGAACGGATCGTCGCCGGCCTGGCCTGGAAACCCGTGCAGCCGCCGCTGATTTGCACCGGCCCCTGGAACGAGGGCTTCATTGCACAGTGCGAGGAACTGGGTATGACCATGGCAGCGGGCCTGGAGGCAGGCGTTTTCTGAACCGGACAGAGAATAATCAATGAATACAAGCGACCGCGACACCACGGCAAGCCGACGCCGCCTGTCTGAAAGCGCGCACCGCGAATTGCGTGACGGCGAGGTTTACACGCCGTATGTGCCCGCGGCCGACCTGCAGCGTGAGTTCACCTTCAAGGCGGTGGCCTTCGGCATTTTCTTCGGGGTTCTGTTCGGTGCCGCGAACGCCTATCTGGGGCTGCGCGCCGGGCTGACCATCAGCACCTCGATTCCGGTGGCGGTGATGACGGTGGCGGCTTTCCACGCGCTGCGCCGGCTCGGCGGCTCGGCCAGCATTCTCGAGGCCAACCTGTCGCAAACCGTGGGCTCTTCGTCCAGTTCCGTCGCCAGCGGCGTGATCTTCACGCTGCCGGCATTGTTCCTCTGGGGGCTGGCTCCCTCGCTGCTGCAGATGACCATGCTGGCGATGGCCGGCGGGCTGCTGGGCGTGCTGTTCATGATCCCGCTGCGCTCCTACCTGATCCAGCGTGAACACGGGCGCCTGCCGTATCCCGAGGGCACCGCCTGCGCTCATGTGCTGGTGGCCAACGAGGCGGGCGGCGGGCACGCGCGCAACGTGTTCATCGGGCTGGGTGCCGGCGCGGCCTACAAGGCCCTGACCGGCTGGGCGAACGTGCTGGCCTCCGAAGCGCACCTGAAGCTGCCTTTTCTGAAGAAAGGCGAGCTGGGCATGGACCTGTCGCCGGCGCTGTTCGGCGTCGGCTTCATTCTCGGGCCGCGGATCGCGACGGTGATGGTCAGCGGCGGGCTGCTGTCGGCGCTGCTGATCATCCCGGGCATCGCCTGGTGGGGCGCGGGCCGGCCGGTGCTGTATCCCGAGTTGCTGCTGACCATCGATGAGATGTCGGCCGCGCAGATCTGGAGTCGTTACGTGCGCTACATCGGTGCCGGTGCCGTGGCCGTCGCCGGGATCATCACGCTGATCCGCAGCTTGCCGGTGATGATCGAGTCGTTCAGGATCGGCGCGCAGGAATTGAAGGGGCGGGTCGATGCGGAGGTCGGCACGGCGCAGGAATCGTCGGCCGGCGGCGCGGCCGGGGCCATGCCGCGCACCGCGCGGGACCTGCCACTGAAGGCGGTGGGCATCGGTATTCTCTCGGTCGGCCTGGTCCTGACCTTCGTGCCGACCCCGTTCGGCGCGCTGGAGGACAGCCTGCAGCGCCTGGTCGCTGCCGTCTGCGTGATCGTGTTCGCCTTCTTTTTCGTCACGGTCGCGTCACGGATCGTGGGCCTGGTTGGTGTCACCAGCAACCCGACAAGCGGCATGACCATCGCGGCGCTGCTCGGCACCGCGGGGGTGTTCCTGGTGATGGGCTGGACCGATATCAACGGCAAGGCGGCGGCGCTGACCGTCGGCTGCGTTGTGGCGATCGCCGCCAGCATCGCCGGCGACACCTCGCAGGATCTGAAAACGGGTTTCCTGCTCGGCGCCACGCCGCGCAACCAGCAGATCGGCGAATTGATCGGCGTGCTGACCTCGGCGACCTTCGTCTGCCTGTCGGTGCTGCTGCTGGCCGAAACCTTCGGCTTCGGCAGCGAGGAATTGCCGGCGCCGCAGGCGACGCTGATGAAGCTGGTGATCGACGGGGTGCTGGAGCAAAACCTGCCCTGGGGACTGGTCGCGATCGGCGCCGGCATCGCGATCGTTGCCGAACTGTTGCGGGTTCCATCCCTGCCTTTCGCGGTCGGCGTCTACCTGCCGGTGGCCACCATGACGCCGATTTTCCTGGGCGGCATGCTCAAGCTCTGGCTGGAGCGCAACGCCCCCGACGAGACCGCGGCGGTGAGCCGCCGCGACAAGGGCATCCTGCTGGGTTCCGGATTCGTCGGCGGCGAGGGTCTGCTGGGGGTGGCTATCGCCGGCGTCGCCTTCGTGCAGGGCGCCCGGCCCGCCGGCTTCGGGCTCGGCTGGCTGGGGCCCGACTGGCTGGCCAACATCGTCAGTTTCCTGGTGTTCCTGCTGTTCGCCGCCTGGTTCGTCGGGCGCTGCAAAAAAACGTGAAGCGTTTGGCGCCGCTGAAAGTCCCGCACACGCTGGTGCTGCTTTACGGCATGGTGGTGCTGGCCTACCTGCTGACCCTGCTGCTGCCGCCCGGCAGTTTCGCCACTGAGTTGAACGAGCACGGCCACGAGGTGGTCGTGCCAGGCACTTTTGCCGTGGTCGAAGACCGCGACCCGCTGCCATTCTGGTCGCTGTTCACCGTGATTCCGCGTGGCCTGGAATCCGCCCAGGGCATCATTTTCTTCATCTTCATCATCGGCGGAGCGCTGGCGGTAATCCGCGCCACCGGTGCACTGGATGCCGCGCTGGCGCGCTTGCTGCAACGTTTCGGCGGTCGGCCCGCTTTGTTGATTTTCATGGGCATGGCGGCGTTCGCGGTGGGTTCTTCGACCATCGGCATGGCGGAGGAGTACATTCCGTTGATCGCGATCCTGATCACGCTTTGTGTCGGCATGCGCATGGACACGGTCGCGGCGGTCGGCATCATGGTGGTTGGGTACGGGATCGGTTACGGCACTGCGGTGATGAACCCTTTCACGGTGCTGGTCGCGCAGGAGGTGGCCGGCCTGACGCCGGTTTCCGGACTGGGCTACCGGTTGGCGCTGTTTTTGCCGTTCCTGGCGATCGGCTACCTGCACGTGCTGCGTTACGCGCAGCGGGTTCGTGCGAACCCGCAGAGCTCGCTGGTCGCGGACGTACCCGAAGCGCAGCCGCCGCCGTCGCCGGCGGTCGGTACCATGAGCGGCAGGCAGCGACTGATACTGCTGGTGACGCTGGCGGCGCTGCTGCTGATCGTTTGGGGCATCAAGCAGCACCAGTGGTATTTCGTCGAGTTGGGGGGCGTGTTCGTGGCGCTGGCCCTTGTCGTCGGCGTCCTGCACGGCACGGCGCCGGACGACATGGCCAAACAGTTTATCGGCGGGGCGGGTGAACTGCTGGGTACGGCTTTGCTGATCGGTTTTGCCCGGGCGATCGAGATCACGCTCAGTGACGGCCAAGTGCTGCATACGATTGTGCACGGCTTTTCGCGACCACTGGCGGCCGTCGGCGCCGAGTTTTCCGTGGTGGGCATGCTGCTGTTCCAGAGCATTCTGAATTTCTTCATACCCTCCGGTTCCGGCCAGGCTTACGTGACCATGCCGCTGATGGCACCGATCTCGGACCTGGTGGGCGTTTCCCGCCAGGTGGCCGTGCTGGCCTACCAGATGGGCGACGGCTTCATGAACATGGTCGTTCCCACCAACGCGGTGCTGATGGGCATTCTCGGCATCTGCGGGATTCCCTACGGCCGCTGGTTCCGTTTCATCTGGCCGCTGATGTTGCAGTTGTTCGCCGCCGGCAGCATCGCGCTGGTGATCGCAGTGCTGATCGGCTACCAGTAGTGATGCGAGAACTGAAAAGTACGGCCTCGTGTTGCAGGCTCATTCCCACCCGCTCGGGAAGCCTCGGCCTCGGCCAGCACTTTGCGGACCTTGGCGGCCAGGCATTCCTCGCGCATTTCCTCGGACGCATCGCCTGTCAGCGCGACAATTCGCACCTTGCACCCCGCCGGGGCATGCTCACGGATCCACCGGGTAGCCTCGATGCCATTCATTTCCGGCATCCTGATATCCATGAAGATCAGGTCGTAGTTGCCGTTCATTGCGGCCGCGACTGCGCTCTTTCCGTCCTCGGTTTCGTCGGCCTGGTAGCCGAGACCGGCCAGGAACTGGCACAGCGCATGGCGGTTCAGCGCATTGTCCTCGACCACCAGGATGCGGTGCGGGTGTCTTGCGCTCAGATCGCCGACGAGCTGCGGCTGGCCGGTGGCCAGGATTTCCGGTGGCGGCTGCCAGTCCGCTGCGGATGCATCCAGCTCACCCGGCAGCTGCACCGTGACGCGTGTGCCCTGACCCTCCACGCTGTCGACGCGAATGGCTCCACCCAGCAACTTGACGAGGCCGCCGCAAATGGGCAGGCCGAGACCGTGGCCACCGTGCTTGCCGCTGACCCGGATGCCGTTGGAATCATGCGTATCGAAGAGCGATCCGAGCCGTGACCGTGACCGTGCCTTCACGCGTGTGGCGTACCGCGTTATCCAGCAGGTTGGTCACGATCTGTTCCAGGTAGCCGGCATCGGCCAAACGCACCGTCGCAGGCAGGTGATCGAGATAAAGGCGCCGTGCCTGCCCGCCGTCCTGGACCAGCAGCGCCATCAGCAATAGGAATCCCGCGATCAGCAAGGCCTTGGTCAATCCACCGACCAGGAACACCGCGATGCACAGCGGCGTCAGCACGCACAACAGGAAAATGAAATGCGCGCTGCGGCGAACCGACAACGCACTGGTCCCGGCAGCGATGCAACCCACCGCGAGCACCGCCGTCAGCACGGCTTCCTGGGTTGCCCAGTACTGCCATATCACCATCGCCGCCATCACCCCGAGCGGCAGACTCTGCATCGCCGTGAGGATGCTGAACTGCACGACGGCGCGCTCGCCGATGGCGTCGTAGCGTCGTTCGAAGGTCCGCGCAAACCAGCGAACGGCGTGCCAGTTCAAGCGCGGATCTGCGCTCGAGATAGTGCTCGAGGCCGGGTGAGATTTCGTTCTTCGACTGTGGCACGCTCATATTCCGGTCTTCCCCGCGTTTGGCTGCAGGTTCTGAACTCTGGCCATGGCAGTTCGCATTGAAAATTTCTGACTCTGCCTATTGGGAACCTGTGGCGCACGATTCAGAACTGCCAACTTTGACAGTTTCGAGCAAGAAAACGGAAAGTGGGCCTGCTGGGGCTCTCCCGATAGCGCATCGGAAAGAGTCGGGACACGCAGCGGCCACGGGGTTATGCTGTGCAGCCATGGAACAGGCTCCCGTGAAATTCGACTCGGTGCCGGCGATGCTGGCGCAATGGCGCCCGGTACAACCGGTTTATGCGATCTATCCCGAGGTTTACCGGCGCACGGCGGCGTCCTTCCTGGAGGGGTTCCCCGGCCGGGTTCTGTACGCGGTCAAGGCCAACGATGACCCCACCGTGCTGCGCCTGTTGCACGCGGCCGGTGTCGCTCACTTCGACTGCGCCTCGCTGCCGGAGGTGGCGCGGGTCAACGAACTGTGTCCTGGCGCGACCTGTTATTTCATGGTGCCGGTGGCTCTGCCGGGCGCGGCCGGCGACGCGCAGCGGCTCTACGGCCTGCGGCATTTCATGATCGATCATGCGCAGCGCCTGGATCAACTGGCGGACGAGATCGACCTGACGGCCAGCGTCGTGTTCGCCCGCATGGCCGTCAGCCACGCCTCGTCGATGATGGACCTGTCGAGCAAATTCGGTGCGCCGCCCGGCGAGATTCCTGGTTTGCTGGAGCAAATTGCCGAGCGCGGCGCGGAGCCTGCGCTGGCCTTCAACGTCGGTTCGCTGGTGACCGACCCGGAAGCTTATCCCCACGCGATTGCGGTGGCCGCCGAATGCCTCTCCGCGCTGCCTTTTCGCGTTCGGCTGATTGATCTTGGCGGCGGTTTTCCACGCGCTTATCCCGGTTTTCCCGTGCCCGCCATGCAGGCATTTTTCGACGCGGTGACAGGCGCCGCGGCCACGCTGCCCATGGCCCCTGACGGTGAGCTGATGGCCGAGCCCGGCCGAGCCCTTTCGGCCCCGGGTCTATCCGCCGTCGTACAGGTGTTGCTGCGCAAGGACGGGCGTTTGTACCTCAACGACGGCATGTATGGCATATTCTGGGAACTGCGCTTCGGCGCCCAACAGCGTTTCGCGGTGCGCGCCTTTCGCGATGGAGCCCCGCTCGACGGCGAAACCGAAGCCTTCAGCCTGTTCGGCCCGACCTGCTGCAGCACCGACCTGCTGCCCGGCGCCGTCGAACTGCCCCGGGAGATCGCGCCGGGGGACTACCTTGAATTTGGCAACATTGGCGCCTACAGCCTGGCGGGCCGGACCCACTTCAACGGCCACTACAGCGATTCGATCATCGAGATCGCAGATCCGTCGGAGCGCCCGCCCGGCATTGATGTGACCTGAAAACAGACTCCTAGAACTGGGCGATTTTGAATCCCGCGTAAGCGGCATAGAGCGCGAGAATGATGGCAGCTTCGCCAGTCTGTAACCCGCGTTTGCGGATGAAGAAAAACAGCACGACGGAAGTCAGCACGAAGATGTAAGGCAAATCGAAGAACAGGAACTGGGTTTCGAACACCAGCGGCGAGATCGCGGCCGCGACGCCCACCGGCAACAGCGTGTCGAGGATGTTGCTGCCGATGATGTTGCCGACGGACAGCCCGGTCCGCTTCTTCAGAATTGCAGACACCGAAATGGACAGCTCCGGCAAACTGGTGCCGATACCGATGATCAGCACCGAAACCAGAGCCTGGCTGACTTCCAAAGACTGTGCGATGCGCACTACCGATACAACGGCAAGTTCCGAACTCGCGATGATCGCCGCCAGCCCGCTCAGGCCTTTCAGCCCGGCACCCACCGAATCGCGTGGACACCCACATCCCACCCGGCCCGGTTCCGGAGCAGTGCGGTGCGAGACACGGCGAAATGCTTGGTTTAGACTTCGCTCTGCACCCGCTGCAAGAATGGAGAGAAACGATGGGCTGGTCAATATTGTACGTGCGTCTCGACATTGAACCGCGCTCGATCCAAATCGAAGGACCGAAGGCGGTCGCCCGGGTCAACGTGCGCGGCCGAACGGACGAGACGGATGAAGTGAATTCCTATCGCGCCTTTTTGCGCGAGGATTACATCATGCCGGACACGATCTGGAAATCGGAGGAAGTTCCGATCGGGCCGAACCGCGAGGTCGATGAAGTGCACGAGGTGGAAATCTGGTGCAACAGGTTCTGCAACGTTGTCGGGCCGCACGGCAGCACCCACGAAAGCAAGGCCGATATCTACGCGGTGGTGCAGGGCGGGGAGTTGGAGGGGCAGAGCGACCAGGTCGCGGTAAGCTGCTCGAAATAGGTAATCGTCAACGGCGCCGGAATCCGGCCAGGGAAAACACGCATATGAACAACCAGGACTGGCAGAAACGCAAGGAACTGGCCTTTGCGCGGGGCATGGGCAACATGTTTCCGATCTTCGTGGAGCGGGCCCGGAACGCCGAAGTCTGGGACATTGAAGGCAAACGCTATATTGATTTCGGCGCGGGGATCGCCGTGCTGAACACCGGCCACAGCCATCCGGACATTGTGGCGGCAGTCAGGAAACAGCTCGATGCGTTCAGCCACACCTGCATCATGGTGACACCCTATACCTCGTCGGTGGAACTCGCCGAAAAGCTGGCTGCAGTCGTTCCAATCGACGATGCGAAGACGATGTTCGTATCGACCGGCGCCGAGGCGGTGGAGAACGCCATCAAAATAGCCCGGGTGGCGACCGGCCGGCCGGGGGTGGTCGCCTTCAGCGGGGCGTTTCACGGGCGAACCAACCTCTGCATGGGCCTGACGGGCAAGGTCGTACCCTACAAGAAAGGTTTCGGCCCATTCACGCCGGAAATCTACCATGTGCCGTTTCCGGCGCAATACCTGGGGATCGGTGCGGAAACGTCGCTGGCCGCGCTTGAGCAGCTGTTCAAGACCGACATCCAGGCCGACCAGGTGGCGGCCATCGTCATCGAGCCCGTGCAGGGCGAGGGCGGTTTTTACCCGGTGCCCGAGGGCTTTCTCGGCCAGCTGCGGTCGCTCTGCGACCGCTACGGCATCCTGCTGGTCGTGGATGAAATCCAGACCGGTTTTGGCCGCACCGGCCGCATGTTCGCGAGCGAGTACGCCGGCATCGAGCCGGACATCATGACGGTGGCCAAGGGTATCGCCGGCGGCTTTCCGCTCGCTGCGGTCATCGGCAAACGGGCCGTCATGGACGCGCCGGAGCCGGGCGGCCTGGGCGGCACCTATGCCGGTTCGCCACTCGGCTGCGCGGCTGGCCTGGCGGTGCTGGAAGTGATCGAGCGCGAATCCCTGTGCGATCGCGCCGTGGAGATCGGCAACCGTTTGGTGGCGGCGCTGGGCCGCCTGCAGGCTGATTTTCCGGAGCACATCGGCGACGTGCGCGGCCTGGGTGCGATGGTGGCGATGGAGCTGGTCAGGGACGGCGATGTCAACCAGCCGGATCCGGAGCTCGCCAAAACATTGGTCGCGAAAGCCGCACAAAACGGCCTGATTTTGTTGTCCTGCGGCGTGCGCGGCAACGTAATCCGGATTTTGGTGCCCCTGACCATCGAGAGCAGAGAGCTCGTAGAAGGCCTGGCGCTGCTCCGGACCGCCTTCGAGAACTGCTTGTGAGCATCGCTCGATAGAATTTCCGGGCGAAGATTTGTATACTCGGGCATTAACGGCGGTCCGGCAGGGGTGAACTGTATGTCACCGGGCGACGTGAAAAAGGGGTGCCGGCACTCGCGGCTCCCGTAATTGGTTACTCGAAGCAAGGAGGCTTCATCATGGTTTCTCATCTGCGGGCAGTCGTCCGGCGACTGCATCTCTTCCTCGTTCTGCTTTTCTTCGGCGCCGCCTGTTCCGGGGCCTTCGCCCAGTCCGCTGGCACCCCTGTCGAGGTCACGGGTGAAGCCAGCGTGGTGGTTTTCGATGATTTCCAGACCGGCCGGTCAGAAATCCGTTACTACATCGTCGACGAAAAAAGCCAGCGCGAGCGGCGCCTGTTTTTTGCGGGCGAAGCGCCGCCGGCGGTCCAGACCGGGAAAAAGATCAGGGTCCGGGGTCGCGGCCGTCCGGAAGAGGGTATCGATGTCGACAGCGTGGCGGAAATGGATGGCGCGGGCAGCGATGCGGACGGCGACGAGGCCGCCGCCGCGCTGGCGCCGCCCGAGACGCGCAACATCCTGACCCTGTTGGTCGATTTCAGTGACGCCACCGTGGCGGGCGGCAATTACGGCACGGATGTGCCGGGTGTGCGCAACCGCATGTACAACGAAAGCAAGTCGGTCGCGGGCCTGTTTTTCAACGCCTCGCTGGGCACGCTCGGCTTCAATCCCAACGCGGATGGTGACGGCGTTCAGGACGTGTTTCACGTGGCCATCGACGACAGTTACCTGGGCGGCGATTCCAGCCAGTGCACCCCGTCGACCTGGGTGAGCAAGGCCTCCACCGCCTGGCAGGACGCCAATCCCGACAAGGACATCGGCGTCTATCGTCATCGTCTGCTGATTGTGCCCAACTACTGGGATTACGGTAACCGGCACTGCACCTGGGGCGGCGTGGCGCAGGTGGGCTGCGGTACCTGGTGCTGGGCGATCGGCGCGGATCCCGAAAGCATCATGCACGGCGTGATCGTGCACGAACTGGGACACAACCTCGGCTTCAATCACGCGCGCAGTGACGAGAACAACAATGGCTTCAATCCCGGCGAAAGCACCGACGTCGAGTACGGCGACAACTCGGACATGATGGGCAGCAGCCGTAACTGGAAGAAATTCAATGCCCCGCACGCGGAGGACAAAGGCTGGATCGATCCCGTGGACTACGAGATTCGCGAGGTGCTCGCCGAGCCGGCCCCACAACAGTTCGACCTGCTGGCGCTGGACGACGAGGCCTGGGACTGGCCCGGCCTGCGTGCGCTCAAACTCGAGCGCAGCAGCAATACCGATTATTACGTGACCTTCCGGCGTGCTTCGGGCGACTACAACAGTCTGAACAGCATGTACCGCGACCGGATCAACATCTATTACGGATTTGATAACAGCACCTACTCTTATTTCGTGGCTGCGCTGGCCGCGGGCGAAAGTTTTACGGACGCCAGTCAGGATCTCGTCATTACCGCGACCAGCCCGGTCACCGTGAACGAGGGCACGGCATCCACGGTGGCGATGGGCGTGGAAGTGTGCCTGCAGCCCTGTGTCGGGATTGAGGCGCCCTCGGATCTCAGCGCGGCCGCCGTGGCCACCGATGCCATTGACCTGACCTGGACCGACAACGCCTCCGACGAGGACGGCTTCGAGCTGCAGCGCTCAACGGACGGATCGAGCTGGGCCAGTCTCACGACGCTTACAAGCAATGAAACGCAATACACGGACAGCGGCCTGACCCCGGGCACCCTGTATTCCTACCGTGTCCGCGCGACATCAGCGGCCGGTGACTCGGCCTGGTCGAACGTGGCCAGCGCGCAGACCTTCGGTCTTCCGCCGACGGCCGATTTCACGATTCCGAGCCAATCGTACCTGGAGGTGAATTTTGCCGATGCCTCCACCGACAGCGACGGGGAAATCATCTCCTGGTCCTGGAATTTCGGCGACGGCAACACGTCGGCCGCGCAAAATCCGGAGCATACGTACGCGGCCGCCGACAGCTACACCGTGACCCTGACGGTGACCGATAACGATGGTGACAGCGACAGCGTCAGCGCGACGGTGACGGTCGAGGCACCACCTCCCTATGCAGACTACGCAGCCATCGGCGAGCGTTCCGTCGCCGGCACGGTCAGCGGCAGTTATGCCTTGACGGCCGTGGACGACGGCAGCGCCCAGGTCATCACCGAGCGCGAATCAGGCGGGCGCAAGAGCACGCGGCACAGCTATCTCGAGCATCAGTGGCAGTTCAACATCCCGGCCGGCGAATCCGCCACGGTGTTGGTAAACGCCTGGCAGTCCGAATCGGCAGACAACGACAGCTTTGATTTCGCCTGGTCGTCGAACGGCAGCGACTGGAGCCCCATGTTCAATATCGCCGCGACCGCGGATGACACACCCCTGTCGTTCGCATTGCCGTCCGGCGTCAGCGGCGATCTCTGGATCCGGGCCACCGACACCGACCGGCAGTCGGGCAACCGCACGCTGGACAGCCTGTCCGTCGATTACCTGCAGATTCGCGTGGCCAATGGAACGCCGGAACCGCTGGCGGGTGACGCGCCGAGCGGGTTGACCGCGACTGCCGTTTCCGCTGACAGTATCGAGTTGAGCTGGACGGACAATACGTCCAATGAAGCCGGTTTTGCGATCGAGCGCTCCGAGGACGGACTCAGCTTCACGGAGGTGGCCACGACCGCGATGAACGGCGGCGCTTCCGCCGCGTACACCGACACCGGTCTGGCAGACGGGACGCAGTACAGCTACCGGGTGCGGGCCTTCAAGCGCGACGAAACCACCGCGTTTTCGAACGTGGCCTCGGCAACAACCGATCCGGCGCCCGCGATCAGCCTCGAGGTCACGGGCTACAAGGTCAAGGGTCAGCATTATGCCGACCTGAACTGGTCGGGTGTGGCGGGCGACACCGTGGAGATCTATCGCGATGAGTCGGTTGTGGCCAGCACGTCGAACGACGGTGCCTATACCGACGCCATCGGGAGCAAGGGCGGGGCCACCTACAGCTATCGGGTCTGCGAAGCGGGTAGCAGTGCCTGCTCGGAAACGTTGGTGGTTGTCTTCTGAGCCGGTTCTCACCGCTGGCAGGAATGAGAAAGCCGCGGACCATCGCGGCTTTTTCATTGCCGCTTGACTCAAGCCGGCGCAGCGCGCCGGCATTCCTGTCACACTGGTATCGAATCCATTCGCGCGGATAGCCCCCATGATGTACCTGGTTCTGTTCATTCTGTTCGTACTGCTGCTCTGGCTGGGCAGCGCCCTGTTCATGCAAGGCGAGGACCTCAGCGCCTACGACCACGAGCCCGTCGATGACCACTCCCGTTCTTTTACCGCCCCGGCAGAGCCGGGTGAGGAACACCGGCAGGTCGTAAGCTTGATCGAGGACTTCGGGCTGCAGGCTTTGCGCCTTGGCCGGAAACAGCGGCTCGAATTCATACGCGGGTTCATGGACGACATGGGGCGCAAGAAGACCCATGCCAGCGACTTCACCGCGGTCGACGCCGACGGCGTGCGTGGGGAGTGGGCGCTGGCACCGGGCGCGGATCCGCGCCGCCGCGTGCTGTACCTCCACGGCGGGGCCTTTATCGCCGGCAGCCCGGCCAGCCACCGGACCATGAGCGACCGTTTCTCGGTCATCGCCAACGCGGCGGTGCTGGCGATCGACTACCGCTTGATGCCCGAACACCGGCGCCGGGACGGCATCATCGATTGCCGTGCCGCCTATACCTGGCTGCTCGACAACGGGCCCGACGGCGAGGGCGCGCCGGACTTCCTGGCGGTTGCCGGGGATTCGGCGGGCGGCAACCTGGCGCTGTCGCTGGTCAAATGGGCGCGCGACGGACGGCTGCGCCTGCCGGACGCCGTGGTCGCGTTCTCGCCGACGGTGGATGCGACCTTCTCCAGCCCGAGCATCGTGCGCAATGTGCGAACCGACGTCATGCTGGGGCCCATGTTCTCCCATCTGCTCCGGATTCCAACCGCGGTCCGGCGCTGGGCCTACCTGCTGGAAAACCGTTACAACCCAGCCAGCCCGATCGTTTCGCCAGTGTTCGGTGATCTTTCCCGGCTTCCGCCGACGCTGATCCAGGTCAGCGAAGCGGAGATGCTTTACGATGACGCGCGGCGCTTCGTCAACAAGGCCCGCGCCGGCGGCTCACCCGCGGTGCTGCAAAGCTGGGGCGGTATGCTGCACGCCTGGCAGATATTCTACCCGGAGTTGCCCGAAGCCGGGCAGGCCTGGGAGGAAGTAGGGAGCTTTCTGGCGCGGGCAGAGGCGGACCCGGAGTCACTCTGAACGGCATCGCGCTCACCATTTTTTAGCCGGCCGGTAATCGCGGCTCTTGCCGGCTTGGCGCGCGACCGCAATGCCCTGATTGGCGCCGGCCAAAATGCGCAGCTGGTAGGCGCTTTCGCGTGCGAGCGCGCGGCCGGAACCGTTGTTCCAGCTTTTCCGGTACAGGCGCTTGACCGCGGCGATCGCGTCGGGCGAACGTTGAAGCAACTGCTCCGCCAGGGCCTGGCCGGCGGCCAGCGGGTCGTCGTCCAGAGCGGTGACCAGGCCGATCGCCAGCGCTTCCGCGCCGCTGATTTCCGCGGCCGTCATCGCCAGGCGCATTGCCTGGTCGCGGCCCAGCAATTCGCGCAGCGCCAGAGTGCCACCCATGTCCGGCACTGACCTGTTGTGCCAGGTTGGCGCGCCATGGCAGCCATTTCCACAGCAGGCGCCGCATGCCTGCCCGGTCGCGCATCAGTGCGCCGACATCGAGGCCGCTGCAGAAATCGACGCCGGCACCGTGCACCAGCACCGCGCGCACGGTCTTTTCACGCCGCAGGCGCCGCTGGATGTCGACGATGGCTTCGAACAGGGGCAGGTCCAGGGCATTGTGTTTTTGCGGCCGGTCGAGGCGGACCCGGGCCACCCGACGGTCGATCTCCAGAGCAATGCGTTGCGACATTTCGCTTTCCTAAGTATCCTCGGGCACGCCTGAGGGTATGAAGTTCAGGCCGAAGCCGTAAAATAACATCTTTCAGCAGCCACTCGCCGGAATCAGCCCTTGTCCCCACAGCCCCCCCTTAAAATCTGTCTCGCGACCGCCGAAATGACCCCCCTGGCCAAAACCGGAGGATTGGCGGACGTGACCGCGGCGCTGACCGGGTATTTTACCCGTACCGGTCACGACGTCCGTGCCTTGCTGCCCCTTTATGGCGGCATGGAACGCGACGGCCTCGATCTGCAGCCGCTGGCCGGCCTGCAGAATCGGGAACTGCAGGTGCGCGATCGTCTGCTGGTGTATTCGGTCGTGCGCGTGGTCCTGCCGGGACAGGAGGTCGATGTCCATCTGCTCGATTGTCCGCAACTTTACCGGGGCGAGCAGATTTATTCGGGGCCGGAAGAGCAACTGCGTTTTATCCTGCTGTCACGGGCTGCTATCGAGATGTGCCAGCACATGGCCTTTGCGCCCGATATTTTCCACTGCCACGACTGGCACTGTGCACTGATTCCGCTTTATCTGAAAACGCTGTACGCCTGGGACCGGTTGTTCAGGAACACCCGCAGCGTGCTGACCCTGCACAACATCGGCTACCAGGGCGTGTTCGGCGCAGCAGCGCTGGCTGATGCCGGCCTCGCCGACAGCGCCGCGCTGGTGGACCAGGACGATCTGCTCCATGACCGTCTGAATTTTCTCAAGACCGGCATCGTGCACGCCGACCTGCTGACCACCGTCAGCCCGACGTATGCCCGCGAAATCCTTTCTCCGGAATACGGGATGGGCCTGGAGCAGGCGTTGCGCGCGCGTTCCGATTCGCTGGTCGGAATCCTGAACGGGGTCGATTACGGCGAATGGAATCCGGAACACGACCCGCTGATTCACCATCCCTATTCCGCGCGCAAACTTTCCGGCAAGGAAAAAAACAAGCAGGCGCTGGCAGCGGAAATGGGGCTGGAGTACCAGCACGACCGTCCGCTGATCGGCATGATCACGCGGCTGACCTACCAGAAGGGCATTGACCTGGTTCAGCAGGTGTTGCCCGAAGTGCTGGACGAGCGCGAATTTTCGGTGGCCGTGCTGGGCTCCGGCGAACCGCAGCATGAGGAATTCTTACACTGGCTGCAGGCCGAGCGACCGGGTCGCGTCAGTTTCCACCCGGGCTACAACAACGCCCTTGCGCATCGCATCGAGGCGGGCAGCGACCTGTTCCTGATGCCTTCGCGCTACGAACCCTGCGGTCTGAACCAGATGTACAGTCTGCGCTACGGCACGATACCGGTGGTGCGTGCTACCGGCGGCCTGGCGGATTCCGTGCAGCATTTCGACTCCGCAAGCGGCGCGGGCACCGGCGTCGTTTTTCATGATTTCGACGCCAATGGACTGAAGTGGGCGCTCAACACGGCGCTGGACTTGTATGCGAACAAGCACGACTGGCGGCAGTTGATGGCCAATGCGATGGCGAAGAACTTCTCCTGGGAACGCCAGGGCGGGCTGTACGTGGAGCGCTTCCGGAGGCTGTTGGGAGATCGCGGCTGAAGCCGCGATTTGTTTTTGGTCGAGGGGCTTGGCTGATTCAGAGCATGTGCGGGCAGACCAGCACCACGCCTTCGCCGGTCACCTTGAAGCGCTTGGCGTCCTCGGCGTGGTCTTCGCCGATCACCGTGCCGTCGGGAATCACGCAGCGCTTGTCGATGATGGCCCGCGTGATGCGGCAGTGCTTGCCGATATTGACCTGCGGCAGAATCACGGCCTGGATGATTTCGCTGCCTTCGTCAATGGTGACGCTTGAGAACAGCAGGGACTGGCGCACGTAGGCGCCCGACACGATACAGCCGCCGGAGACCATGGAGTTGGTGGCCATG
>JAVVFH010000057.1:0-15954 GCA_032250585.1 Lysobacterales bacterium
CCTCGGCGGCGCGTCTGGCGGCGACTCTGCGGGAACGGACGGGCCGCCGAGGCATCGGAATCGAGCGGCAGCAGGATCGCATAGCCGGGCTGCGCATTGGACTGGTCGACTCCGGCATTGGCGAGCACGAAACCCGAGCGGTGTTCCACGATCATCAAGCCCTCGCGCTGGCGCAGCACTTCGCGGGACTCGTCCAGTATCAACTGGACCAGGGCCGGGTCTTTGTCCGAACCGGCAGCCCGTTCACGCGCCTCCTTCGAGGGCACGACATCGGCCAACTTCACCACGCGGCCTTCGGCCTTGGAGATGATTTTCTGCGCGACAACGAGAATGTCGTCGTCCATCAGCGGCAGATTCTGCCGATCGACCGCCGCGAGAATTTCAGCTGTCAGGTCCTGACCCGGCGCAATGGCGGGCAAGCCTTTCAGGGCGAACATCTCGATCCGGTCTGGCGCGTAACTGCCCGGCGTGCCGGACGATTCAGCGGACGTGATGCGAAGCCCCGCGTGGCGGGCACGACCGCTTCCGTTGATTTGGATCAAAACCGAGGTCAGAGCCTCGGCGGCCACTGCATTGGCGAGCGGTCCGGCAGACCAGCCACGCATGCCCGCCGCGACAACGAGTTCCAGGATCGCGTCCCGGGCCGACGCTTCGTCCGCAGTGACGAGAACATCGCAATCGATCAGCGCATCGGTCTGCAACAATTGCGCCGCGACGTTCTGGAAGGCCGACACCACCGTCACCTTCCCGCCAAGCAAGCGCTGGGCTTCCAGCGCGGCACAGCCTTGGGAAGGGAGCTGCACTCGCCCCGGGGCAGCCGGCTGCAGTGGAACGGTGGTGTCGACCAGGATTTTTCCCGCCAGCATGTCCCTGATCGCCAACAAGGCGACCCGATGATGTGCATACGGCACCGTCAGTACAACCACGTCTGCGGCCGCCGCCACCGCGGCGTTGGAGTCCCCGCGAATGCGGGCCTTCGACGAACGCGCTTTCAGTGCTTCGGCTGCTTGCGCGGCGCGGCGCGGATCGCGCGATCCGATCAGCACCGAATAGCCTGCCCGCGCCCAGCGCCAGACCAGCCCCTGGCCCAGTCGCCCGGTACCGCCAATCACTGCAATCGTTTCAAACACGCAAAGCCCGTCCCTGTTCGATCGTCAGGCTGCAGAATACAACAGCTGCGGGGTTTTTGACGCCGCCTGCAAAATTTGCGCGAAGCGTCAAATCATTTGCCTCCGCGTTCAAGACGCCCAACCCCCTGCGGGCGCACAGTTCAGGCATCATCGAATTTCTGGAACAGGAACAGGCATATGACGGAAAACCTGAAGACCATCGCCATCATCGGCGGCACCGGCAAACTCGGTCAGGGATTGGCCTATCAATTGGCCCGGCGCGGCTACCCGGTCGTGATCGGTTCGCGCGAAGCAGCCAAAGCCGAGTCGTCGGCACAGGAACTCTCGCAGCGCATCGGCTCCGCGGTCGCGGGCAAAAGCAACGCCGACGCCGCAGCGGCCGCTGAAATCGTCATACTCACGGTTCCGTGGTCGAATCACCAACCGACGCTGGAGGTCATTCGCGACGCGGTGCAGGGCAAAATATTCGTCGACACCACCGTGCCACTGGTGCCGCCCAAGGTAGCGCGCGTGCAGTTGCCCGAAGGCGGCATGGCAGCCGAGCAAGCCCAGGCCTTTCTGGGCGAGGACGTGCGAGTGGTGTCGGCTTTCCATAATGTCGCCGCAGCGCACCTCCAGCATGAAGAAGCGCACTACGACTGCGATGTGCTGGTCTGCGGCAACGACAAGGAAGCGCGCCAGCAAGTTATTGAACTGGGAGAGGCGATCGGCATGAAAGCCTGGCACGCCGGCCCGATCCAGAATACCGCAGTGGCCGAAAGCCTCACCTCCGTGCTGATCTTCATCAATCGCCATTACAAAATCCGTGGAGCAGGCATCCGTATCACGGGCGAGCCCGGCGAAGCTGGATGAGTCAAAACTGGGCCCTCGTACCGCTGAACAACCTGGACCAGGCCAAGAGTCGGCTCGGTCCGGCGCTTGATTGCGCCGGACGCCGTGCCCTGGTTCTGGCGATGGCGGAAGACGCGCTGTCCGCGCTGGTCGAAGTGGACAGCATCGAGCGCATCCTGCTGGTCAGCAACGAACCCGAGGCCGGAACGCTGCTGCGCGACTGGCCCATCGAAGTGTTTTATTCAGCGGACCATGAAGGGCTCAACCTGGAGCTCGTACAGGCCGCTGCCTACGCCGCCACCCAGGGCGCCGATCGGATTTTGATCGTCCATGCCGATCTTCCCTGGCTTACGCCCGAGACGCTGGTCCGCTTTGTCACCGACTGCCCGCCCGGCGTCCTCCGCGCGGCGCAATGCAAGCTCGGCGTCGGCACGAATGCATTGCTGACGCCGCTGCCGCTGCCGCTGCCGCTGGTATTCGGACCCGAGAGCCTGCAGCGCTTCACTGAGGGGGCCGCGGCCAGAGGTCTGGATCTGCACATCGTGACCGATCGGCGGCTGTCTTTCGATATCGACAGTCCGGAGGATTTGCAGCAACTGCTCGAGGCCTCGCCGAGCAACCCGGCGCCCGCTACCAGGACAGCTCGCGTGCTGGAGCACATCCATTATTTCGCACCCATTGCGCGCACTGAACAGAGGATTGACCGTGAAGCCTGAAATCTTTCTTGAATCGTATGCGATCGACGAGCTGAAAATGAGCACGGACCACGACATCCGCGACCGCGAGATCACACGTGTGGATGTCTCTTTTGGCCGGGGCTCGGGCGACGATACGAAAGGCTACCGCGTGGTCTTCAAGCTGCTCGACCAGGCGGCCGACACCCATCGCTACATCCGCTGCGTCGGCCCGCCCCCGGAATGCGCGCTGGAACTTACCGCCGAAGGTGAACGCCTTGGCGACGCGGAACGTGCCGCGCGCGTCCAAAGCCTGCTCGGAGCCATCGCCGGGCGCGTCGACAAGGTCTACAAGGAGCAGTCGATCCTCAATATCCAGCCGCTGGGCAAATCGTTCCTGCTGATGGGCAAGACACGCTTCGAGGTACTGGCCGACGACGGCCAGGGCCAGCTGAGCATCCGTATTCACCGCCCCGAAGGGGTCAGTGAGGCCGGCCTGAACGCCAACGACCTGCTGGACGGACTCTATTCTGGTCTGATCACCCGCATTTGAGTTGCTGATTACGTATATGACTCAGCCGCAGTTACAGCAGGCAGCGACGCCGCCATCGAACGGCGGGGAGCGTGTTCGCAGGCATAAGGAGCGCAGGCGAAGCGCGCAAGGAGCGGCCGGAAAAAGGGCGCGCTTGTCTGAGCGCAGCGAGTTGAGCGCCCGCCGGCCGCTCCGCGCACTGCAGCGAACCGCTCGCGCAAGCGGGCGGCAAGCGAACGCCTGCGAACACGCTCCCCGCCGTTCGATGGCTGATAGTGTCCGTAATAAGGTTTGAGTTTGAGATGCTGCGACTGTGGCGCAGCCGCAGCAAGCAGTCCCAGTTACCTGGCGATCAGAAGCTGTCTTCACCGCCGTGATAGACCTTGATCGGCACGCCCGAAAGCGGTTCACCCGCGTCACGTCCGACGCGGTAGGTTTCCTGGAAATACAGGGAATGGGTCCGCTCCTGGTTCATGAAATGCGGATGCATCGAGCAGACCATGTTCTCCGGCAGCACGAAATCGAAGCCCTCGCCGATGCGCGGCATTTCGATCATCGTCATGCCGATCGAATGACCGCAGACATGGCCTGAACGGTAACCACGGTCGAAAATCGGCTTCATGCAGACCCGGCTGACCTCTTCCGCGCTGTTGCCCGCTTTCATGTGCTCTTTGGCGAGCTCGTGGAATTCCTCGTAGGCCAGCATCATTTCGCTCATGATCGGGTCCAGGCCGTTGGGCGCCAGCGGGCGTGAAAATTCTACCCAGTGTCCGCCTTCACCGGAAATCTCGAGGCCATACATCAGGCCGTCGCTGTCGAGCACCGGGCGCTGGCTCGGAAACACCATCTGCGGGCGCAGCGAACCGTTCGGCCCGGTAAGCACCATGTTCATGGTATTGCGCGCGCAGCCGGCGGCAGCGAAGGTATGCTCGGCCACGCCCATCAGTTCGGCCTCGGTTTTACCCTCCTCGTAGGCGGAGATAACCGCCAGCACGCCCTGCTTGTTGATGTCCATGGAATGGCGCACGGAGGCCATTTCCTCCTCGCTTTTCTGCGCGCGGGCGTAATCGAAAGGGATTTCGAAATCGACGATTTCGAGCTCGCCGGCGGCCAGCGCCGAGTAATCGCGGACGTTGATGATGTATTCGAGGCCATAGATGCCGACGCGCCTGGCGCCGCGCGCCTTCAGGTAATCGGCCATCCACTCGCCGCAATGCGACGGAAACTCCCGCTGCTCGATGAAGGTCGCGCTGTGGTCGCCAACCCAGGTGGCCTCGCGCGGAAAGACGCAGACCGGATCGCCTTCCAGCGGCACCACCACGTAGGCGTAACGGTGCAGGATGTGAAAACCGCAGAGGTAACGCACAGCGCCTTCGAAACCGCTGTACTCGCTGCCCGCGACCACCAGGTAATCGAGGCCGTGCTCCTGCATCGCGCGGCGGGTGTTGGCGTAACGGCGCTCGATCTCCGCAGCGCTCGGGCGGTAACGGTTGATGTAGTCGTTCATGGTTTCAGGTGTCTCCATTCTTCTTCGCGCCAGGAATATTCCAGGCCCTTGATGATGTCTCGAATGGCCGCGTTCAGCGGCGTGGGTACTCCGGTCTGTTCACCGAACTGCGCGATGCCGCCGTTCAGCGCATCGACCTCGGTGGGGCGCTTGTTGAGCACGTCACTGAGCATGCTTGGCGGGTGCTGATACGCTTTCTCGCGACCGTAGTCGATCAGGGCGTCGGGGTCGCTGTCCAGTTCGATGCCCAGCGCCGCGGCCACCGCCTTGCCCTCGTTCACCAGTTCGCGCATCACCCGCCGCACGCCTGGCTGGTCGCAGGCAACCCCGTGCGGCAGCCGCGTCAGTGCGCCCATCGCGTTGGACGCGGAATTGAAGATAACCTTGGTCCAGAGGGCGCCACGGGCGTCCTCCATCGCGACCACATCGGCGCCGCCGCGGATCAGGGTATCGGCCAGCAGCTGCACCTCTTCCATGCTCGCGGGCTTGTCCGGGAAAGGGCTGATTTTGGTCTGGCCGCCGGTGTCGTGGTTGACGACCCCGGGCGCGGTAATGTGCCCGGCCGGGAAGGTCGTTCCGAGAATGACCCGCGGCACGTATTCGGCGATGATCTCTTCGTTGCCGATGCCGTTTTGAACGGAACAGACCGCCCCGTCACGGAAGATATCCGCGGTGGCTTCCATCGCCGGGCGGGTGTGCATGGTCTTGGCGGCGATGATGCCGAATTCGCAGGGCGGTATTTCGCCGGCATCGCTGCGTGCGTTGATGCTCACGACGATGTCACTGAGACCGGTCACCCGCAAGCCGTTGGCGTTGATGGCGTCCACCTGGGCCTGGTTGGGGTCGTACGCCCAGACCTCCACGTCGTCCAGCCGCCCGAGATGCGCCGCGAACAGGCTGCCGATGGCGCCGCAGCCGATGATACATACCTTCATTTCATATTCTCCTGCTATCCATTGTGCGCTGCCTGGCCGAGTCGCCAGCTGGTTTCTCTGGCCTTGACCAGGCGATAGAGCGTTTCGTTGATTGGGGCCGGAACGCCGGCCTCGGCCGCCTCGCGCACGATTGCGCCGGTGATCCAGTCGACCTCGGTGGCCCGCCGGGCTCGCACGTCCTCGAGCATCGAGGGCGCATGGGCATAATCCTCGTTACCGGTCTGGCCGTGGCTGGTCGCTTCCACGTTCATTTCCCAGGGATCTTCGAACAAGTCGATGCCGCGGGCCGCAGCGACTCGCTTGCCCTCCTCCATTGCCGCACGGACCAGGTGGCCCAGGTCGGTCAGTTCGTTTTCCAGCGCAAACGCCTTCACGTGCGGCAAGTCCGACAGCGCAGCCACGGTGTTGATCACGGCGTTGAAAATCAACTTGGACCATTGCGCCGGACGCAGGTCGGGAAAGGCCCGCGCCTTCAGTCCGCTGAGCTGTATCAGGGCTTCGACGGCCTCGGCGTGCTCGAAAGTCGCCTCGCCGCCGGCCCAGGGGCCCAGCCAGGTGGCCGTATCGAGTTCGTACTCCACGTGCGTGTCGGAATGGCGCCGGCCGCTCATGAAGGTGACCGACGATAAGATCGGCCAGTCGCCGTAGCGGGCGACGACGTCCTCGCAGCCCAGCCCGTTCTGGACCGTCATCACCGTGGCGTTCGGAAAATGGCCTTCCAGCGCCCGTGCGCTGGCTTCAACGGCGGTCGCCTTGGTGGCGATGATCACGAGGTCCACGTCGCCAAGATCGCTGGCATCGGTGGACGCGATGATCGGCACCTGGAGTTGCGACTTGCCGCTGATCTGCAGTCCCTCGGCGTTCAAAGCCTCCACGTGCTCACGCCGCCGCGCCAGCACGGTCGACTCGGCGACACTGCCCAGATGACCGGCAAACAGGCTGCCGATCGAGCCGGCGCCGACGACACAGGTCCGTTTGATTTCCTTCATGCTGGCTGACTCTTTTTAAACGGGTGGCTGCGCACCTGCCTTCGAGGCGCGCAGTGGAACACTGTCAGACTATCGCAAGCACGCCGTATGCACTTGCTTGAAAACGCTAGCGGGTTTGTCTGCCGGTGCAGGACCACCCAGCCAGCTCCTGGCCCGCAACTCATGACTCCAGTTCTTTTTGCAGCTTTTTGCGCAAGCTGCTCGGAGTGATCTGAAAACGCGATTTGAAACTACGGCTGAAATGCGCCGAATCATTGAAGCCGCGCTGATAGGCGATCTCCGTAATGCTGCGGTCGGCCAATGCAGGGTTCAGCAAATCCTCACGGGCCGCCTTCAGGCGGCGCTCCCAGATCCATTTCGTCACCGTGATGCCGGAATGCTGGAACAGGTTGTGCAGATGACGCGTGGAGACCGCGTTGGCTTCCGCGACTTTGGCCGGTGTGAGATCATGATCCGCGAAATGTTCCTCCAGATAGGACAGAATCCGGCTCATGCGTGCCACCTGCGAGCTGCCGTGCTCGCTCTGGCCGAAGCCGGCTTCCGAATGAACCACCGCGGCTATCAGGTCCAGGGTGACCTCGGCCACCGTGCGTTGCTCCGTCTCGCTGAGGCCGCGCGCCTGCACCACCAGTGATTTGAGCAGATCAATGGTAATCTGGACGAGGCCCTCGCCGCTGAAGACGTGGGCGCCGAAGTCGCGGATCTGCCGGCCGAGGATGCGCTCATGAAATACCCGCAGCGGCACCCGCAGCAGCAACCGGCGCCCGATTTGCAGGAATGAAAGCCGGTACGGCAGACCACCGGGAATGACGGCCAGCGAGCCCGGCGCGATGGTGAAACGGCTGCCGCGCTGTTCGATTTCGGCCCGGCCCTGCAACTGCACCAGCACCAGGTAGTCGAAAGCCGAATCATCTTCGATGTCCTGGCTGCGGCGGTTGACGGTGAACGGGTCGCTTTCGGAAAGGTAGATCGCCAGCTGCGCGACGCGATGCCGGGTTATGGAATAATGTTCAAACTCGCCGCTGATGGGCTGCGGGAGGATCTGGAAAATCGCGCTGGACGCTGCATCGAGCAGCGATTCGAGCTCGCGGTGCGGCTCCGGCTTGAGAGTGTCGCCGCCGGCCGCCTTGGTGGGCTTCCCGGTGCGCGTTGGCTTCGACATCGAGATCAGCGGTTCCAGTGACGTTACGGTTGCGGTCAGTATTACGCCCAGTGTGGCAATTGGGGCCCGGGCCACGATAAGAGTAAGGCCCGCGGGCTGTCAAGAACTGGCAGGAAATCCTGATCGGCTTCACCGTTGCCGGGTTCATGAAGGCGTTCGTGCCGACCGAGTTCTGGAATGCGCTTTTCCTGCAGGGCGTGGACGCCAATTTCCCGTCGGCTCTGGTGACGCTGGAAAACGTGCTGGTCGCGCCGTTCGTCGCCGCGGCCACATTCATCGGCTCGATGGGCAACATTCCTCTGGCCACGGTGCTGGCCGGCAGCGGAGTCGGCTTCGCCGGCCTGATGGCGTTCATCTATTCCGACCTGATGGTGCCGCCGCTGGTCAAGGTCAACGCCCGCTACTACGGCTGGAAGGTCGCGCTGTTCATCGCCGGGGTCATGTACGTCAGCATCGTCGCCACCGCGCTGTTGCTGGACACCGGCTTCGGCCTGCTGGGCATGCGCCCGGAAACCGCCGCGACCAGCATCACCGAGCAGCAATTCGCGATCGACTACACGCTCTTCTTCAACATCGCCTTCGTGGTGATTGCCGCCGTCCTGATCACGCTGCACCGCCGACACCTGGCTGCCGGCGAACACGGCGGCCACGACCCTGACCAGGACCAAGGCATCGACATCCAGAAATACGTTGCCTGGCTGGCGATCTTCGTGCTGGCGACGGGAATGATGGCATTCGCTCTGACTAACTGAGCAGCGTGGTGCGTGTTTTCAGGCTGCCGCTCGCAGCTCTCTGACGGCCGAGGAAATGACGCGGATCGACGAGCGCAGCAACAGCAGCACCAGGCCCGCGGCAACCACGATATCCGGCCACCCCACGCCCGTCATCCAGACCGCGCCGGCCGCGATGAAAACCGACAGATTGGAGGCGGTGTCGTTGCGGGAGCATTCCCAGACCGAACTCATGTTCACGTCCTCGAAGCGATGCCGCCACAGCAGGTAGAGGCACACCGAATTGGCCGCCAGCCCAACCAGGCTGAACATGCCCATTACTTCGAAGATCGGAACGGTCGGGACCGACAGTTTCCATGCGATCTGGCCGATTACCGCCAGGGCCGCCAACAGGATGAGCATGCCCTTGAAATGAGATGCCATTCGATCGAGAAGCGCCGATTGAACCGATGATAGCACTGCTGTCGTACCCGCCTCCCGTGCGTTCATCGGCTCGGTGGGCGATATTCCGCCGGCAGCGACTGTCGTTCCACGGCATTACAGGCATCTTCGGCGCGTCCGCTACCAGAGTAAAACCCGTACGTTGACATGCATCAGGATCGACCTCTTGCAGCACCCATACCATCGGGCAAATTGACATTACTTGATTTGCATCACCGTTGACCGAGAAAACATAATGCGACCGGGACGTGACTTATAGAATAATTGGTCGGCGTATCCGCTCCTGAAAAAGTGGGTGTCGCATTTCTGTTGGCGGAATGGTCCATACCTGACCCACTCCAGATGGCCCCAGGCGCAATGAAAAACCAGCAGCTCCACAAGCCAACAAAGCGACGCGTATCCCCTGAACACCCCTTCATGGCCGTTAGCGGTCAGCACTCGCCGTGTCGCCAACGATGAAGCAGCGAATCGTCTACAGTCTGGAAATTCTGCTGTCGGTGCTGGTCGTCGGCGGTCTGCTCTGGGTCGCGTTCTACGCCAAACCGAAAACCGAGGTCGCCGGTGTGGAAGCGGCGCTGTTCGGTTATCGCAACAACTTCTTCGGCGTCACGGTGCCCGATTCCGACGGCCGCACGGTGTGGGCCGTTGGCACCGGCGGGCGGATCATACGATCCGAGGACGGCGGCGTAGCCTGGACCATTCAGGACACCCCGACCAAGAACAACCTGCAGGACATTGCCGCCTGGGACGAGAACCGCGCGGTGGTTGCGGGGGACCGGGGCATGGTGTTGGTCACCGGGGATGGCGGCGAGACGTGGATCGAGGTGGAGGTGCCGGTGCGCGAATTCGGCGACCAACTGCTGCAGGCGCGGGTCGATCCGGACAGCGACCATGCCTGGATCACGGGCGCCTTTGGCACATTGTTTCAAAGCCTCGACGGGGGTCGCGGCTGGGAAATGATCCATCCCGAAGTGGATGTCGCCTGGAATGACGTTGCCCTGGCACCCGACGGGACCCTCTGGGTGGTGGGCGAATTCGGCCGGGTCCGCCGCACCATGGACGGTGGGGAAAACTGGGAAGACGTGAACGTCGGCACCGATATCAGCCTGATGTCCATTGAATTCGCTGACGAGAAAAACGCTGTCATCGTCGGCCTGTCGGGCACGATCATCAAGACATCGGACGGGGGGCAGAACTGGCAACCCGTGGCGGTGGATCACCAGACGCACTTGTTCAACGTGATCTGGACGGGAGCGGAATTCGTCGCCGTCGGCAACGCGGGCCTGATCGGACGGGCTGGCCGCGCAGGCCGCGACTGGGAATTCTCCCGGCTTGCGGAAAACAACTTCAGCTGGTACACCGGCTCGGCAACCGGCGAGCCGGGCACCCTATACCTCAGCGGCGCCAACCTGAGTGTGCTGGAAAACGGTGAGTGGCGTAGATTTCAGGAGCAGGGCGAGTAATGAACGCGGGCAAAATCGCCGGATTTTTCATTCGCTGGCGCATACCGGTGCTGGTGGTGATCGCGATTCTAACGCTGGTGTTTGGCTGGTTCGCCGCCCAAATCGAGGTCAACACGATTTTTACCGACCTCCAGCCCTCCGGACACCCTTATATTGAGACCAACCAGGAGTACAAGGAAAACTTCGGTGGCGCAAACCTGGTCACGATCATGGTCAAGGTGGAGGAAGGCACGATTTTCCGGCGACCGGTGCTGCAGGTGATCCGCGATCTGCAGCGCGGTCTGCAGTACATCGACGGGGTCAACCAGTTCCAGATCATCTCGTTGGCGTCGAAGAAACTCAAGTACGTGGCCGCGTCCACGGAAGGGTTTCTGGCCGAACCGCTGATGTGGCCCGACCTGCCCGCAACGCAGCAGGACATCGACCGCTTGCGGCAGAACGTCATCGCCAACCCGGTGGTATACGGTAATTACGTCTCCCTCGACCTGTCAGCCGCGATCGTCACGGTCGATTTCTTCGATCACCTGATCGATTACGAGAAGGTCTATCCACAGATACAGGATCTACTGGGCGAGGTGCGCATCCCCGGTGTGGAACTCAAGGTCGTCGGCCAGCCGATCCTGGTAGGCATCATCATCGAGAAGCTTCCGGAAACGCTCAAGATTGTCATCATCATCACCGCGATCATCGCCCTGATCCTCCTGGTGACCAAGGGCACGCTGCGCGGCATGATCCTGCCGCTGGTGTCCGCTGCCATTTCAGGCGTCTGGGCGTTGGGAATCGTGCAGTTGTTCGGCGTCAACCTCGATCCACTGGGTGTTGTGATCACTTTCCTGATCTCGGCACGGGCGATTTCACACTCGGTGCAACTGAACCTGGCCTTCGACAAGGAGCGCGAGGCGGGCATCGAAAATTCCCGCGACGCCGCTCGTTCGACGCTGACCAAGCTGCTGCGGCCAGGCCTGCTGGGGTTGGCCACCGATGCCGGCGCCATGGCGGTGGTGGCGCTGACGCCCATCCCGCTGCTGCAGAAGGCCGCACTGATTGGTTCCCTGTGGCTCGGCGGCATGGTCATTTGCACCATCATCATGATCCCGGCGATACTGTCGTGGTCAAGGTCCCACCACGAGCACCGGATCGTCAACATCGGTGCCGACCGCGGCATGAACTGGCTGCTGGAGCGGTGCAACGCGGTGGCCACCCACCGAGGGAAGGCGTCCGGGGTGCTGGTGCTGGCGGTGGCCGTGCTGATGGTCGCAGGATATTTCGCGACCGGCGTCTACATCGGCGATTCGAAACCCGGCTCGCCGATCCTGTGGCCGGAGTCGGAGTACAATCGCGCCAACGCGGCGATTAATGAACATTTTCCCGGCACCGACCGCATGTTCCTGGTGGTGGAAGGCGAAGAAGACGACATCCTCAAACAGCCGCACGTACTGGAAAATATTTCACGCTTCCAGCAATACATCGAGGCGCAGCCGGAGGTCGGCGGGACGCAGTCGATCGCGGACGTGATTCGCCCCGTCAACATGATCTTGCACGAGGGGAACCCAAGGTACTTCCGCATCGGGCACGACCGGATCGCCAACGCCGAGTTCCTGTATATCGCGATGGCAGGCTCCGACCCCGGCGACATCGACCGTTTCGTGGATTACAAATACCGCAACGGCGCGGTGCAGATGAATTTCCGCGACCACAAAGGCGGCACCATCCGCACCGCCTTGCAGGCCATTCGCGATTATGAGACCGACAACCCTATCGACGGGGCAAATTACCGTCTGGCCGGCGGTCTGATCGGCGTACTCGCGGCAGTTAACGAGGTGATCTTTTCCAGCCAGCTCCAGTCTATCGCGCTGGCCCTGCTGCTGCTGTTCATCCTGTGCGCGGTGGCTTACCGGTCCACCCAGGCCGGCCTGTTTTTCCTGCCTACAGTGGTGTTGTCCAACGCGGTCACCTTCGCCTATATGAGCCTCAACGAGATTGGCCTGAACGTGAACACGCTGCCGGTTGCCGCGCTCGGGATCGGCCTCGGCGTGGACTACAGTTTCTATATCGCCGACCGCATCAAGGAACATTTCGCAAAGACGGGGAGCCTGTCCGAAAGCATCCGCTTCGCGCTGATGACCGCCGGGCGCGGCGTCATTCTAACGGCACTGACCATGGTGGCAGCAGTGGTGCTGTGGTTCTTCTTCTCGTCGCTGCGCTTTCAGGCGGAGATGGGCCTTTTGATTGCGCTGTGGATGACCGTTTCGGCGATCTCGGCGCTGCTGGTTATCCCGTCGATGATTTACGTTTTCCGGCCACGCTTCCTGATCGGAAAGAGACATGTCGGGGCCTGATGACATGATCGGAGTCTGCCGATTGCAGTCCTTAAGGCGATGGTGGTTTCGGCCATGCATGGACCGGGCCGTTGCCAGAATACAGCGAATCTCGGTGGCATGGTCGTATCAAGCAGTTGGGTGCGCCATGCTTGACGAGAATACGGTCCAGGAACCAACACCGGAGTAAATTCCGCAGAAATGGGGACGGCCATGAACACGCAAAACATGTTAAAGAGCACTTGTAGAAACGCCATCAACGTACTGGTCACGATTTTGGTAACCGCCCTGACCGCACAGTCCGCGCTGGCCATCGATCTGGGCAACGGCTGGAGATTGTCCGGTTGGGCGCGGCAGTATCTGAGCATCAACCTGGACGATGTGCCGGAAACCGAGGCCGACGACAAGTGGGATCTGTCCATGAACCGGCAGTCCCTGTTCCTCGACTTAAACGGTCCCACGGGGCCGCTGCGCTGGACCGGCCGGTTTCGGTTCACGAACGAGTTCCTTACCGATTACGAGGAACGCCTCGAGGATTTGACCGCCACCATCCCGGGTAACCGGGCGGATTTCGAGGAGGAGTACGAGGAAATCGACGTGCGCGAACTGTTCTTCGACTGGCGTATCTCGGACCGCATCGGGCTGCGCCTGGGCCGCCAGCAGGTGGTCTGGGGCGAGACTGACTTCTTCCACGCCACCGACGTGATCCACGGCTTCGACCTGCGCTGGCGCAAGTTCCTGGTGCCGGAAAACGAGGACGTCCGCAAACCGCTGGTGCTGGCCGATGTGACCATCGATTTTCCCGAACAGGATGGCCAGTTGCAGCTGATCGTGCGACCCGGTCTGGACAAGGACGAGTGGATCGGCAACTCGATCCCGGCCTTCGGCGGCCGCTGGTCCAACTCGAGTGCCAAGGGCTTCAATTTCGTCAGCGAGGAGCAGGGCGGTGTTGCGGCCTACAACTATGATCACCCTGAAGGTGATACGGACGATGCGCATTACGGCCTGCGCTGGTCGGGCATATTCTGGATGGGCACAAACGAAATCAATTACGCGCTCAATTACTATCACGGGCAGGGCGGTTTCTACCAGGACCCGACGGTGACCCTCGACCCGCTCAACCCGGTCGACGGCAATCCGCTGCAGTTCATCTTTCCGGAAACCGATACCTTCGGCGCCAGCATGTCGGGCTACATCCCCGCCATCGACTCGGTCTACCGCCTGGAGGTCGCCTATACGCCGGATCGCGTGATGTCGACCTTCAACCCGATGCCGGTACCGGAACTGGGTGGCGCCATACTGCCGTTCCAGTTGCTGGAAGAGGACGCCTGGAATTTCGTCGCCGGTCTGGATACGAACCTGCGCCTGCAGAACGTATTCGGAACGTCCAACGCCAGCTTGCTGTCCCTGCAGCTGTTCGACTGGTACATTCCCGGCAACTCCTCCGCCGACGGAATATTCCGTTTCGACGGCAGCGGCTTCTTCCGGGAACACACGATGCTCGCCACCGTCATTCTCAGCAATCCATTCATGACCGACCGCTTCAATTTCACCCTCGTCGGACTGCTGGACATTACCGAGGGCGGTGGAATGATCATTCCCTCGATCCAGTATGATTACGGCAGACATTGGCGGATCAAGGCCGAGGTCGACCTGGCGTTCGGCGGCGAAAAGACCGAGACCCTGGGCGGTTTCCCGCCGGACGAGGCCAGCCTGTTCGGTGCCTTGCGGGATGACAATCAGCTGCTGTTCCGCATTACTTACCAGTTTTAATGACTACGAGGTACACATGATGTCGATACCGAAAACAAAGTCCACGCAGTGCGCATGGCTGGGCACTTGTCTGATGACGCTGACGCTGTTCGCAAACGCCGCGGAATTGCCCGAAGGCACCGTGATCAGCGCGTCGAACCTGGACGATGTCTACGAGGACACCTTCGAAGGTCACAAGGTCAAGGACCTGCTCACCGACAAGTTGGAGATGTGGGTTCGCGACTACGGCCTGACCATGGAGCTCGAGCACAGCAACGAGCTGGAATACGACCCGAAGTGGGAGGAAACGACCCGCGCGAACGCCGGCAAGGCCAGCCTCACGGCGGACAAGGAATTGGAAGGCTTCGTGGCCGGGGCGCCGTTCCCAAACTGGGACATCGACGTCGACGATCCGGATTGCGGCTGGAAACTGGCCTGGAATTTCTATATGGCCAGCCCCAACCTGACCAACGACTGGATCGCCACCGGTGAGGTCTTCATCCTCGACAAGAACCGGGGCCTCATCGACAACTTCCTGGCGCACAGCGGCACCATGAAGTGGGAAGGCCGCATCCGCGGCGAGTCGCGGCTCGAAGGCCAGCCCAACGAACATGCGCGCTACCTGCTGGTGCTGACCGAGCCCTACGACATCGCCGGTATCGGCGTGTTCACCCGGCAGTACAACGATGGCACCGCTGACGACGGTTACGTGTATGTGCGTTCCCTGCGCCGCGTGCGGCGCACCGCGGGCGGCAAGTCCTGGATCGATCCGCAGCCCAAGATGGATCTGCTGAACGATGACAACCAGGGCGTGCTGGGTTATCCGGCCTGGTATCAGAACTGGCAATGCAAGGGCAAGCAGTACGTGCTGGAAGTGGTCAACGCGCCGGACGGCAACTACAGTGAAAAAGGCGAGATCGACGAGTGGGTGGACCATGAGAATTCCCCGCACTGGAACCCCATCGGCACCAAGTGGCAGCCCCGCGAAGTCTTCGTGCTCGAAGGCACGCCGCCGGAGTACCACCCCTACGGGAAGAAGGTGATGTACATGGACGCCAAGTATCCCTTCTACTATCACGGCGAGTTCTACGACAAGAAGGGCGATTTCTGGAGAATCTGGCACACGCGGTACTATCCCTATTGGCGGGGTAACTGCGACGGTCAGCCGGGCATGGGCAACTTCAACACCCTGGCCATCGACTTCCAGGCCCAGCGGGCGACCTACATCCACCAGTACCTGAATCAGCACAATTGTCTGGATCAGCGCTTCATGGAGCCGTCGATCCTGCAGAAAGCGGCCTCCGGCGCGATGCAGGCCGAACTGGACGAAATGTCTGAGGCCTACAACCAGCGGCCATTGCTGCCACAGCACAAGGAGCGTGCCGAAGCCTGGATGCAGGCCCGTGGCATCAATCCGTAACCGTCGGCCGTTCGTTCGTAAAACACGCGACGGATTCGCCAACAGCAACGGGGACCGAGCCAATCGGTC
>JAVVFH010000058.1:0-15811 GCA_032250585.1 Lysobacterales bacterium
AGGCAGCTTGGTCTTCAGTAGCCGCCCGCAATGAACACATGATGTCTAACTCCTGCACAGGCTCGCTATCGTGTGCGCCGCTTCGCGCCCGCTCTGCCATCGATGCAGGTGGCCGTCGGAGTAGTAATAGTAGATGACGCCGTTCGGAAACATCGCAACGGTAATGCCGCCGAAGCCGGACATGAACGGCACCCAGACTTCGTGCTCGCAGCCCAGGGCGGTGCCCGCCTCCCGGGCTCGGAACGGCGCTCGAACAGCCCGCAGGCGAGGCGGAGCTTCTCCGCGTGGCCGTCCGCGAAGATGAAATCGAGGTGGCCGGGAGCGTCCTCGTCTTCGTACATCACCGTGGAGTCGTAGTTGCCGGTGGCCATATCCAGCGCGTCCTCAATCGTTACGTCCCGCCACTTTTGTCCCGAACACGCCTCGATCAGGGACGCGAGCGTCCGGCGGGATGAGCCGGGATACATCTGCTGCAGGCGCATCAAACCGATGCCGGCAAAAAGGGATTTGGCGGTGGAATACGAGGGCAGGGGCAATGTCGTGCAATAGGGATAAAGCCCCTGGCGGGTCGGGCAGTCGCTGCGGTAATGGATGCCTCCGACCCGCATGCCCATCACCGTCAGGTCGGCGGCTGCCAGGCCGTCGGAGAATCCCAGCTCAGTGTGGTCCACTCCGGGGTAATCCTCGTCCAGGCGTGACAGCGGCCGCACGGGCAGGCGGGCGCGCTCATGATCACGCAGCCGGGCAAGCGCCGCCGCGGCCTCGGCGCCGGGGTCCAGTGGCTGCTGGTCCGCAGCGACGACGCCCCAGGCATCGAAGCGGAAATAGGCACAGGTCTCGCTGACGATCTGCCATGCCGCGCGCGAAACTTCGCCCGATGCGTCGAAGAGCCACGTGAGCACGCCCCGTGCGAGCGGCACGAGGTCCCGACCCTCCTGCACGTAGCGAAAGTCGAAGGGCGGCAGATGCCGAATGGGCGCACCCACTTGCTCCAGCCGGCCGAACTCGTCCTCGAGGACGCGGAACCCGGCGGCTGCTGCCGACGTATCGAGCCGCAGACGGTGCGCCACCTTATTCCCCGAGTGGCACACCGGCGGCCTCCAGTACTTCGATGAGCGGCGCAAGCTCTTCGCGGTAATCCTTCCAGCGACCCACGGAACTGCGGTAGAGCGGTTGTCGCACCTGGGTGGTGCTCGCCGTGGTCGAGGCCTGGGGGTTGCTGTGGAACGCCAGGCAGCGGGGCTGCCAGTCGAGCCCGCAGTAGGCCACCAGCCGTCGCGCTTCGGTGTCCAGGTCCTCGACCACGTCCTCGTAGCGTACGGTATGCACGACGCCGGGCAGCACGCTCTCCCAGTGCTTCATCAAGCGGTCGTAGGCGACGTAGTAGCGCCCCAGCTCAGTCAGGTCGTAGGAGAAGGGATAGGCATCCACGAACAGCTGCTTGTAGATGGCGTAGCAGGTATCGAGCGGGTGACGCCGGACGCTCACGATCCGGGCGTTGGGCAGCGCCAGGTGTATCAGGCCCACGTAGAGGAAATTGAGCGGCAGCTTGTCGATGAAGCGGGCCGTGTGCCCGGTGAAGGGCCGCGTGCTCTCGATATAGGCCCGGCCGAGTGCGCGGAAATCCAGGCCTGTGCTGCGTTGGACCAATTCGTTGCGATCCTGCGGTGGGGCGCCGCCCTGCGCGCGCACGAGCCGCATCATCTGTTCGGCGAAATGGGTGAGCTCACCTGCCGCGAAGACGTCGGCATGGCTCGAGAGGATGCGTTCGACGAGGGTCGTCCCGGTACGCGGCAGACCCAGGACGAAGATCGCTTCTGCATTGTCGTCACCGGCGACCGGCCCTCCGAACAGATGCGGGCCGTATTCGCGCTCCAGTGCCGCCATCGTCTCGAGATCGCGGCTGACGTCGTAGCGCATGTAGCTGCGGCGGGTGTCCGCGCCCTGCTTGAGACAGGCGAAGGAGCGTGCGGGCTCGCCGAGGTCCTCCAGTTCCTTCGCAAGCGCGTAGAGGACCTGCACACGGCCGCGGGCATCGTCGATGCCGGCTTCGAGCAGCCCCTCGAGCTCGGCGACGTGGTTGGCATCCGGGGTCTGCGTGCGCAGCTCGGAACGGATCTTCCAGGCTTCGTAGTCGGTGGGATTCAGGCGAATGGCTTCGTCGTAACGGCGTTCGGCTGCATCGCTGTGGCCGAGTGAGCGCTCCAGTGCCGCCACGTTGTAGTGGTGTTTCGCCTCGCCCGGCTCGAGCAGTGCAGCGCGCTCGTAGCAGGCGACCGCCTCTTGCCGGCGCTCGAGGCGGGTGAGCAGCATGCCGAGCGTCGAGTGCTCCCAGGCCGTGTGCAGGCGCCGCGCACGCAGCCGCTCGACCGTGGCTGCCAGTTCCTCGATGTGCCCGAGGCGCGCCAGACAAAGGCCCCGCTGAAGCAGCCCCGCGGTGCTGTCGGGTTCGATCGCCAGCGCCTTCGCGATGGCTGCGAGCGCGGCCGGCGCATTCCCCATCCGCAGCGCGAGATGGCTCGCGATATGCCAGCCCAGGACGTATCCGGGATGCCGCCGATTGAGCTCACGGCATGCCGCGGCCGCCGCGCGCAGGTCGCCGCGGCGCATCAGCGCCCGGGCTTTGGCCTCGAGCGGCTGGGCTACGGCGGCCGGCGTTTCCTCCGGTTTGTCATCACGATCAGGACGCATGGTCCGGACATTATGCGTGACAGGACACTAGAACCGGTAGCCGATCCTCAGGCCGACGGTGCGCGGCTCCGCGATGAACTGGCGGTTGCCGTTGCCGTACCAGTTCTCGAAGATGCCGGTGTCGTAGCTCCAGTACGCCGCCGGGAAACCGCCGCTCACGCCCTCCTCGTTGGTGAGATTCCTGACATAGAGCGTCGCAGTCCAGTTGTCGCGCGACAGCGAGGCCGTCGCACCCAGCAGCCAGAACGAATCGAAGGTCTCGTTCAGCGCGCTCGACTGGTTGATGAAATTCTCGACCTCGCTCTGGAAGTAGCCGTTCAGCGCGGCCACGAACTCCATGCCGGCACCGACCTGCCAGGCGTTGTCGACGTTGAAGCTGAGCGTATGTTCCGGCGCCCCCGGCAGCGTCGAGCCCTCGGGGGCCACCACGGCGCCCGTCTGCGGGCTGATGAAGTCCTTGTCGAGTTCGGCATCGACGTAGGTGTAACCGGCCCGGTAGTGCAGCGTATCGGTCAGATAACCTTCGATCTCCAGCTCCACGCCGCGGGTCGAGGCTGCCTGGCCGTTGGCGGCCAGAAAGAAACCGAAGAACGCCGAGGTGGTGTTGAGCTGCGGGTCCTCCCAATCCACGTAAAAGGCCGCCGCCGTGTAGCGGAACCGGGATGAGCCGCCCTTGATACCGATTTCGTAGTTTTGCACCGAGTCGGACTCGAAGGTGCGGATGGCCTCCGCGTTGGGCTCGCCGAAGGGGTCGCCATTCGCCAGGCTCGGTACGGCCTGGGCGCCACCGTGGCGGTAGCCTTCCGAAAAAGTCGCGTACAGCATGGCATCGTCGCGCAGGTCCCAGGAAGCGTTCAGTTTCACCAGCACGTCGTCGTCGCTGTCGGTCGACTGCGGCGCCGCCGGCGAGCTGGAGCCCGGCGGCAACGGGAAGCCGAGGATGGTGTCGTTCACCGTTTCGTTGTCGAACCAGCGGAAACCGCCCGTGAGCCGGAAAGTATCGGTGAAGTGGTAGGTCAGCTCGCCGTAGATCGCGCGCTCCTCGTAGTCGGTGTCGCGGATGTACTCGAAGTCGATCTCGCTGAGATCCCCCGCATAGAAGCGGGGCCAGAAACCGCCGTAGATTCCGCCCACCGTGCAGATGGGGTCGCCGGTGTCGCGGCAGGCGTTCTTGAACAGGTTCATGCCCGGGTTGTGGCTCAGCTGAAAGACGCTGGTTTCCTGGTCCATCCAGAAGCCGCCGACGATCCAGTCGAAGCGCTCCCCGGTGTTCGACACCAGCCGCACCTCCTGGATAAGCGCCTCGTCGTCGTAGCCGCGCTCGGCGCGCTGGATGGGACGCGGCCACTGGCCGCCGTAGAACAGGTAGTTCCAGTCGCGCCCGCCGCTCGCCCACAAGCCGCCGTTGTCGCTTTCGCCGACGCCGCTGTGGTCGTACGCCGAGGTGGTGGACGTAAACGTCGCGAAGCCGAAGTCGACCTCGACGTCCAGGCTGGCCAATTCGACCTCGCGCGACGAGGGCTCGAGTATCACCTGGCCGCTGTCGTCGTCGCCGTAGCTGAAGAACAGGTTCGCGCCCGGGGGCTGGCCGTTGTCGCCCAGCGTCGTCGAGCGGCGGGCGCCGATCTCGTCTTCCTGGCGCTGGTAGTTCAGCTGCACGCTGAGCGTATCGGTCAGCTCGCTGCGCAGGGACAGTTTGTAGTAGTCGATCTCGACGGTATCGGCATCCTTAACTTCCTCAAAGCAGCCGGTGTTGAACAGGACCTGCTCGTCGGTGGCCGCGCGCGGGTCGACGCACTGGCCGTTCACGTTGATCAGCGGCTCACGGAACTCGTTGAGCTGATAGGCGTTGACGTAGTCGATGATGCCGTCGTTGTCGATGCGGCTGTAGGTGGCCCGCAGGGCCGTACGGTCGCCGAGCGGGATGTTGATCATGCCGTCGAAGCCCAGGTTGTCGCCGCCGGAGCCATTGGTGGTGCCGTAGTCCACTTCCAGGTTCGCGTCGAAGGCCTGCGGGTCGGGTTGGTTACCGATGTAGCGCACCGTGCCGCCGAGCGAGCCGGAGCCATAGAGCGTACCCTGCGGCCCACGCAGCACCTCTACGCGGGCGATGTCTTTGACCAGGAAGTTCGCGAACAGTGGTGTGTTGTCGTAGTAGGTCGCAACCGTGGGGACGGCATTCAGCATGATGTCGCCATTCGCCCCGTTGTCCACGTTCAGGCCGCGGATCACGATGTTGTTCACGGTACCGGCGTTGCGATAGCCGCGGTCGACCACGGTCACGCCGTGCATCGCCCGCAGCACGTCGTACTGGTTGACGACGTTCTGCATTTCCAGGTACTTGCCGGACATCGCCGAGATGTTGTAGGGGATGTCCTGCACGCTCACCTCGCGCCGCGTGGCCGTGACCAGGATCTCCTCGATCACACCGGCGCCTTGCTCCTGGGCGGGCGCGGTGGCGGACAAGGTCATGCAGGCCGTGGTGACGGCGACCGCCAGTGGCCTGCGTCTCAGTTTCATCTGTTTTTCCATGGAATTTTCTCCCGATCCCCGTTGGGTGAATTCAAGTTACTCGAGCCCTCGCAGGTCGCGTAGTACCAGATCCGGATCGCCCGCTAGTCCAGTTTCCCGGCCAGTGCATCCGGCACCGGCGGCACCGGCGGCACCGGCCGGTCCTTCAGTCGGGCCGGTATCACGCTTGCAATGGTGCTGAGCACGAGCGCGGCCACCGCCAGGTTGATGAGCAGGCCGTAGTTGCCGTCGCCCAGCAGCAGGCCGCCGGCCAGCGGCCCGCTGGCCAGGCCCAGCTTCGAGGCGAAGCCCCCCAGCGCGGCCATCTGGCCGGTTGTGTCGAAGGCCGAGACCAGACCGAGCAGATAGGACATGCAAAACGCCCAGGTGATGCCCACGGCGCAATTGGCCAGCAGGTAAACCGTCCCGCTCTCGCTGTAGTGCAGCGCCCAGGTCGCCGCGATGGTCACGATCATCGCCGCGGCCAGCGGCACGGTGCGCCCGTAGCGGGTGTAAAAGACGATCACGAGGCCGGCGCCCGCCAGCCCGATCCAGCCGGCCAGGGCCAGCGTGACGGTGATGAAGTTGAGCTCGAGCTCTTCGAACTTGCCGAGCCCGATGATGAAGGCGAACAGCCCGTTGTTCGCCGCCTGGAACAGGAAGATGGACGCCAGCACCAGCCCGATCGGCAGCAAAACCGATTTGCGTGCGGCCGGATTGGCGACCGGGCTTGCCTCCGGGTTCGCCGGGTAGGCACCGAGGAAGGGCACCATGGCCAGCGTGACCAGGCTGAAGGCAATCAGCGCGAAAAACAGCACGTCCGTGCCGAATACGGGCACGAGCCGCGGAATGAAGAGGTTGCCGAAGCCGCCCAGGCCGAACTGGATGAACAGCAGCACGCCGAAGGTTCGATCCGGGTGCAGCGTGCGCGCGATGACCGAGAAGCCGACACCGACCAGCGCGCCGCCCACGCAGCCATGCACCAGGCGGGCGGCGATCATCACCCCGGGCGTCGTCACCAGCATGGACAGCAAGTCCATCGCGATCAGCGTCGCGAGCAGCGCATAGGCGACCGGCCGCCAGCGGACGCGCCGGACGATGAAGACGATGAGCAGCGCCCCGAGCGCCGCGCCATAGACGTTGGCGGAAGCCGCGAAGCCGGCCTGGCGGTCGCTGAAGTCGAGCCCTTCCTTCAGCCCGTCCACGATCGCCGGCATGATGTTCACGTAGAACAGCCCCGCAGTCGCGAGGAACGCGAGGAAGATCCGCGCCGGCATGCTGTTCGGCGCTACGGCCTTCATTCGCCGTCGTCTTGCTTGCGCGCTGATTTCGCCAGGTTCAGCGGCCCGAGCGATCGCAGGTAGTCCGAGTCATGGCCCTTGGCGTACGGCGGGAAGCGCAACTCGCTGTCGCGGAAGCTCTTCAGCGGCTGCCCCAGCCCGTGCCAGCCGTTTTTGCGCGCTTCGCGCACCTGTTCGAGGTCCAGCCGCACGGCAACGATCTCACGCCCCCTTCCCGCCTGGTGGATCACCTCGCCGCCGGGGCCGGCCACGATGGTGCCGCCGACGCCCAGCGGCCCCGCCAGGTTCACGTCGACGAAGTAGCACTGATACATGGCCGCGCTGGCGCGCACGATGCACTGCTCGGCCTCGCGGTCAATGGTGCCCGTCAGCGAGGGGTGCAGGATGACCTCGGCGCCCATCCAGGCAAGCGTGCGCAGTGTCTCCGGGAACCACATGTCGTAGCAGATGGAGACGCCGAAGCGCCCGATTCCTGGCACGTCGAAGACCACGAATTCCGAGCCCGGACTGACGCCTTTCTCGTAAGGGCGCCAGGGAAACTGCTTGCGGTAGCGGGCGATGACCCGGCCGTGCGGGTCGATCACCGGCGCGGTGTTGTAGCAGGCCTCCCCGGCCTTTTCCATGATCGAGCCGGGCACCAGCCAGATACCGTGCCGGCGGGCCAGGGCGGAGAACCGCTCCTCGAAGGCGCCGGGCATGGGCTGGGCGTGCTTCGGGTCGGTGCCGTAGCCGTTCAGCTCGCCGAGGAGCACCATGTCCACCCACGGGAACCGCCGCGCGACCGCGGCGATTTCCGCTTCCATGGATTCCAGGTTGTCGCCGTTGGCGGCTTCGAGCTGCAGCCCCGCTATGCCGATGATGCTCATTCCTGCTCTCCCCCAGTCCGGGAAGCCAATTTAACCGCGACAAGGTGTCCTAGATAGGTCCAGTTTGCCGGTCCGTGATGGACCAGGCGGGCAGGTCGGCATCGGCGGGCGCCTCGTTGCCGCGCAGGATGAAGGCGGAATCTACCATCTGCCCGTCGGCATTGAAGAACTTGATCTGGTCACCGTCGACGACGATGGAATAGCCCTTCTCCTCGCCGTAATTCCAGCGGCTCCACTGGCGGTGGAAGACATCGCTGGCGATCCGCCAGCGGCCGCGGTCCTGCTCCTCGTTGGAGTAACCCAGCACCCCGGTCATGCTGCCGTCGCTGTGGTACTTGATGGTGCAGGGGGCACCGTAGACTTCCCGGTACAGGATCGTGGCGCCGCTCATGGCCGCGAGGAGTTCGTCGCCCTGCAGCCAGTCGCCGGTCGTGGTTGAGAGGTGCTCCACCTGGCCTTTGACCCGGCTGCGGATCAGTTCCACGAGCCGGGTGGCGCCGGGGCGGATCTGCTCGATGGGCAGGCTGGTAACGCCCATGCGGAAACAGTTCTGTGCGTTGTCCGGGTCGGCGTAGTAGTGGCCGACCGGCTCGATAAGAATCCCGCGCTGGGCGGCGTCGTGGGCGAAACCTTCCACGTCGAAGTGTGCCGGCGTGCGCACCCAGTAGGTGGTACCGCCCACCTCGGGGGAAATCTCCATCGGCACGCCGCGCATCCAGTTGAGCGCGTCGCGCAATGCCATGCGGCGTTCCTGAAGCACCCGGGCGAGACGCAGCATCAGCGCGTCGTAATGACCGAGAGAAAGGAAGAAGGCGACGGCACGCTGATTGTTGAGCGGCGGATGGTTCATGATGGTGCGCCGCAGCGCGCGGGCGCGCTCGATGAAGCGGGCGTCGGCCACGATAAGGCCGAGCCGAATACCCGGCGCCAGCACCTTGGAGAGGCTCGTGACGTAGATGACGCGGCCGCTGTCGTCCATGCTGCGCAGCGCGGGCAGCGGCTGGTCCCGGTAGTTGATCTCGCACTCGTAGTCGTCTTCCACAATAAGGAAATCGTCCTTCCGCGCGGCGGCAAGCAACGCACGACGCCGGTGGGCGGGCATGAGCACGGCGGTCGGTATCTGGTGGCTCGGCGTCACGTAGACGAGGTCGCAGTCCGCGAGGCGTTCGTCGACGACGAGGCCCTCCTCGTCCACCGGCTGGGGCCGGATGCGCGCCGCGTTCTGGCGCAGCAGTTCGCGCAGCTCACTGTTGCCGGGCTCCTCGATGGCCGCGGTGACGCTGGCATCGGCCAGCAGGTGGCTGATGAGGTACAGGCTGTTCTGGGTGCCCAGCGTGATGAGTATCTCGTCGGAGCCGGCCTGGATGCCCCGACGGCTCAGGATCTTGCTGCGGATCTGTTCGATGAGCAGGGGGTCGTCGGCATCGCCGCTGCCGGCGGACCATTCGCGCACGTCGTCGACGCTGAGCGCAAGGCGGGAGGCTTCCCGCCATTCGGCCAGGGGAAACAGCGAGGCATCGAAATTGCCGTCGATGAAGGGGTAGGGATAGCGGTTCCAGTTGGGCAGATCCTGGGCGAGCGCGCGGTTCGCGATGAGCGGGCGCTTGGTGCGCTTGTTCCAGGCTTCGGACTCGGCCGCGCTGGCGGGCACCACGTCGCCCCGGTAGCCGACCCGTGTCTTGAGCATTTCTTCGTTGACGAAGATGCCGCTGCGGGCGCGGCTGACGAGGTAGCCCTCCGCGATCAACTGCTGATAGGCGAGAACGACGGTGTTGCGGGCGACGTGCAGCTGGCCGGCAAGCTTGCGGCTGGACGGCAGTTTGTGGCCGGGGGGCAGGGCGCCCGAAAGGATGCCGTCGACCAGCTTCTGACGAATCTGGTTCTGCAGATTCAGCGGGCTGTCGGGATCCAGGTAGATGAGGGTGTCGCGCATGCTGTATCGGTGGGTGTCCGCGTCGTGGTCCGCGTCGTGCTCGCCAGGGGCTATGGTAGCAGTAGTGGGGGATCCGCTGCCGGGCCCGGGGGTTGAGCGGATCCAGGCATCGGAATATCGCCGAATCGCAGGTAAAGCGCGGGCACCACGATCATGTTCAGTACCGTGGAACTCATGAGCCCGAAAAGAATCACGATCGCCATCGGCGCCTGGATTTCACTGCCGGGCTCACCCATTGCGAGCGCGAGTGGAATGAGCGCGAGACCGGCGGCCAGTGCGGTCATCAGGATCGGGATGAGGCGCTCGGTGGCGCCGCGGGACACCGCCTCAAAGGGGTCGGTGACCGCTTCCTTCTGGACCAGGTTGCGAATGTGCGTGATCAGCATGACGCCGTTCCGGGTTGCGATGCCGAACAGGGTAATGAAGCCGATCATCGATGCGACCGACAGCACACCGCCTGACACGAACACGCCGGCGACGCCGCCAATCAAAGCGAGCGGCAGATTGAGCATGACGAGAAGCGCATCGCGTGCCGAGCGGAACGCGACGAACAGCAGCAGGAAGATCCCGACCGTTACGATAAGCCCCAGAATAGCCAGGGTGCGTGATGCTGCTTCCGCACTTTCGAACTGCCCGCCGAATTCGATTTGGTAGCCGGGCGGCAGGGTGACACTTGCGTCGATCCCTTGACGGATGTCATCCACCACCCCTTGCAGGTCACGCCCGGCTACATTGGCCATGACGACAATCTTGCGTTGGACGTTTTCACGGCTGATGGTGTTCGGGCCGCGATCCTGGCGAATTTCGGCCAGCGCGTGCAGCGGCAGGCGCGCGCCGGTGGCGCTGGTGATCAGGGTGGCGCGGATGGCGTCCAAATCGGCCTTGGCGGTCGGTGGATAGCGCACCACGAGATCAAAACTCGCTTGGCCCTCGAGCACACGCGACACTTCCTGGCCGACGAAGGCGGTCTCGATTGCCTCGGTGACCTCGCGAACGCTGAATCCGTAACGGGCGACGGCACTGCGCTTGAGCTTGACGATCAGGAACGGAATGTCGGCCTGTTGCTCGAGCGCGACGTCGACGGCGCCGGGAACGTCCTCGGCGATGCCCGTCACCTGTTTACCCAAACGGCGGAGCTCGTAAAGGTCCGGGCCGAAGATCTTGATTGCGATGTTGGCCCGTGTGCCCGAGAGCATGTGGTCGATGCGGTGCGAAATCGGTTGCCCGATGACGATGTTCATGCCGGGCACGCGGGCAAGGTCGGTGCGCAGCGCGGCGAGCAGGTCCTCTTTGCTGCGTTCGCCCATCTCGAGGCGGACATCGATCTCGGAGGCATGGACGTCCTGCGCATGCGGATCCTGCTCGGCGCGGCCGGTTCGCCGGGCGGTGGCCACCACTTCGGGTTGCCTGAGCAGCGTCTCCTCGACCATGCGCCCGAGCCGGTCGGACTCCTCCAGGGCGGTTCCCGGCAGGGTTACCGCAGCCACGGTCAGGCTGCCTTCGTTGAAATCCGGCAGGAAGGCGCGCCCCGCACCGGCCAGCAGGACGATCGCGACGGCGAGGCCGGCAAAGGCCGCAGCGGTCACCGGCACCCAACGCCGCAAGGTCAATTCAAGCACCGGTGCATACGCGGCCTTGAGCACACGCGAGAGCCGGGTTTCATCGGCGCCCCTGACTGCGCGTGAACGCGGCAGCAACAACGAACTCAGTACTGGCGTGACCGTGACGGCGACCACCAGGGAGGCTGCCAGGGAGACGACGTAGGCGAGGCCGAGCGGCGCGAGCAGCCGTCCTTCTACCCCGGACAGAAAGAACAGCGGCAGGAACACCAGCATGATGATCAGCGTCGCGAAGACGATGGAGCCCTGGATCTCGCGGGTGGCCTCGAACACGGTCGTCATCACACTCGGCCGCTCGGCAGCGGTCATGAGTTCGCGTCCGCGCAGCCGCCGGACGATGTTCTCCACCACGATGATGGCGTCGTCGACCAGGGCACCCAATGCGATCGCCATACCACCCAGGGTCATGGTGTTGATGGTGGCGCCCAGGGATTTCATTGCCAGCACCGCGGCGACCAGCGACAACGGAATGGCGAGCAGGGTGATGAACGTCGCGCGCATGCTCATCAGGAATGCAAAGACGATAACGATAACCAGGATCGCGCCGTCGCGCAGTGCCGCGACCAGGTTGTCGATGGCCAGTGAAATGAAGTCCGCCTGGCGGAAGACATGGGTTTCGATGACCATGCCCTCGGGAAGGTTCGACTGCACCTCGGCGAGGACTGCGTCGAGCGATTCGGTCAGGGCCAGCGTGTTGGCCGCCGGTTGTTTCTGGATGCCGATGACCACGGCCGGGCGCCCGTTCGAAGCGGCGGTGCCCCGTTTCGGCGCGGGCCCTGCGGCGACCTCTGCAATGTCACGGACCAGGACGGGTTGATCACCCCGCATGGCGACCAGCGTATTGCCGATGTCCTCGGGGTTCTGCACGCGCCCGACGCCGTGGATGAGGAACTCCTGCCCGCCTTGTGAATAGAACCCGGCCGATGCGTTTTCATTGCTTTGGCGCATTGCCTTCAACACCTGGTCGACGGTGATGTCGTAGGCGGCAAGCCGCTCGGGTTTCAGCAGGACCTGAAACTGGCGTGTATCGCCGCCGATGGCGATCACCTGGGCAACGCCGGGGACCGCCATGAGCCGGCGACGCAACACCCAGTCCGCCGTGGTCTTGAGTTCCATGGCGCTGTGCCGCTCGGAAGTCAGGGCAATGAACATGATCTCGCCCATGATTGACGTCACCGGTGCCAGCGCCGGCGCCGGAATCTCGGGGGGCAGGGTGTCGCGCACCAGCTGCAGCTTTTCGTTGACGATCTGGCGCGCCTGGTAAATGTCGGTGCCCCATTCGAATTCGGCGTAGATGACCGCAATTCCGACACCGGTGGACGAGCGCACGCGCCGCACGCCGGAGGCCCCGTTGAGCGCGGTCTCGATGGGGAAGGTGACCAGGGTCTCGACTTCCTGCGGCGCCATCCCGTGCGCCTCGACGATGACGGTGACGGTGGGCGCGGTGAGGTCGGGAAAGACGTCCACCGGCATGCGCATGGTCTCGTAGCCGCCCCACAGCAGGAGCAGCAATGCCCCGAGGACCACGAACAAACGGTCTTTGAGTGACCAGCGAATGGCTTGTGCAATCATACTAATGCGCGTGGCCGTGTCCGGCTTCGGCGGGCGAGGCTGCTGCGAGCCGGACAAGCCAGGCGCCGCGGGTCACGATGCGCTCGCCCGGTGCGAGACCGCTCTTCACCTGGACGTATGCCCCGTCGCGGATACCGAGGCGCAGCACACGCCGCTCGAAAGACTCGCCGCCCAGCATGACGTAGGCGATGTCCTGGCCGGCCTCGTCGATCAGCGCCTGCACCGGAATCGCCGTGTCCTGCTGCTGTGCACCAGTCCATATGTGAGCGGCGGCAAACGCGCCTACACGCAGTTTTTCCGATGTGTTGTCGAATTCGAACACGACCGGCGCCGTGCGGCTGAGCGGATCGACGACAACACCGAAGGCCACGAGCTTGCCGTTGCTTTCGGCGCTGATTTGGAAAGTCCGATCGAAACCATCCACTTCGAACCAGGCGCCGGTCGGTTGGCTGAGCCGTCCGAGATCCGCTTCGGCGACGCGCGCCTCGAGCCACAGTCGGCCGGTTTGCACGATGTGGAACATGGCTTGCCCTTCCTGCACGAAGCCGCCGGGAGTGATCCGGATTTCGGCGAGTTGGCCGGCGATCGGTGCGTGCACCATCACAGCCGCGGATTCGCCGGGCTCGCCGGTCTCCAGGGTGCGGCGATAGTGTTCGAGTCGTCGGGTTGCGGCCTCGAGTTCGGCGCGGGCAACCTTCTCCGCGCTTGCGGCCTCGTGCAGGCGCCGCTGAGGTGCCGCCTCCTGTGCGACCAGGCCGGCCAGCCGCTGGCGCTCGCCGCTGGCGAGCTCGAGCCCGTATCGCGCCCGTTGAGCGGCCAGCACCAGCGAGGCGACGTCGACGTCACCCGCGACCCGCGGCGCGATGACCGTGAGCGGTTCACCGGCGGCCAGTTGCGCACCGATCCGCGGAAAGGCGCCGCCGGCCACGAGATGGCCGGCCGCGGGGGCACTGACCAGGGCCTCGCCATCGCTGCGCGCCCGGATCACGGCCGTCGCAGCAATCGATTCACGCAAAAGACGTGTGCCGACCTCTGCGGTGGCGAACTCCACCTTCCACTGCTGTTCTTTGAGGAAACTGATCGCGTCAGCGGCGTCTTCCTCGCGGGGAAGCGCGGCGGTCGCCGCTTGCGTATCGGTATAAACGGTGACCACTCCGAGGTCGTGGACCGCCGACAAGCCGGGTGCTTCGAGTGCCAGTTGGAGGCGGCGCCGGCCTGCCTGCGCCGGTCGCGCCACCGGGCGGAAGATACCTGGGACGGACGGCGCCGCGACACTGAACGTTTCCGCCGGCACACCGCCGCCGCTGAGACGCACCGTCAAGCGTCCGGAGGCGACTGGCCGGAAATTATCCAGGCGGGTCAGATGGGCAGCGAAGGCGGACTCCTCGCCGACCACCAGGGCCGGGTATTCCACGAAAAGTTCGGTCAAGTCGGTGAAGTGGGTGACGGCGATCGCGCCGGGGTCGTGTGCGTGCTCTTCCGATGCGCCGGCCCCGTGGTCCCCGGCATCATCATGGTCGGCGTGGTCGTCGACGCGCGCCGGGTCGTGATCGCGCCGATGGGGTGCATCGCAGCCGCCAAGCGATGTCGCGATCGCCAGCAGCACTGCCATGGTCAGGGTCGTATGGAACGGTTGTTTCATCAGGTCGGCCCTCCCGTCAGCCGGTCCAGCTCGATGCGTGCCTGGCGTGCCGCGGCCGCGATGCTCACTGCCAGCAGCTCGGCTTCGTGGGCGCCCCGGTAAGCGTCCAGCAGCTCGAGCACACCGAGTTCGCCGCCACGATAGCCGGCCTCGGCGATCTCGATCAGACGGTTCGCTTCGACCCGAACGTCATGACGTTGTGATTGTGCGGTGGCGATCAGTTCGTTCACTTCCTGCCAGCGGCCACGGACTTCGCCCTTCGCGCCGGCGAGCGCCAGCTCGAACTCGCTGCGTGCAATCGTCGCCTGTGCCGCGCCGCGTTGCTGTTGCGATTGACCCCGGTCGAAGAGCGGGATGGTGATACCGGCCGACACCATCGGTCCCGAATCGCGACCCGAATCGCTACCCGAATCGCGACTCAGGCCGTCGTCGACTACCTTTCGGCCGACGCCCAGCGTCAGTTCGGGAACCCAGCCGCGGGTGCCTGCCCGTCGTTCCAGTTCGGCAGCGGCCGCATCCCGCTGGAATTGCGCGATATCCGGACGGAGCTGCAAGCCCGCCAGCAAATCGTCGAGTGGCGGCGGCGGGGTCGGCAGCAGTGTGCCCGCGACACCGTCATGGGGCGCGACTACACCGGCACCTCCGAGAACGGCAGAAAGTTCTGCCCACAGCCGGCGGTAGTGAGCACGCTCCCGGCCCAACGTGGCCAGCGCGGATGCGCGCTCTGTGGACAGCCGCAGGGCGTCGTAGCCGGACACATCGCCGGCCACTTCCCGCTTGTGGACGACCGCCTCGATGGTGCTCATCCGGTCCGTCCAGACCTCGATGATCCCGAGCCGTGCCTGCTGCTGCAAAACCCGGTAGAAGAGGGTGCGTGTCGCGGCTTCGATCTCCATGCGCGCGGCATCGGTGGCGAGGTCGGCTGCTCCGACACGCTCCTCAGCGGCGCGCTTACGGAGACTGCGTTCGCCGGAGATCTCGAAGCGTTGCGACAGCCAGTAGAACTCGTCGGTTGAATCGCCCGTTGCCCGGTCGAGTTCCTCCCGCGAGTACTCGAACGTTGGATTGGACCAGCGGCCGGCTTGCGTGACTTCACTGCGGGCGAGCGCCAGGCGCGCGTCGTTCAGCGCCTGCAGTGCCGGGCGCGCCAAAGCCAGTCGTATGCTCGCCGCTTCAGTCAGCGGATGACGGGGTGCCGCGATCGGCTCCGCGGCGTACGCGTTTGCGAGCAAAGTCGCGAAAAGCCCACTGACGAGGAGGCTCTTCTTCGCGTTCAAAAACCGATTGGCAATCGGTATTTTTAATGGGCGGATGCGCTGCATGACTATTCCGTTTTGGTCAGCCCAGGTGAAGGGCCAGGAGCGACTCGGCGCTGTGATGCCACCACTCGCTGGTGGCCAGACCGGCCATCGTCAGCAACATGCCGCAGATCAGCGCGGCAACGGCAATGGACCGGCGCGCCGGGATGGGCGGCTGCAGCAGGCCGTTTACTCGCACAGCCGCGTCAGCGCCGGTGAATGCGGGACTCGCTGAAAAGGAGGCGCGCTCCTCGGCGGCACCGAGCTGGCTGACTTTGACAATGGTCGCAGCCACGCCGAGGCGGTCGCCCGAGTGCATTGCGGCCACTTCATCACAGGCCTGTTCGACCGCCAGGTTGAGTTGTCCCAGCATGTGAC
>JAVVFH010000059.1:0-15739 GCA_032250585.1 Lysobacterales bacterium
CCGTCTGGTCCCGTGGCGGCCGGTGATCGAACAGAGACTGGGACAGCAGATCGCCGCCACGGTGCGAGGCGGTGGCGTGTCGTGGGAAATCGGACGTACCAAGGGCATATCCGTCTAGTGTCGGATGCCCCATGCAGCTCCACGTCTCGAAGCCGGCGTCAATCGCGCGGCGGGTGGCCTGCTGATCGCCGAGCGCTTCCGTTTGTGTTCGCACGCCCTAGCACGATCTCAACTTGACGCGCCAGATCAGCTTCCTGGTGCAACCAAGCGCGAAAAGCTAGAAGTGCCGGATCTTCCTTTCGAATAGCGCGGTATTCTAGAAGCCAACTCCCGACTGTGTGCGCGACGATCGGGAATGGCGCGACCAACCGGCCCGCTGCCAGGGCGTCGCTGACGTAAGGGATTTGAGCGATAGCGACTCCGACCCCGTCGAGCGCTGCCTGCATCGCCATGACGTTGCTCTCGAATGACACCTCACCGGCGGGGTGCAGGGGGAAACCTAAGCCCGCCGCTTCGAACCAGTGTGGCCATTCATTAGGCATGTCGGATACGACGATGAGAGTCGCGTTGCGCAAGTCGTCAGGCGAGCGCAGCGTCGATGCGAGCTTCGGCGTGCAGACCGGCACGACGGTGCTCGGGAATAAGCGTTCTGCATTGTAGCCCGGCAACGCGTCGGTATCGCGTCGGATAGTGCAGGTCCAGTCATCGCGTACCGGACGAGTTGCGCCACCCGTCGCCATGCGCACTTCGACGTCGGGATGGCTGCGATAGAAGCTTGCCAGTCGCGGGATCAACCAAGTGATCGCCAAGGTTGGACCGACTCCAACCGTCAGCACCGGGCCACTACGCATTGCCGTAACGCTTTCGGTGAGCCGGGCAATGGAATCGAAAGCATCAGTCAGACCGGACAGCAGCGCCTGCCCTTGCGCCGTCAGTTCAAGCGCGTTCGCATGTCGCAGAAACAGAGGAAAGCCAAAACGATCTTCCAGCAGACGGACCAAGCGACTTACCGCAGTTTGGGTGACGTTCAGCTCTCTTGCCGCGGCAGTGAAACTGCCATGCCGGCCAGCCGCCTCAAAAGCCCGCAGTCCGTTCAGCGAGGGTAATTGTCGCATCATGTGAGACCCCAATTTTTTCTTGGGGGAATGGTAAGTTAAAGTCGTTTGTCTGACAATGCCTACTACCTTAATATGCCTTGAAAGAATCAAATTTCTTACGGAGGCTCACATGCACTACTTCGCTAATTCAGGCTCTGTTTTCAACTGGCTATCGCCAGCGCAATGTCCGGTTCCAGTCGGACCCGGCCTTTGGGCATCTCTGAAGGTTGGGAGGCAATGTGTGACCAAAGGCGCTCTCTTCAGCATCGTCATTGCGATAACAGGAGTTTTATGTATGGCTTACACCCAACCGGCTTTCGCCCAGGAAAAGCGAGGCGTGATACCGCATGCGCCGCTGCTGAGAACAGCCGTGCCCGATACGGCTAACCAGGAAGTCGCCGTCTATCACGTCGAATATGAGCCGGGTGGCATCAATCCACGGCACCTTCATCCGGCTGCGGTCACCTTCCACATCCTTTCCGGCACTGGCATCTGGCAGGAGGAAGGTGAACCGCCAGTCACTCTACGCGCTGGCGACAGTCTGCTCGTTCCGGCCGGCACCATTCATGCTCACTGGAATCCGAGTTCAACGGAGAGACTCCGCTTTCTCGAATTCATCGTGGCTGAAAAGGACAAAGGGCGGTCCATTCCAAAACCATTGGAAGACTAGCGTGTGTCGGGGACTGGGCAATTCAGTACGAGCAGGATCTTCGTGAGCAGGCACATTAAGCGAAGTGGTTTGGAACCTGCACCGGACCATTCTTGTCCTCGCCCGCGTAAATGTAATTGCGTGAAACGATGCGGAATCTTCACGGCGACGGCGATTGTCGCTGCGATCCTCGCCGGCGGACCCGCCGCCGCGCAGGATTCCGCCAGCGCCCGGCTGGAGGCGCTGAAGGCGGAAATCAACGAGCTGCGGAACGAAGTCGAGGCCCTGAAAGGGGACGTTGCGGAGGGGCGAGAGGAAGCCAGAGGGGCCACTGGGCAGATGGCTGCGGCCAAAACGGAGCCGCCCGCCGACGCACCTAGCATTCGAGTATCCTCCAGCAACCAGCCGACGATCTGCAGTTCCGACGGGCGAAACTGCATCTCGCTCACGAGCCGCCTGCAGCTCGACTTCGGCGGCTACAACTACCGGCCGAACACCACGGCCACGACGCCGCAGAATCTTGTCGGCGGCGTGATCGCGCGCCGAGCGAAGTTCGGGGTCATCGGCGCGTTCCTGAACGACTGGGGATACAGCATCGAATTTGAGGGTGGCGGGTCCGGCGGCGGGTCCGGCGTGGTCCTAGATAAAGCTTACCTTTCCTATAGTGGTTTCGAACCATTCAAGATCTGGGCCGGCATTCTCAGCGTGCGCTACTCGCTCGACCGAGCGACAAGTAACAACAACATCACCTTTATGGAGCGAGCCGCGCCCGTGGAAGTCGCCGCCGGCATCGGCGCCGCCACGCGTTCAGGCTTCGGCATTACCGCCAACGAGCGGCAATGGTGGGCCGGCGCCTTCCTGACGGGACCGGCCTCCGGCAGGACATCGCACGATGCAAGGCAGACCGCCGCGACCGGACGGGTGGTGTTCCTGCCAGTTCTGACCGACAGCGCCTCGCTCCTGATCGGCGGCGACGTGCAGTACCTGTTCGATGCGCCGACGGGCGCCTCGGAACTGAACCTGCGAGACCGGATTGAGATGCGCATCGACGGCAACCGCATCTTGGGCACCGGTCCTCTTCCGATCGACTCCGCGCGCGTCTTGAGCGCGGAACTGGCCGGAACACTGGGCAGCTTCCACTTCCAGGGCGAGTATTTCGATTTCAACGTCGAGCGGCCCCCTGGCAACGGGCCCAGCCTCAACTTCAGCGGCTATTACATCCAAGGCGGCTATATCCTCACCGGCGAGACGCGACGCTACAGCGCAAGCTCCGGCTCTTATGGGAGCGTTGCGCCAAGTCGTCCCTTCGACTGGAGGATGGGCGACTGGGGCGCATGGGAGATTGCTGCGCGCTACAGCATGATTGATCTCAACGACAGGGACATCTTCGGCGGCCGGCAGGAGAACCTCACGCTCGGCCTGAACTGGTATGTGAACAGCAACATCCGCTTCATGCTTAATTACATCAACGGCACGGTGGACAAGCGAACGGGTGGCGGTGGCGACATTGGCGCGAGGTACCAAGCCGTTGGTGCCCGCACGCAGATCGCGTTCTGACCTCCATCCACGAAAGACCAAGGAATGACCGCCGCATCGACGCCTCTTCCTTGACCTACAGCGACGTGCCCCGCGCGAACACGAAGCTGCAACGTTCGCTAGTTCCAGCGCTGGGTTGAGGCGGTGCTGTTGCTCCTCGCACCTCTGACTGGGGACACCATCTTTACGGCTAACGCAAATGATGGCGATCAAGGCTAAGGCTTCCACAACGATCGAAGCAGTCGGTGGTGCTATCACACAAAGGAGATCGTCCAGTGGAATTTCGTCATCTGCGTTGCTTTCTGGCCGTTGCTGAAGAACTCCACTTTGCCCGTGCCGCTGAGCGGCTACACATCGAGCAGTCACCTCTATCACGTGCTATCAAGGAACTGGAAGAGGAGTTGGGCGTGCAGCTCTTTGTGCGCACTACTCGCAGCACGCGCTTGACTCTCGCCGGAAAGCTGTTCCTCAATCACATTCCGCGCGTGTTTGCAGTCCTGGAGCAGGCGCGTGAAAGCGTGAAATCGGCTACCAATGGCTTTCACGGGCAGTTGCGCATTGCTTTGTCTGATGGCATCACACCATCGCGCCTGCCGGCGCTACTGGCACGTTGCCGCGAAGAATATCCAGAAATCGAAATCCGGCTCTTCGAAGTGCCGCTGGATCAGCAGATCAAGGGCCTGCATGATGATCTGTACGACGCGGGCTTTTCCATGGCCGATGAGGCCGGCGACGGCATCATCGTCAATCCAGTTTGGGAAGACCAGTTGATGGTAGCCGTGCCCGCGCGTCATCCCGTGCTGGCTTACAAACGAATTCCGCTGGAAGAAGTGCTGCGCTACCCGATCGTGCTGGGTGATCCCGCAGCATGCGAAGGCCATGCTCGCCAAGTTGATCGCATCCTGCGCCGACAGGAACGGGAGCCGCTGATCGCGCAGCGTGTGGCGACGTTCGACGTGATGATGATGCTGGTATCGGCCGGCTTGGCATTGGGCCTTGCGGGTGGCGCGCACATCGCATTCAGTCGTGAGCTAGGCGTCGTGGCGCGCCCGCTTGCGGGACAGCCACCCTTGTTGACTACTTACCTGCTTCGTAGGGACGCCGAACCGTCGCAGATGCTGGCTCGCTTCATTGAACGGCTGGCGTCCATGGAGTCGAACGATCCTGATTGGCCTGCATCCTCAAAATCTGGTGCTTTGAAGGATATCGAGCTATGAAGAAGATCATCCTGCTTCTGCTCGCTTTGATGCTAACCGCATGCGGTCAGTCAAACCCGATCGCGACCAAGACCACCATTGAAACGGTGGAGTCCCTTGCAGCTAATCCCGAGCGCCTCAAAGAGCTGCGTCAGCAATGCAAGCTGGAACGAGCCAAGCTGGGCAATGAGTTGTGCAACCGGGTTTCTGAGGCAACGCGCAAGCGCTTCTATGGCGACGGCAAGGTGCCGTATACATCACTGGAGAATCCGCCCAAATTTTGATTGTAGGCAGTTCGCCACGAATCATTTAATTTCTGTCAAACACGCCGCAATGCGCCATCGCTTGCGGCTTTTTTTCTGCCTACGCCCCTGCGCGAGTTCTTGCTTTTTGTTCGACCTTTCTCCCGATAACGGTCTTTGACCGGCACTGACCCGGCACCGATCCTGACACCAGCGGCACGTTGAACGCAGTGCGCGCAGGGGAAATCGGAGGCCGGGAGATGCAAGGGACGAACGTGTTGTTCGGTCAGATTGCCGTGGTATTCAGCATCGTGATCGCCGGAGTGTGGAGCGCCACACAATGGACAGCTGCGACCCTTGGTTATCAGATACGTCTTGGCTCGCCGTGGTTCGATTTCCTTGGCACGCCGATCTACCACCCGTGGAAGCTGTTCGAGTGGTGGTTCCTTTTCGACGCCTATGCGTCGCACGTCTTTGACATTGGTGGCGCCATCGCGGGCGGAAGCGGCTTGGTGGCCGTGGTGGTCGCCATAGGCATGTCCATCTGGCGCTCGCGCCAATCTCGTCTGGTCACGACCTACGGCTCGGCCCGCTGGGCCGATGCCGCGGAAATCTGCAAAGCCGGGCTGACCCAGCCATCCGGAGTCTTCCTCGGCCTGCATGGCCGCCAGTACCTGCGACACGAAGGCCCAGAACACGTCCTGACCTTCGCGCCCACGCGCTCGGGCAAGGGCGTCGGCCTGGTGGTGCCCACGCTGCTGTCGTGGCCCGCGTCCGCCGTGATCCACGACATCAAGGGCGAGAACTGGGCTATCACCGCCGGCTGGCGCTCGCGCTTCTCGCACTGCCTGCTATTCAACCCTACCGATGCGAAGTCCGCCGCCTACAACCCGCTGCTGGAAGTACGGCGCGGTGCGCATGAAGTGCGCGACGTGCAGAACATCGCGGACATTCTGGTCGATCCCGAAGGCGCGCTGGAGCGGCGCAACCACTGGGAGAAGACTTCGCACGCGCTGCTGGTCGGCGCGATCCTGCATGTGCTCTACGCCAGCGAGGACAAGACGCTGCGCGGCGTCGCCAACTTCCTGTCCGATCCCGCGTGTCCGTTCGAGGTGACGCTGCATCGGATGATGACGACGAAGCACCTCGGCGATGCACCGCATCCCGTCGTCGCGTCTGCTGCGCGCGAAGTGCTCAACAAGTCGGACAACGAGCGGTCCGGCGTGCTGTCCACCGCGATGAGTTTCCTTGGCCTGTACCGCGACCCCACGGTGGCCGAAGTCACGTCGCGCTGCGACTGGCGCATCGCGGACCTGATTTCCGCGCAGCATCCTGTATCGCTGTACCTCGTGGTACCGCCGTCGGACATCAGCCGCACCAAGCCGCTCATTCGTCTGATCCTCAACCAGATCGGACGGCGCCTCACTGAATCGCTCGATGGCAGCGACGGCGTGGAGCGCAAGCACAAGCTGCTGCTGATGCTCGACGAGTTCCCCGCACTCGGCCGGCTCGACTTCTTTGAATCCGCGCTCGCCTTCATGGCCGGCTACGGGCTGCGCGCCTTCCTGATTTCGCAGTCGCTCAACCAGATCGACAAAGCCTACGGCCAGAACCATTCGATTCTGGACAACTGCCATGTGCGCGTGACCTTCGCCACCAACGACGAACGCACGGCCAAGCGCATTTCCGAAACGCTGGGCACCGCCACCGAGCTGCGCGCGCAGCGCAACTACGCGGGCCATCGGCTCGCGCCCTGGCTCGGGCACCTGATGGTGTCGCGGCAGGAAACGGCGCGCCCGCTGCTCACGCCCGGCGAGGTGATGCAGCTCCCACCCGACGACGCCGTGGTGATGGTCTCCGGCCATCCGCCGATCAAGGCGAAGAAGCTGCGCTACTACGCGGACGCCAACTTCAAGCGCCGCGTGTTGCCAGCACCCACGCTGGCGCAGGGCCGCTACGCCGATGCCCCGGCCGCGCGGCCCGATGACTGGAGCGCCTTGGCGATTCCCGCCATGCCTGCCGTGCCCGCTGTGGCTTCGGACTTGGGAGACGCCAACGAAGGCGGCCCGCGCCAACAGCCCGAGCTGTCCGAAGTCGTCGCCTACAGCTCTGAATCCGAGCACGCGGCCAGCGATCTGGCGCTGCTCGATGACGACGACGATCTGCCGCTTCCCCTGCCATCCCAGCTCGACCCGCGCTTGCAGCGCGCGGCTCGGCTGGCCGCCCTCAACCCCGACGACGGAATCCAGCTATGAGCCATCTTCATTCCCGCCATCGCCTGAACCTGTTCATCGAGCGCGACCATGCGAAGCGCCTGGACGAGCTGGCCGCGAAGAAAGGCGTCTCGAAATCCAGCATCGTCGCGGCCGCACTCGCGTCCTGGCTGTCGCCGGATGCGGCCGACCAGCGCGAAGCGGCGATGGCCAAGCGGCTGGATCGCCTGTCGCGCCAGTTCGAGAAGCTGGAGCGCGACCAGAACATCCAGATCGAAACGCTGGCGCTGTTCGTGCGCTACTACCTGACCGTCAGCACACCGCTGCCCGAGGCCCATCAGGAAGCCGCGAAGGCACAGGGCAAGGCGCGCTTCGAGCAGTTCATCGAACAGCTCGGCCGCCACCTGCTGCGCGGGCGCAGCCTCGTGCGCGAAGTCTACGAGGAGATCCAGCCCGACACGCAGCGGCTGGACGAGACGGCGGCGCTGGCCGAAGCGCAGGAACGCGCGCAGGAGGCTGCCGCATGAGTGCCGTCCCGCAGCCGCCATCGTCCTCTGTCACCTCGCTGGATCGGCGCATTCGCATGTTGCGCACGGCGATGGGGCCGCTGATCGCTTCCGCGCTCGAAGACCCGGACGTGGTGGAAGTGATGCTGAACCCGGACGGTGCGCTGTGGATCGACCGGCTCTCCACGGGCCGTGCCGCCACCGGCGAGTCGCTGTCGGCCGCCGATGGCGAGCGCATCATCCGCCTGGTCGCGGCGCACGTCGGCACGGAGGTGCATCGCGGCCGGCCGCTGCTGACCGCCGAGCTGCCAGAGACCGGCGAGCGTTTCGAGGGCATCCTGCCGCCGGCGGCGCCGGGCCCGGCCTTCGCCCTGCGCAAGCGCGCCGTGGGCGTGATCGGTCTGGCCGACTACGTGGCCGACCGCATCCTGTCCGAGCAGCAGGCCGAGTTCCTGCGCCGCGCGGTGCGCGAGCGCCAGAACATCCTGATCGCCGGCGGCACCAGCACCGGCAAGACCACGCTCGCCAATGCGCTGCTGGCCGAAATCGCCAGCACTGGCGACCGCGTGCTGGTGCTGGAAGACACCGTGGAATTGCAGTGTGCGGCACGCGACCACGTGCCGCTGCGCACCCGTGCGGGCGTGGTGTCGATGACCGAGCTGGTGCGCGCCACGATGCGCCTGCGGCCCGACCGCGTGATCGTCGGCGAGGTGCGCGGCGGCGAGGCGCTGGACCTTATCAAGGTCTGGGGCACCGGCCATCCCGGCGGCATCGCCACGCTGCACGCCAGTTCCGCGCACGGCGCACTGCTGCGCCTCGAACAACTGATCCTCGAAGTCGCCATGACCCCACCGCGCGCGCTGATCGCCGAGGCGGTGAACGTCATCGTCTTCATCGCCGGGCGCGGCCGCGACCGTCAGGTCCAGACCGTCGCCCGCGTCACCGGCTTCGACGGTCATGGCTACCAGCTCGACGACGCGCTCGCGCCGCTTCCATCCCCGTCCTCAACCCACTCTGGAGAACTGCCATGACGCTCGCCCATGCTTTGCGTATTTCCGTAAATCCGCTTTCCCGCCTTGCGTGCCTGCGCTGTCTCACCGCGCCAGCGCAACAAGGACTGCTGCTGGCGGTCGTGTTCCTGCTGGTGGCCAGCACGGCGCACGCGGCCGGTTCCAGCATGCCTTGGGAAGGGCCGCTGCAAGCCATCCTCGATTCGATCCAGGGGCCGGTGGCCCGCATCGTCGCAGTCATCATCATCATCGCCACTGGCCTGGCGCTGGCTTTTGGCGACACGTCGGGCGGCTTTCGCAAGCTGGTCCAGATCGTCTTCGGCCTGTCCATCGCGTTCGCGGCGTCCTCGTTCTTCCTGTCGTTCTTCAGCTTCTCCGGTGGTGCCGTCGTATGAGTGCGCCCGACGAGTTCGCCGCCGGCTTCGAGGTGCCGCTGCATCGTTCGTTGACCGAAACCATCCTGCTGGGCGGTGCGCCGCGCACCGTGGCCATTGCCAACGGCACGCTGGCCGCCGCCGTGGGACTGGGCCTGCAACTGTGGATTCCGGGTCTGGTGATGTGGATCGTCGGCCATTCGCTCGCGGTATGGGGGGCGCGCGTCGATCCGCAGTTCATGCAGGTGTTCGCGCGGCACATCAAGCACAAGCCTCTGCTGGACGTGTGAGGACGACGCCATGTTGCATCTCGCCGAATACCGTCAGCGTCCCGCACTGCTCGCCGACTGGCTGCCCTGGGCCGGGTTGATGGCGCCCGGCATCGTGCTCAACAAGGACGGTTCGTTCCAAAGGACAGCATGCTTTCGCGGGCCGGACCTGGACAGCGCGACGCAGGGCGAGCTGATCGCCACGTCAGCGCGGCTCAACAACGCGCTACGCCGCCTGGGTTCCGGGTGGGCCTTGTTCGTCGAGGCCGAAAGGCTGTCAGCGGCTGACTATCCGCAGTCCGAGTTTCCCGAACCGCTGTCGTGGCTGGTGGACGAGGAACGCCGAGCGGTGTTCGAGGAAGACCAGAGTCACTTCGATAGCCGCTATCACCTGACGCTGGTGTGCCTGCCGCCGGAGGAGTCCCGCGCACGCGCCGCGAATCTGCTCTACGAGAATACGTCGCAGCGTGGCGTGGATTGGCATGAACGCCTGATCGCCTTCATCGCGGAGACGGATCGTTGCTTCGACCTGCTCGACGGCGTGATGCCAGAGATTGCCTGGCTCGACGACAGCGAAACGCTTACCTATCTGCACGCCACCATCTCCACGCGGCGTTATCACGTGGCCGTGCCGGAGCATCCGTTTCACCTCGATGCGCTGCTGACCGACTGCCCGCTGACCGGCGGGCTTGCGCCGATGTTGGGCGATGCGCATTTGCGCGTGGTGTCGGTGCGCGGCTTCCCGACCTCGACCTGGCCGGGGCTGCTCGACGACCTGAACCGACTCGGCTTCGCCTATCGCTGGAGCACGCGCTTCCTCTGCATGGACAAGTCCGAGGCGGAAAAGGAACTCGGCCGCCTGCGCCGCCAGTGGTTCGCCAAGCGCAAGAACGTCGTCGCACTGCTGCGCGAGACGATCTTCCAGCAGGAATCGCCGCTGGTCGATACCGACGCCTCGAACAAGGCGGCGGATGCCGATGCGGCCCTTCAGGAATTGGGCAGCGATCAGGTGGCGTTCGGCTACGTCACCGCGACGGTCGCGGTGTTGGATGCGGATGCAGCGGTGGCCGACGAGAAGCTGCGGATGATCGAGCGCGTCATCCAGGGCCGTGGCTTCGTCACCATTCCCGAGACGCTGAATGCGGTCGATGCCTGGCTGTCCTCGATTCCGGGCAATGCCTACGCCAACGTGCGCCAGCCCATCGTCTCGACGCTGAACCTCGCGCACCTGATGCCGGTGTCGGCGGTATGGGCCGGGCCGGAGCGCAATGCGCATCTGGACGGGCCGCCGCTGATCGTCACGCGCACCGATGGCGCCACACCGTTCCGTTTGGTGACGCACATCGGCGATGTCGGGCATGTGCTGATCGCCGGCCCGACCGGCATGGGCAAGTCGGTGCTGCTGGCGACGCTGGCGATGCAGTTCCGCCGCTATCGCGGCTCACGCATCTTCGCGTTCGATATGGGCCGCTCGCTGCGCGCCACGACCCTGGGCCTGGGCGGCGAGCATTACGACCTGGGCACGGACGGCGGCATCGCGTTCCAGCCGCTCGCCCGCATCGACCAGGAGGGCTACCGCACCTGGGCCGCCGAATGGCTGGAAGGCCGGATGGTGCAGGAGGGCGCGGCCATCGGCCCCGACGAGAAGGCCGCCATCTGGTCGGCGCTGGAAAGCCTTGCCGGCGCGCCGGTGGAGCAGCGCACGCTGACCGGGTTTTCCGTGCTGTTGCAGAACAACGCGCTGCGCCAGGCGCTCGCGCCCTATGTGCTCGGCGGCGCGCACGGCAAGCTGCTGGACGCCGACCACGACCGCCTGGGCACGGCCGACGTGCAGTGCTTCGAGATGGAGGAGCTGATGGCCAGCCGCGCCGCCGTACTGGCCGTGCTGCGCTATTTGTTCGCTCGTTTCGACGAGCGCTTCGACGGCGCGCCCACGCTGCTGATCCTCGACGAAGCCTGGCTGTTCCTTGATGACCCGGTGTTCGCGGCGCGCATTCGCCAGTGGCTCAAGACGCTGCGCAAGAAGAACGTATCGGTGATCTTCGCCACGCAGTCGCTCGCCGACATCAAGGATTCGAGCATCGCGCCGGCCATCGTGGAGAGCTGCGCGAGCCGCATCTTCCTGCCCAACCCGCAGGCCACCGAGCCGCAGATTCGCACGATCTACGAAGGCTTCGGGCTCAACGCCCGGCAGATCGAGATCGTCGCCACCGCGCAGCCCAAGCGCGATTACTACTACCAGTCGCGGCTGGGCAATCGCCTGTTCGACCTCGACCTGGGGTCGGTCGCGCTGGCCTTCGCCGGCGCTTCGACACCGCAGGACCAACGCGACATCGACGCGGTGGAGGCGGCCGCTTCGTCTTCCAGCTTCGCAGCCGCCTGGCTGCGCCACTGCGGTCTGGACTGGGCGGCCGATCTGCTGCCGTCCGCGCCTGCCGCTTCCCTCCCACCACAGGAGAACCCGTCATGAAGAAGACCCTTCTTGCGACCGTTGCTGCCGCTCTGTTTTGCGCGCTGCCCGCCGCGCAGGCGCAGTGGGCCGTGATCGACCCGACCAACCTGGTGCAGAACACGCTGACCGCGATCCGCACGCTGGAGCAGATCAACAACCAGGTGCGGCAGCTCCAGAACGAAGCGCAGATGCTCATCAACCAGGCGCGCAATCTGGCGGGCCTCGACTTCAACGTGGTCAACCGGCTGCGCTCGACGCTGGCGACCACCGAACGCCTGATCGCCGAGGCGCAGGGGCTGGCCTATGACGTGGCGAACATGGACCGGGAGTTCGCCCGGCTATATCCGCACGAGTACGCCGCGACCATCAGCGGCGATCGCATGGCGCAGGACGCGCGCGAACGCTGGCGGCACACCCTCGATGGCCTGCACACCGCAATGCGGATGCAGGCGCAGGTGTCGCAGAACCTCAGCGAGGACGAAGGCGTGCTGGCCGATCTGGTCGGCCAGAGCCAGTCGGCTGACGGCGCGCTGCAAGCCATGCAGGCGACCAACCAGTTGCTGGCCTTGCAGGCCAAGCAGGCGATCCAGTCTCAGCAGCTCCAGTTGACGCAGGACCGCGCCGCGTCGCTGGAACTGGCGCGCCAGGCGGCGGCCACCGAGCGCGCCCGCGAAGTGCGGCGGCGCTTCCACGGCGAGGGCACGCCCTACACGCCGCAGACCGTGCCGTTCTACGGCGGCGACTGAGGGACGCGCCATGAACGACATCTCGGTGATCGACCGCTTCCTCATCGTCTTTTCCACCTACATCGACTCGGGCTTCGGTCTGCTGGGTGGCGAGATTGCGTTCCTCACCGCCACCTTGATCGTGATCGACATGACCATCGCCGGCCTCTATTGGGCGATGAGTCACGCCACCGGCCAGGGCGAGGACGTGATCGCCAAGCTGATCCGCAAAGTGCTCTACGTCGGTGCCTTCGCCTACATCATCGGCAACTTCAACTGGCTGGCGAGCATCGTGTTCCGCTCGTTCGCGGGGCTGGGTTTGATGGCGTCGGGTTCCACGATCTCGCAGGCCGAGTTCCTGCAACCCGGCCGACTGGCCAAGGTGGGCGTCGATGCCGCCTCGCCGATCCTCGAACAGATCAGCGACATGGCGGGCTTCCCCGAGGTGTTCGTGAACGTGACGCCCATCGCGGTCATGTTCCTGGCCTGGCTGGTGGTGATCGTCACGTTCTTCGTGCTGGCGATCCAGCTTTTCATCACGCTGATCGAGTTCAAGTTGACCACGCTCGCCGGCTTCGTGCTGGTGCCGTTCGCACTGTGGAACAAGACGGCGTTCCTGGCCGAGAAGGTGTTGGGCAACGTGGTGTCGTCGGGCATCAAGGTACTGGTGCTGGCGGTGATCGTCGGTATCGGCACCGGCCTGTTCGCCGAATTCCAGGTCGCGCCGGACGAACCCTCCATCGACCACGCGCTGGTCATCATGCTGGCATCCCTCGCGCTGCTGGCGCTGGGGATCTTCGGGCCGGGCATCGCCACCGGGCTGGTGTCCGGTTCGCCGCAGCTCGGCGCCGGTGCAATGGCAGGCGCCGCGCTCGGCGCAGCCGGTACGGCCGTTGCGGTCGGCGCGGTGGCCACCGGCGTCGGTGGTGCCGTCGCGGCCGGTGCGCGCATGGCGCCGGGTGCTGCCCGCATGGCTGTCGGCGGCGCCCGTTCGATGACCTCCACCGCTGGCAGCGCGAGGTCAGCCTTCCAGGCAGGTTCCGCCGGTGCCGGCGGTGGCCTCAAGGGCGTGGCGGCCGGTCTGGGTAACGTCGCCCGGACCGGCGCGCAGTCGGTCGGCCAGCGAGTCTCTGCCGGTGCGCGTTCGCTGAAGACGCGCGCCGCTACCGCCATCAATCCCGATGCTTCCACAGGCAGCGCTGCTACCGGCCCGGCCACTCAGGGCAGCGCGGAAGCCGCATCCGCCAGCACCGGACAACCCGCCTGGGCCAGGCGCCTGAAACGCCGCCAGCAGCTCACTCATGCCGCCACCACCGTCGCGCACACGCTGCGCGGTGGCGACGGCGGCGGCTCGGGCAGTGGCCCCAGCCTGCGCGACCCATCGAATTCATAAGGAGGACGGCCCATGCGCTTCAAACGACCGCAGGTGCGCTATGCCGAATCGCCGCAGCCGGTCACGCCGTACCAGAGCGCCGAACAGGTGTGGGACGAGCGCATCGGCTCGGCCCGCGTGCAGGCAAAGAACTGGCGACTGATGGCTTTCGGCTGCCTCGCGCTCGCGCTGCTGATGGCCGGTGGCCTGGTGTGGCGCTCGGCGCAGTCCATCGTCACGCCCTACGTGGTGGAGGTGGACCACGGCGGGCAGGTGCGCGCCGTCGGCGAGGCCGCCACGCCGTATCGGCCCAACGATGCGCAGACCGCGCATCACCTGGCGCGCTTCGTCACGCTGGTGCGCTCGCTCTCCATCGACCCCATCGTGGTCCGGCAGAACTGGCTGGATGCCTACGACTACACCACCGACCGCGGGGCCGCCGTGCTCAACGACTACGCCCGCGCCAACGATCCCTTCGCGCGCATCGGCCGGGAGACGGTGACGGTGCAGATCAACAGCGTGGTCCGCGCCAGCGATACGTCGTTCAACGTGCGCTGGACGGAGCGCCGCTACGTCAACGGCGCGGCGGCAGGGCTGGAGCGCTGGACGGCGGTGGTCTCCATCGTGCTGCAAACACCGCGCACCGAGGAACGGTTGCGCCGCAATCCATTGGGCATCTACATCAACGGCTTGTCGTGGAGCCGGGAACTCGACTCGATCGAAGGAGACAGGCCATGAAACCGTCTTTGCGCTTTTGCGTGCTTGTACTGATTGCCACCACGCTGGCGGGCTGCGCCACGCCGCGCAAGCCGCCGACCATCACGCTCGACGAGCCCGTGCAGGCGCAGCCGCTGCCGGAACTTCCCAAGCCGGTGGAAGTGGTCGCGGTGCCGGAACCTTTGCCCTTGCCGGGGCAGTTGATGCCGTTACCGGCGCAGGACGAGACGCCGCCAGCGCCCGAGCCAGAGGACGAGCGCGTGCGCGTATCCCGTGCGAACGCAGAGGCGCGCGTCGCGCCGACACGCGAGGGCTACATCAACGCGATCCAGGTCTGGCCCTTCACCGATGGCGCGCTCTATCAGGTCTATACGAGTCCGGGCCGCGTGACGATGATCGCCTTGCAGCCCGGCGAGGAACTGGTGACGGTCGCGGCCGGTGACACCGTGCGCTGGATCGTCGGCGACACGTCCAGCGGCGGCGGTGACGAACTGCGCGTCAATGTGCTGGTGAAGCCCATCCGTTCCGGCTTGAAGACCAATCTCGTCATCACCACCAGCCGCAGGACGTACCTGATCGAACTGACCTCGACCGAAAGGGCGTGGATGGCGTCTGTGTCTTGGGACTATCCGCGCGACCGCATGTTGGCTTTGCAGCGCCAGGCGCAGGCCGCACAGACGGCGGCGCCACTCGATACGGGCCTGACGCTGGAGAACATCCGCTTCCGCTACGCGATCAGCGGCAGCAATGCGCCGTGGAAGCCGCTGCGCGCCTTCGACGACGGCGAGAAGGTCTATATCCAATTCCCGGCCGGCATCGCGCAGGGCGAGCTGCCGCCGCTGTTCGTGATCGGCGCGCAGGGCGACGGCCAGCTCGTGAACTACCGCTTCCGCGCGCCGTACTACATCGTGGACCGGCTGTTCGGCGCGGCCGAACTGCGCCTGGGTGGCGACAGCGGCGCCGTGGTGCGCATCGAGCGCACAGACGGCGTTACGCGGAGGAACTGACCATGAGCCAGGACGACTCCCCGGACATGGTGACGCCTCGCGCGGCTCCGAAGCTGACGCCCGAGCAGGTCGCCCTGCGGGCGCAGCCGCGTCCGGTCACGCGCCTGAACCGGCGCATGTTGGCGGTGCTCGTCGGCGGTGTGACCACCGCCGTATTGGGCGCAACGCTCTGGTCGCTGCAAGCACCGCAGCGCCGTGGTGCAGGCGAGGCGACCGAGCTGTACAACGTCGATCGCGTGTCGCGCTCCGAAGGGCTGGCGCAACTGCCCACCGACTATTCCCAACTGCCGCCGACCTTGCCACCGCTGCCGCCGGAGCTGGGCGAACCGCTGCCCGGCGACCTCGGCGCGCCGATCCTGCGCGCCGAACAGCGA
>JAVVFH010000005.1:0-38510 GCA_032250585.1 Lysobacterales bacterium
ATGTGAGCGCAGCAAAGCCACGCTTTTGCGCAGCGAATCCATAACGGGCTGGGATGCCCGTTTATGGACAGATACTATGTAGTCCTGCTTGTCCAAGCCCGTGTTCGCTTTTAGAACTTCGGCCGAGTGAATGCGTCCGAAGGACGGAAAATAATAATCGGCCGGAGCCGAATAAGGGGCTGGAGCAATCAGAACGCTGTCTTCGAGCAGCGTGATCCGGCTGCTCCGTTCCGTGGGCGTACCGCGGATGCCGATGTTGGGTCTCAACGCCCAGCCGTCCTCAATTTGCAGGGACAATCCGGGAACTCGGCGCAGCGCGCGCTGGACGTCGGTCGTCTCGAAGGTCGACGGGTCGTCGCTCGTCAAAACGCTGGCGCCGCCGGCGACGTCACGTGCCGTTTGCGCCGTGCCGAAAATGGTCAGCGGTTCGAGTTGGGCGCACTTGGGCCCTTTAGCGGAATCGTCGGCGAGGGCGGAGTCATTGCACTCGGCCATCGTGTTCAGTGAAAGAGCCGGCAGAACGCTCGATGTTCCGAGAGTGACGGTTTTTGGCATGGTTGCAGTTCCTCGAAGGTGTATAATGTTTTAAATACGAATGCGTCGTATTTGCGTAAAGGATGATTCGGAAAGTTTTTTCTATTTGACAACCGTTCTCATTCGCATTTATGATTCAGGTCAACTGCCGCTCCTTCAATTTCTGACACACTGGAGTCCCATGTATATTTGCGTTTGTCATGCCGTTACCGAGACCGCCATTCGCCAAGCCGTGCGAAAAGGGGCACACAACCTGCAGGACCTGGGTTTTCAGACCGGGGCCGGGACACAGTGCGGCAGCTGCGTGCGGCTGGCCCGTGAAATCATTGCCGGAGAACTCGAGCAGCAGGGTTGTCCGCCTTCGTCCGTCAAACTCCGGATCGTGGCCACCGGCTGACCCCGCTTGGCGCCATGAAATTCGCCGCTGACGCAGCTTCACCGTATGCCAATGATTATCATTCCGGCAGGAAATTCATTCCTTTTGTAGAATGATCTCTTCGAGGGCGTTGTGCGCCCTGAATATCACTGGAGAGTCACGACATGAAAGGCGACGTAAAAGTCATAGAGCACCTGAATAGCGTTCTGCGCAACGAGTTGACGGCCATCAACCAGTATTTCCTGCACTCGCGAATGTACAAAGACTGGGGCCTGGCACGTCTTGCCGACAAGGAGCGCGAAGAGTCCATCGACGAGATGAAGCATGCCGATGAGTTGATCGAACGCATCCTGTTCCTGCAGGGCCTGCCAAACCTGCAGGACATCGGCAAACTGCGCATTGGCGAAAACACGCGGGAAATGCTGGAGTGCGACCTCGCGCTCGAGATGGAGGCGCTTCCCGACCTGAAAGAGGCGGTCGAGTATTGCGAGTCCGTTCGCGATTACGTCAGCAGAGACCTGTTCGACAGCATTCTTGCTTCTGAAGAAGATCACGTTGACTGGCTGGAAACGCAGCTCGATTTGATCGAACGTATCGGGCTGGAAAACTACCAGCAGTCGCAGGTCTGAAAGGCCCGTTTCAGCGCAGCGAGGCCGCTTTCAGGGAGCCTTCGTTTTTGTTACTTGACAAATGATGCGGCCGGCCGCACTTTTCAATCATCATGTTTTCAAACAACAGCCAACCCTGCACTTTCGAGCGCGACTGCGACGTTGTGATGATTCCGGCCGGTGATGAGGTCACGCTGCCAGCGGGCACCGTGGGCTACATCACCCAGGCCCTTGGCGGCAGTTTCACGGTGTTCGTCGACGGCAACCTTTTTCGGGTCGCCGGCACGGATGCAGACGCCATCGGCGAGGAACCGGTGCTGCCACCCAGACTGCCGGACGATGCGACGGAAGAAGACGTCGAACGCCTGCTGTGGGACCAGATGAAGACCGTCTATGATCCCGAAATTCCGGTAAACATCGTTGACTTGGGACTCATCTACCGCTGTGACATGAAAGAAGACGAAAACGGCAATCGCGTCGTGGATGTCGTAATGACACTGACGGCGCCCGGTTGTGGCATGGGCGACATTTTGGTGGACGACGTCAAGTCGAAGCTGGAACTCGTGCCGACCATCGAGCGGGCCAACGTGGAACTGACCCTGGACCCGCCCTGGAACCACCACATGATGTCCGAAGTCGCCCGGCTCGAAACCGGTATGTTCTGAATCAGGAACCGTTCGCCTCGCCGGGGTCCTTCACGACGCTCTCGATGCCCTCGGCCAACTCGATCCTGGCTGCTATCTGCGGGGTCATTTGAACCGTTCCGGACTCGTCGATCAGCAACACCTCATCCAGGCCCAGCGAGCGGGCCACTGTCACCCATTGATCACTTCCCGCGACGATCAGCGCCGTGGCCGCTGCGTCTGCAAAAGCGCCGTCCGCAGCGATCACCGTGACCGATACCAGACCTTCGACGGGCCATCCGGTGCGTGGGTCGAGGATGTGCGGGTAGCGGCGTTCCTGATCGCGACGGAAGCGTTCGTAGTTGCCCGACGTAAAAACAGCTTCTTCGCCCTGTGTCTCCAGTGAGCCGATGATGCCACCGGCCGGATTGCGCACCGCGATGCGCCAGCTCCGGTCTCCGTGGCGGCCGATGGCGCGCAGGTCTCCTCCCGCGTTGACGATGGCATTATCGATGCCCAATGTCTTGAGCAATTCGCAGGCCCGGTCGACGGCATAGCCCTTGGCGATACCGCCAAAGTCGAGCTGGACGGCGTTGTTGGTTGAGCTCATGAGCTGGCCTTCGATCCGGATGTTCAGCGTCGAGGGTTGGCGCCGGACGATTTCCGCAATGGCCTGCATGGCGGGCGGCGGCCCTTCGATCGGGTATTCGGAACTGTGAAAACCCCACAATCTGACCAATGCGCCGACGGCAGCATTGAAACGTCCGTCCGTGCGCCGTTCCATGTCCTGTGAAAGGCGGGTCAACTCGATCAGCGACGGATCGGCCGTGACCGCGTAGCCGCGGGCAAATGCCTCGTTGATGCCGGTCAGCTTCCCGGGCTCCCAGGGGTGCCAGTCCCGGTGCATTAACTGGAACGACTCGCGGAGTTTCCCGAAGGCTTCCCGGGCACGGACTTCGTCGTCAGTCCAGAGAACCACCTCGAGTACCGTGCCGAATACGAAGAACTCTGCGCGGTACTCAGCGTAACGGCTGCAGGCGCTGGCGACCAGCAAGGAGAGCAGCGTAAGCAGCGCAAAACAGGCTGTAGGGAGCATGCGTATCATCGGACCGTCAGGATAGCAGAGCCGTCGCGCGCGGGCGCCGGTGGGGCGGGTTCATGGGGTGGTTCATACGGTCGCCTTGACGCCGGTCAAAGATTACGCCGTGCCGTGCGATTATGCTCTCAGCATGAAAACAGCGAATGCAACAGCGACCGAATCGACCCCCACGGCGGTTGAATTCAGGGGTACGGCGGGTGGACTTACGGGCCGCCTGCAACGCGAACTGAAGACGCTGCAGTGCATGACCGACATGCACTGCGCGCATCACCACGCCGCCTATGACGGTGGCCGCTGCGGAGATTGTGAGGACTTGATGCGCTACGCGGCCAGGCGTCTGCAAAAATGCCCATACGGTAAAGACAAGCCGACCTGCGCCAAGTGCCCTGTCCATTGCTACAAGGCGCTGCAGCGCCAGCAGGTCCGGGACATCATGCGTTTTGCCGGTCCGCGGATGATCTGGCGCCATCCATGGAAAGCCGTGGTGCACATCGTTGACAAAACCCGGCAAGCGGAGCACCCAATGAAACGCCGAAGGCGCATCAGGGCTGCCAACTCAGAGAGAAATACAGGGACCGGCCCGGAGCGTTGAAGCCAAAAGCCGGCTCGTAATTTTCATCGGCCAGATTATCCGCACGCAATTCGAAACGCCACGCCGGTGCGAAGACCCAGCCTGTGCGCAAGCTCAAAATCTGGTATCCCGCCAGCGAGATGTCGCCGAAGTCTTCGCGCCGCCCGGAAAAAAACCAATCCAGTCCGATCCATGATCCATTCGCGAAACGGCGGTCGAGCGTGACCGAACCTTTTTCCTCCGGCCGCCGCAGCAGGGAGCGGCCCGTCTGGCGGTCTTCGGTGTTTTGCAGCGTGGCGTTGACGCTCCATTGCCAGGCGTTCGTTGTCCGACGGTATTCCAGCTCCAATCCTTCCTGGCGGGCTTCGGCGACGTTGACGGCCCGGAAGAGCGGTCCGTTGAACGCGATCAAATCGTCGGTATTGGTTCGGTAGATCGAGGCCGTAAAAATCCCGGCCTTGTCGTGTCGCCAGCGCAGGCCCAGTTCGCCGCTGACCGAGGACTCCGGGTCCAGTTCGGGATTGCCGGCGAACAGATCACCGAAGCCAGGCGAGAACTGTTCGCTGAAGTTCGGCCCGCGGAAGGCCGTGCCGTAACTGCCCCGTATCTGCAAAGATTCGTTGATGTCGTAGCCCAGTGCCGCCTGGCCGGTTAAACGGCTGCTGAAACGGCTGTTGTCGTCGAGTCTGCCGCTGATTTCGAGACGCCAGGCGCCGAGGTCCTGATCGTAGGCGGCAAACGCACCGACATTGTGACGACTTTCGTCCCAGGATTCGGCCGCGCGCCCCTTTTCGGCGTAATAATCCAGCCCGAAACCCAGGCGTCCCCCGGCCGCGGGATAGAAGCGATTCTGCCAGCCCAGTTCGAAGCGCTCGGATTGGAACAAGGAACTGGAAAACTCGAAGTCCGACTCCAGTTCGTCATCGACGTAACCGGCGTGCAGATCGTAATCCCAGGCCGGTGACAGGCTGCCATGGAAGCCCAGCGAGGAGATCACTTGCCGGGCCTGCGAAACGCCCTGGTCGAACTCCGATTCGTTGTCCAGCGCCAGCAGGCTGTAGGACCAGCGGCCGTCATCCCATTCGCTCGATCCCTTGATCCCGAGGTTGACGCTCTTGAAACCGTCGGCATCCGGGTGATAGCTGAACCCGTCGGGATTCTGCGCGGAAAAACCGTCGACCTCGCGTATACCGGCATTGATGCTCAGGCGGCTGCGCTCGCCACCGAAACCCGCGCCGCCCGCAAATTCACGGCTGCCGTAACTGCCGCCCGCAAGACGCGCCCAGGGATCCGGGTCGCTGCGTGTGAATATGGCGATAACGCCGCCGATCGAATCCGAGCCGTACAGGCTGCCGCGTGGGCCGCGCACGATCTCGACGCGCTCGATCTGGTTCACCGGCAGTTGCTCCCAGCCGTAACTGCCCGTATTGGACGAACTGATACGGACGCCGTCGAGCAGCACCAGGACATGGTTCGAATTGCTTCCGCGCAGGAAGACGCTGGTTTGCGATCCGGGCCCGCCAGTGCGGACGATATCGAGCCCGGGCTGCATCCGCAGAAGTTCGAACAGGTCCGGGGCGAGAGAAAGGTCGATGTGTTCCCGAGTAATCACGCTGACCGCGGCAAGGGACTGCTCCAGCGGTTCGGTCGTTCGCGATGGAGTGACGACCAGGTTGGGCTTTAAATCGTAGGGTTCGGCATCTTCAGCGCCGGCCATTTGGGGGATGGCTGACCAAAATAGCAAGCCAAGTAAAAACCTCGTGGAATCCATTCTGTCTCCGGAGCGCACACCCGCGTCTGCAATGCGCTTCGAAGACGGGCCGGGGAAAAGAATCCATGAGCCCGGTTGCCCTCCGCAACGCGTTAAATTCGACTTTGGGCCGGTCTCCGGACTTGCGAGTGGTTCGATACCTGCACGGCGCCTTCCCACACCGAGGTGCAGTGGCGTCAGGCCGTACACGATCCGCAGATTGCCGGATCGGCTCGCTTACCGTTGCGGGGGCAGTGCCGGACTTTAACCGGCTTCCCGTTTCACCCGGCAGGATTGATCCTGTATTCCCGGGCACCCAAGGCATTGGCCTCGCGGGAATCCGTCAGGATCCCGGCGAGGCTCGCAGTATAGCAGCGAAACGTCTTTGTGAAAATCGAGGTTCAGGCCGCGTGCTGGGTGTCGACCCGCTGCCCGGTTTTTTTGCCCAGGCGCAATTCCTCCGGGTCGAAGTCATCCACCGCAACGATCTCCCTCACCAGTTCCCTGGAGTGACGCAGGATATCGCCTTCTTTCGTACTCAGGATGCCTTTCTCCACCGCGTGCTGCAGTTGCTGATCCGAGGTCATACCTTCGATTTCTCCTTGCCTGAGGGCCTTCAGCAGCTTGCGCTCGAGGGGTTCGGCCTGGATGACTTTCGGCAGCGCCTCTTCCATCAGACCGACCGGGTGCCCGGCGCGCGCGGAACGGTAGACGCCGTGCGTCAAACGGTCGCGGGTGTCGGAAGGAGACAGCAGCAACTGTGCCACCTTGTGCGTCAGGCGGTCGCCCGGCGCGCGTTCCCTGCGTCCAAAGGGAAAGACCACGAAACGCAGCACGGGGCGCAGGTAGCGGTTCGGGAAATTGTCGATCACCAGTCGCAGGGCGATCTGTATCCGGTAGATCGCGTTGTGGAAGGCCCAGGCCAGGATCGCCTGGTCGGCCGCGGGCCGGCCTTGTGACTCGAAGCGCTTGAGCATCGCAGAGCAGATGTAAAGGTGGCTCAAGACGTCGCCCAGGCGCGCGGAGATGTGTTCTTTCTGCTTCAGCTTCCCTCCCAGCGTGAGCATCGTGATATCGGACACGAATGCCAGCGCCGCGGAATAGCGTGAGAGTTTCTGGTAGTAGCGGGCGGTTTTGCGGTCGTGCGGCACGGCTGCGAACCTGCCGAAGCTCAGACCCAGAATCAGGCTGCGCGCCGCGTTGCGGATGCTGTAGCCGATGTGGCCGAACAACAGTTGGTCGAACCGGTCGATCCGCACGCGCTCGTTTTCGATACGGGCCGCTTCCATTTCCTTGAGGACGTACGGGTGACAGCGAATGGCTCCCTGGCCGAAGATCAGCAGGTTGCGCGTCAGGATGTTCGCGCCTTCGACCGTGATCCAGATCGGCATGCCCTGCCAGGCGCGGCCGAGGTAGTTTTTCGGCCCGAGAATAACGCCCTTGCCGCCGTGAATGTCCATCGCGTCACTGATGATCTCGCGGGCCATTTCGGTCGCGTGATACTTGGCGATGGCGGAACTGACGGCGGGTTTTTCACCGAGATCGACGGCTGTAGCGGTCATGCGCGACAGCGCGGACGTGGCGTAGGCGTTGCCGGCGATACGCGCGAGGGCAGCTTCGACGCCTTCGAAACGCCCGATGGGCATGTTGAACTGCTTGCGGATCCGGGCGTAGGCGCCAGTGGCCATGGCGCCCATCTTGGCCCCGCCGGTCGAAGACGAAGGCAGCGAGATGGCGCGCCCGACCGACAGGCTCTCAACCAGCATCCGCCAGCCCTGGCCGGCCATGTCGATACCGCCGATCAGCGTGTTTAGTGGCACAAAGACGTCTTTGCCTGTGATTGGCCCGTTTTGAAAGGGCACGTTCATCGGCATGTGGCGGCGTCCGATCTGCATGCCTTCGACGTCGTGAGGGATCAGCGCCAGGCTGATGCCGAGTTCCTTGCGGTCGCCCAGCAGGCCATCCGGATCGTAGAGACGAAAAGCGAGTCCCACCAGGGTTGCCACGGGTGCCAGCGTAATGTAGCGTTTGTCGAAGTTGAGTCGCATACCGAGGACTTCCTCGCCTTTGTAGCGGCCCTTGCAGACGATTCCGTAGTCAGGAATGGATGTCGCGTCTGAACCCGCCGTGGGCCCGGTCAAGCCGAAACAGGGAATTTCATCGCCGCGCGCCAGGCGCGGCAGGTAATGATTTTTCTGTTCGTCCGTGCCGTAATGCAGCAGCAGTTCACCGGGTCCCAGTGAATTGGGAACCGCGACATGGGAGCCGGCCACAGAACTGACCGAGGAGATTTTCTGCAGCACCGCGCGGTGTGCCATCGCGGAGAACCCAAGACCACCGTATTCCTTCGGAATGATCATGCCGAAAAAACGGTGGGTTTTCAGAAACTCCCAGGTTTTCGCGTCGAGGTCGGCCTCTTCATGGGTGATTTCCCATTGCCTGAGCATGCCGCAAAGTTCTTCCACAGGTCCGTCAACAAAGGCCTGCTCCTCAACGGTGAGTTCCAGATAAGCTTGTTTTTTCAGTAACTTCCAGTTCGGCTTGCCGGCGAATAACTCGCCCTCCCAACCCACCGTGCCGGCCTCCAGCGCGACCTGCTCGGTTTCGGACATCTCCGGCAGCATGCGCCGGAACGTTTTGAGGAAGGGCGCGCTGAGGAATTGCTGGCGCCAGGAACGCAGGTTCAACGGAACTGCGATCAGCGCAAACAGGAGGGCAATCACGACCACACTGAGCAGAGAGGCGGCGCCTGTGACGGCGAAAACGACGATTCCGGCGGCCATTGCGGCCGTCCAGATCAAAAGCTTCGTGCCGTAGAAAGCGCACACCAGCGAGATAGCGAACAGTGTCAAAAGCATCAACCAGGTCATGTAATACCTCCACGAATCCGTTTTCCAGGCGTCCGGGTGTTGGAAATTTACCCACCGGCGTCAAAGTTACGAGCAACAGCCAATGAACAGGACCGGCGATGGTACGTTTACCATACGTTTACCATACGCTAGAGTATGGTAAAGCCCATGATACAAGTCAACTGTAAGACAGTGGGCGCCGCGGTTTGGATTTGACAGGATTGTCTGACACAGCAACAATCCAAGCCTCGAGAGACCCCTGACAGCATGCAGCGCGCCTTGTCCCGGTGCCAGCTGACGGGCCTACGCTTATTGGCCGTGATGCCTGATTATGGACTGCATCCCGTTCACAGCTGCGATAGAACGACTCATTAAGGGCGACTGGCCAGGAGAAGCATTGAAAACGAACGTCAAACGCGAGCGCACGACATTGAGCGCGGCCGACTGGGAGCGTGCCGCGCTGGAATCGATTGCCGAGCAGGGTGTACAGGCGCTTGCCGTCGAACCACTGGCCCGTCGGATGGGCATTACCAAGGGCAGCTTCTACTGGCATTTTCCCAGCCGTGAGTGCCTTCTCGAGCAAGCACTACAGCGCTGGGAGGAGCATGACAGCCGCAATCTGAGCAAATCCCTGGGAGAAATCCACCAGCCGCGTGATCGACTGACCTCGTTTTTCCGCCGCGTCGTGCGCGAGAAGTTGACTCATGAAGTCTACAGCGAGTTATGCTCGGCCGCCGGACACCCCCAGGTCGCGCCGGTTCTGGAGCGGGTCGCCGAAAGACGCATGGAGCACTTGTCCGCCGCCTTCGAGGAACTCGGTATGGAGCCAGCGACGGCCCGCAACCGGGCTCGCATGACCTACTCCGTCTACCTGGGTTTTCTGCAGCTGCAGCGGCAGCATCAAACGCCCCATCTCAGCAGCCAGGAATTTGACGCTTACATCGAGCACGTGATAGACACCCTGATACCGGCTTGAACGATCGGTCGGACGATCCCCGCGGACCGTGATTCAACGCATTGAAATGGAGGGGGTGAGCGACTATTCTCCCTGCTCCCGATTGCGGACTCGGTCAAGGGACAACTGAAGAGAGGAAATGCACGTGACCACAGATCAGGCGTTGAAAGACTGGGTCGATGAGGTTGTTTGCCTGACGGGGGCCAATGCGGTCAAATGGTGCAACGGTTCGACCGCCGAGTACGATGAACTGATCGGCGAAATGCTCGAGTCCGGCGATCTCGTCGAACTCAATCAGGAAACCCATCCCGGCTGCTATCTCCATCGTTCCGACCCCTCCGATGTGGCGCGCGTGGAGCATCTGACCTACGTGTGTACCCCCAGACAGGAGGATGCGGGCCCGAACAACAACTGGATGGCGCCGCATGAGGCTCGTGACCTGATGCAAGCGAATTTCAAAGGTTGCATGAAAGGCCGGACGCTATACGTCATCCCCTATTGCATGGGCCCGATCGACTCACCGTTGTCACGCTGCGGAGTGGAAATCACCGACAGTCCGTACGTCGTTGTCAATATGCACCTGATGACCCGTATGGGCGATGCCGCGCTGGAGCGTATCGAGCATGAGGGCAGCTTCATCAAAGGCCTTCACTCGATTGGCGATCTCGATCCGGATCGACGTTTCATCATGCATTTTCCAGATGAGCTGGAGATTCAGAGTTTCGGGTCTGGTTACGGCGGCAACGCGCTGCTGGGCAAGAAGTGTCACGCTTTGAGGATCGCCAGTTTTCAGGCTCGCAGTGAAGGCTGGCTGGCCGAGCACATGCTGATCGTCGGCGTCGAAAACCCGCAGGGGAAAACGCATTACATTGCAGCGGCGTTTCCTTCTGCCTGCGGCAAGACGAACCTGGCCATGCTGATACCGCCCGCAAGCTACAAAGGCTGGAAAGTATGGACAGTCGGTGACGATATCTGCTGGATGCGAGTGGGTGAGGATGGCCGCATGTGGGCGATCAACCCGGAGGCCGGGTTTTTCGGGGTTGCCCCTGGCACCGCCGAAAACACCAACCCAAATGCCCTGGCCATGCTGGATCGCGACGCGATTTTTACGAATGTCGCCGTGACCGGCGACAAGCAGCCCTGGTGGGAGGGTCTGGACGACCGAGTACCGGCGCTGGATTGGCAGGGCAACCCCTACGATCCTGGCAAAGGCCCCGCTGCTCATCCGAACTCGCGCTTTACAGTGCGGATGTCGCAATGCCCGTCTTACAGCGAACAGGCCGAAGCTGCGGCCGGCGTTCCAATTACCGCCATTGTCTTCGGCGGTCGGCGCGAACGCCTGGTGCCACTCGTAATGGAAAGCGAATCCTGGAATCACGGTGTTCTGCTCGGTGCCGCGATGGCGTCCGAGACGACCGCCGCCAATGTCGACGCGGTCGGCATCGTTCGCCGCGATCCGATGGCGATGAAGCCGTTTTGCGGTTACAACTTCGCCGACTACTGGGCGCATTGGCTGGGCTTCGGGGACATTTCCGACAAGCTGCCGAAAATTTTCCACGTCAATTGGTTCCGCAAAGACCAGCAGGGTAAATTCATGTGGCCCGGCTTTGGCGAAAACATGCGCGTGCTCGAGTGGATCATCAATCGCTGTGAAGAGGCGGTGCCCGCGGTGGCAACTCCGATCGGCCGGGTGCCGCGAGTAAATGACCTCAGGCTGGAGGGTGTCGATGTGCCCGCAGCGACCATCGAGGCACTGATCGCGGTGGACAGGGAAGCCTGGAAGCAGGAGATCGCGGAAATCGGCGAATACCTCGCCTCCTACGGCGAACGCACGCCGCAGGCATTACACGCGGAACGGTCCCGCGTCGAGACGGGCTTGTTGGCCCCGGCTTCAAGCGCATGATGCAGTTCGGCGAGTTTTCCCAGACTCCAGATTTCGTCAACCGGAGGAAGATTTCAAGCGCTGCGAAAGCTCGCGATTGGCCGTCTGCAGCATCGACTCCCGGTCCAGGGAGGCGAGAATGGCGCGCGCGGTGGCACGCGGGCCTGCCTCACCCCATGATTTGCCACTGGCGAACCAGCTCTGTGCCATCCGACCGGTGAGATAGGTCGCATACCAGGCCAGTGTACCCTGGGCGCCCGCAGTCAGCGCCGTCGACAGTCCGGCGCTGGCGATTTTAAGGGCGCTGGCGACCAGGTTCGTTCCCCAATAAGCGCCCATCAGCACCGCGAGTTGTGCCGAAATGGTCAACAACAGGCGCGAGGCCTCGCGCCGCGAGGGCCGGAAGCCATAGATTTCGCCGAGGTGAATGACCAGGCCCAGATCGCTGCCAGCCGCGGCCAGCAGATCCGCTGCCGGCACCGGGTTGGCCGCCACCAGCAAGCCTTTTGCGAGGCAATACTTGTGGATGAGCCGGTCGGCTACCGCTTTGCGCGCTTCGACGATGCGGGTGGCCACCTGGCGGTCCAGTTCGGAGGCGAACAGCGCCGCATTCAGCGCGGCCAGCGTTTTACCTTCTTTTTCCAACAGCCGCCACAAGACCTCTTTGAGCCCGGTCGTGTCGGTCGGTCGGGCACGCCACTCTTCTATTTCCCGACCCTTCGCGTCCACCCGGATTACGAGTTCCGGTCGCGGTGCGGCGCTCGCGGCGATCACGCGCTTGGGGGGCAGCAAGCCTTCGCAGCGCTCGCGCAGCCGTTCCAGCAGCAAGTCCCGTTCCGGCTCCGTGTAACGATCCGCCTTGTTCAGCACCAGGATCACGGCACGCTGGGCCCCGCAGAGTTCACGCAGGGCCTTAAACTCGCGCTCCGTCAGGTCCGAGTCACATACCATCAGGATCACGTCGGCGCGACGACTGACGGAACGGGCGAGCCGCTCACGCTGTGCGCCATCCATTTCGTCGATGCCCGGCGTGTCGATCAAAACGGTGTGCCCTTGCTCCACGGAGTGCCAGGGTTCGTGGGCTTCCTGTCTGGTTTCGCCATGCAGGGGGCTGGTGTGGAATGCCTCGCGCCGCAGCAGCGCATTGAGCAGGGAGGATTTGCCGACGCCGACGCGGCCGAACGCCGCCACGTGGATTTCGCCCCGACGCAGCTTTCTCGACAGGGCTTCAATCTCCTTGAATTCGGTTGCCAGTTCCACCCGGATCGCGGCCGGGATGCTGCTGTCTTCGATCAGTTCGCGCAGGTTGCGGTTGGCATCGAGCAAGTGCTCGTCAGGATGCGTTTTTTTCGCGTTTTCTGCGCGTGATCGCCAGTTTCGCAAACCGGACTGCGCCCGCTTCCAGATGGTCATTCAACAGATCCTCAAAAGCCTCGGCGGCCGGATAAGGCCGCAATTGGCCGCGACTGGCCATTGTCTGCGCTGCGGCCCTGCCCAGGCTGTCGAATATCATGCCATAGGCCACGGCGTGAACCAGGCCGCCGGACACGGTGCCGACGCCGGGAAAAGCTTTCAATGCATTGCCGGCGATGGCCAGCGTGATCGCCGTCATGTTCTTTATCTTACCGCCCGCCAGTTTCAGGAAAGACTCGATTTCGAGCTCTTTTACGGGTACGTCGTAAAGCCGCGAAAGCTCTTTCATCAACTGGGTTGCCAGCAACCCCTGGATCACGAGGTCGGAACCCGGGGCGACCGCAGCCAGGGCGCCGACGACGGCGCGCCGTGAATACTTGCCGACCAGTTCTTCTGCCTGTTCTTGCCGGTGCCGGTCCCGCGCCGCCGACAGCTTTTCCCCGGCCAATGAAAGGACCGCGGTTTCACGCAGGGATTCCATCAGCTCGCGATCTCGGTCGAGGTGCCTTTGCACCGCTTGCCTGAGGGCGTCGATTTCCGGGCTTCGCGGGCGGTCTGAGCGCTCCTCGATGCCCTCACCGAGCAACCGAACGACTTCCTCACGACCGCCGGTCCTGATGGGCACGATATCCGCTCGGTCGACGCCTGTTTTGCGCCGAATTCCGTCCAGGAGGGCTTCGCGCTCGGTTTCCGAGTAGCGGTCCATCTTGTTCAACGCCAGCAGCAGCGGTTTACCGAACTTTTTCAGATATTGAACTTGAGTGGCTTCGCTGCCGCTGAGGTCACCTTCGCACAGAAAAATTACCAGGTGGGCGCGGCGGGCCTCCTCGCGGGCAGGGGTGTCGTCGCGCAGATTGAAACCCGGCAGGTCACTGATTACCACGCGGTCGCCGGAGGCGGCGCGCCAGTTGAAACGCCGGATCTCTGCCGTAGAGCCCGCGCGCGGGTCGGTAGTGACCTCGGCTTCCGGCAACAGCGCCTTGACCAGACTGCTTTTGCCGCTGCTTACTTCGCCGTAAATCGCCAGGTAGACCTCGCCGCCTGCCCGGCGGCGTCGCTGTTCGCGGATTTCGGCGAGCGCGGCGGATACGTTGACGCCTTGCTGTGAGGATTCCAGCACTTCCTGTTGCAAGCGTTCCGCGTCGGGTGGATCAGGCCCGCGCCGCACCGGCTTTTTCGCCGGCCGGAACCAGCGCCAGAAGAACACGATGGTAAACAGGGGCAGTCCGGCAAGAATCAGTGCATAACTCACCTGGACCCAGGCGGGCGCGACCATGAGGTAATTCCACACGGAAAGCGCGGTATCGGTGACGAGCAGTACCAGGAACAGCATCAGGAATGCTGCCAGGAGGATCGTCAGGGAGACGAGGAAGCGAACAGGCATTATGGGTTGAATGTGCTGGTTTTGCCGGGCAATATCAAGAGCCCGCATTTCTCACCAAAGCGGACCGCCTTCCTTCAAGCCCTGGCTACTGCTACGAACTTCAGTCCGGCCCGTTGCGCAGCCGCACCTTTTCCGCGCCCCTATCCGGGATACGGGTGCAATGTTCGGGTTAGGTATGAATTCCAGCAACGTTGTTTACGACGGCGGCGGGCATTGTCAACCGTTGCCGGCCGCGGTACATTAGGTGCCGGGGGGTACCGCGCGCCCCACATTTTCCGTCATCGCGAAGATGTCGCGTGGTACTTTGGGGGCGTCATGAAGGGGCAAGAAAGAATTATTCCGTATCCATCCGGCCCGGATGAGCATCGCCGGGCAATCCTTTCGCATGAAGTGGGCACCGTGCTCAACGGATTGCTCGGCATGGCCGACGTGCTTGCCCGTTCCGGTCTTAACGGTGAGCAAAGCAACTGGCTGAATGCGATCCAGGAGTCGGGTCTTCAGTTGCAGCGACTGGTCGAGTCGTTCGCCATGACTGCCGGGACTGAAGATTGGCCGACTGCCCGAATCAAGAAATTCGATGGCGACGCCCTGATCGAACAGTTGCTCCGGAGCCACACGCCCGCCGCGCTCGCAAAAGGGAACCGCCTGGTGCTGATCTACGATCCGTTATTGCCGAGACGTTGGTATGGTGATCCCTGCGGAGTCCGCCAGTTACTGGATAATCTGTTGAGCAACGCGATTCGGCACACGAGTTCCGGTCTCGTCGTTCTCGAGACCTCGGTGCTCACGGCAGCAGGGCAGCATGGTGCGGGCATCCACTTCAGCGTCACCGATACGGGCAGCGGTATCAGGGTTGCCGAGGCCGGCCGGATTTTCGAGGCGTATCGGCAAAGCCAGTCCGGCGTTTCCGCGGAGCCGGGTGGGCGTGGTTTGGGGCTGCACATCTGCGAACGGATCGTCGCCACGATGCAGGGCAGAATCTGGACCGAGACACCGCGCGCCGCCGGAGCCTGCTTTCGGGTCTCTTTGCCCTCGATGCTGATCGACGGTGAACTGCGCGAGCACGCGCCCAAATCCGTGCTGTTCGAGCCGCTGCACTGTTTCCTGGCGTTGCGCGACCCCATGTTGAAATCAGTCCGCGGCATGCTTCGCCGGCTCGGGATCCGTTGCTGCGAGGAAGAAAGCGCAAATTCCGGCCTCGGGGCGGAACCAGAGAGGCTTTGCATCCGCGTCCTGGAAACCCACTCCGGGATCGGTGCGGCGGGCTATCGGCTGCGGTTCGAGCCGCTGGCGCCCGCTGACCCTGCTGTCATCTTGACGGCGCGTTCGCTGACAGCGCCCGTCCTGGTATCGACGCTAGCGCCTGCATTGATGGCGATGGTGCTCGAGTGGCGGCAAGCCGTCGCAATCAGTGAAAGGCCGGGCTGAATTCCCGTACCGCCTGGATGAGCACCTGCAGGTGCTCCGGATCGACGTCCGGGGTGATGCCATGCCCCAGGTTGAAGACATGACCGTCACCCTTGCCGAATGAGTTCAGTGTCCGGCGCGCTTCCCGGCGAATGGTTTCGGGGCTGGCCAGCAACACAGATGGGTCCAGGTTGCCTTGCAGGGCAACCCGGTTGCTGACCTTCTCGCGCGCCTCGCTCAGCGAAATCGTCCAGTCGACGCCCAGCGCGTCGCAGCCACTGTCGGCCTGGTTTTCCAGTTGTGTGTTGCAGCCTTTGCTGAACAGGATCACCGGCACGCGTTTGCCGTCGTTTTCGCGCTTCAGGCCGGCGACGATGCGTGTCATGTACTGCAGGGAAAACTCCCTGTAAGCCTCGGCCGCCAGCGCACCGCCCCAGGTATCGAAAATCTGCACAGCCTGCGCTCCGCTTTCGATCTGTGCGTTGAGGTAGCCGGTGACGCTGTCGGCGAGCTTGCCAAGCAGTATGTGTGCCAGTTCGGGATCCTGATAGATAAGCTTCTTGGCTTTGCTGAATGTCTTGCTGGAGCCACCCTCGATCATGTAAGTCGCCAGCGTCCATGGGCTGCCGCTGAAACCGAGCAGTGGCACCTTGCCGGCCAATTCCCGTCGGGTCAGGGCAATCGCGTCCATCACGTAGCCCAGCGACTCTGCGATGTCAGGTACCGGCAGCTTGCGGATGTCATCAGCCGTCGCCAGCGGTTTTTCGAACCGGGGTCCCTCGCCAGTGACAAAATACAGATTCAGGCCCATCGCATCCGGAATGGTGAGGATATCGGAAAAGATGATGGCAGCGTCCAGGTCGAAACGCCGCAGAGGCTGAAGAGTGACCTCGCATGCCAATTCCGGCGACTGGCAGAGACTCATGAAGCTGCCTGCCTGTTTGCGCGTGGCCAGGTACTCGGGCAGGTAACGCCCCGCCTGCCGCATGATCCAGACCGGGGTTCGATCAACCGGCTGGCGCATCAGCGCACGAAGTAGAATGTCGTTCTTCAGTTCCATCGGTCTCACCCCTTATTGGTCGCCCGGGTCTCACCCCGGCATTGTTTCATTGCGGCAACGATCTCATCATACCTGCTGTCATTGTCAACGACTGCTGCGCCGACGCTATTGAGTAAAACCAGGCGCAAGCCTTTTGCTACGGCTTTCTTGTCCAGCTGCAGGGCCGCCATGAGTCCTTTTATCGATGTGCTGCCCGGTAGCTCGACCGGCAGGCCGAAGCGCCTGAGTAAATCAGTCAGGCGTTTGACCGCGCCGCCGGGGCACAAATCGCGGGCTTCGCTGAGTGTGGCCGCGACGACCATCCCTATGGCAACGGCCTCGCCGTGAAGGAATTGCTCGTAATGTGTTTCGGCCTCGAGTGCGTGACCGAAACTGTGGCCAAAGTTCAGCAGTGCGCGGATACCGATTTCATTCTCGTCCGCGGCGACGATGTCAGCCTTGTTTCGGACGGATCGGTGCAGTAGGTAATCCAAGGTTTCCTGCTTGCGCTGCCTGATTTCGATCGCATGGTCTTCGAGCCAGGAAAAAAACTCCGGATCCCGGATGGCTCCATATTTGACGACCTCCGCCAGGCCGGCATTGAATTCCCGGTCCGGCAGGGTTGAGAGTGTGTTGGTATCGATAATGACCGCGACGGGCTGATGAAAGGCGCCAACGAGATTTTTGCCTTTCGCGTGATTGATGCCGGTCTTTCCGCCCACCGACGCGTCGACCTGGGCCAGCAGGGTCGTCGGAACCTGCACAAAGCGCAGGCCCCGCATGTAAGTAGCTGCTGCAAAGCCGGCCATGTCGCCGACGACGCCGCCGCCCAACGCGATGAGGGTGGCGTCCCGCCGTGCCTGCACGGCGACCAGTTTGTCAATGATGCCGTACCAGGTCGCAACCGTTTTATTGGGCTCTCCATCCGGGATGACGTGCACGTCGATGTCATGCTGATCGAGGACGGACGTGAGCGTTTGCAGATAAATTGGTGCAACGACATCGTTGCTGACGATCAGCGTCTTGCCGGTCCCAAGATGGCGTCGCCAAAGTGACCCGTTGCTGAGCAGGCCGCTGCCGAGGTAAACGGGGTAGCCGCCTGATGCCAGTTTTACGTCAACGGTTTTCATGCCATCAGCCCTCTGCCTGGCTGTTTTGTTCCAGCGCAGGATTTTCCTTTTTCCAGCGGACGAGGACCATATCGGCCAGCAATCTGGCAGCTGTGTCGGGACCGCGATTCAGGGCAGGAAAAACGATATCCGCCAAGGCTTCGTAAAGGTGGTTCCTTTCGCTGGCCAGCCGGGTCAGTTTCTCCTCCCGGTCGCCCGATTGCAGGAGTGGGCGTGACGTATCACGGCGCAGGCGCCGCAGCTGCCGGCTCACCGGGGTTTGCAGGTAAATCACCAGGCCGCTGCGGGCGAGCATATCGCGATTCGGCTTGCTGAGCACGGCGCCGCCGCCGGTAGCGAGCAGAATGCCGGAGCGACCGGTCAATTCCTCCAGCATGTGGGTCTCGCGTTCCCTGAAACCGTCCTCGCCCTCAATGTCGAAAATCAGGTTCACGCTGGCTCCTGTTCTTTGTTCGAGTTCCTCATCGCAGTCAACGAACTCGAGGTGCAGGCGCCTTGCCACGCGCCGGCCGATGGTTGTTTTGCCCGAGCCCATGGGGCCGATCAGGTAAACGTTATGCACCGCTTTGCACCTCCCTGTTCGATGGCATGGAAAAGCGCTCGGGAAGACGCCGACGTTTGCCACAGTAAGAATCCCTATCCAAATGAAAAATATGATAAAAAATACAAACCGATCGATCTTTGAGAGTGGGTAAATTCCGGTAAATGCAAGGTGCGCCTGGAAAAGACATTGGGTACCATTGCCCGGATTCCGATTGGGCCTCCTGGCAATATCCTATGATCCGTTTTTTCGTGTTGTTCACTGTATTGCTTGTCGGCCTTTTCACGCTGGAGATTCTACAGCCGGCGGAAAAATACGTCATCCTGCCGTTTACGTCCTTTATCGCGGACGTCAGTGTGTGGATTATTCAGGTGTTCGACGATAACGTGGCTTCGATGGGTAATGTCATCCGCGACAAGACCACGGGTTTCGGAGTGCGCATCGAACGCGGGTGCAACGGCGTGGAAGCGGTCATCATTTTGTTCGCCGCAATCTTCGCATTTCCGGCGCCGCTCAAAAACAAGTTGATCGGCTTCGCCATTGGATTCTTCGCGATCCAGGGACTGAATCTCGTGCGAATCGTCAGTCTTTTCTACTTCGGCCAGTGGAACCAGGTAGCTTTCGAGTGGTTTCACCTTTATTTGTGGCAGGCGCTGATCATTCTGGACGCCTTGGTGGTCTGGCTCATTTGGCTGCGCACTCTGCCTCAGGCGAAGGCCCGTCGTCAGCGAGAAGCGCACGATCCGGCCTCGTGACCGCAGCGAAAACAATGACCCTGTCCGCCGAAATTATTGCCGAATTCAACGCAGCCTTCCAAAAAGCCCGCGTTTGCGGAGAGCCTGAACCCACCGCGATGGTGCTGGCAACCAGCGACTGCCACGGCCTGGTTACTTCGCGAACGGTTCTTTTGAAGGCGCTCGATGAGAACGGTTTCACTTTTTTTACCAACACCGGCAGCACCAAGGGACGGCAGCTACGTGCCTGTCCGCGTGCCGCAGCCACCTTCCTGTGGAAGGCCAGTGGCGTCCAGGTGCAACTGGTCGGGAGCGTCAGTCAGGTCAGCGATGAGGCCGCGGATGCCTATTTTTCGACCCGCGATCGCGGTAGCCAAATCGGCGCGTGGGCTTCGCGGCAGTCGCGGCCACTGGACAGTCGCGAGACTCTGATGCGCCGTGTGCGGGAATCAGAGGCCGAGTTCGAGGGCAGGGAAGTCCCGCGCCCGCGGTATTGGACGGGCTTCATCCTTAGTCCGGAAAGCGTCGAATTCTGGACACAGCGTGAATTCCGGCTGCACGACCGATTTCTCTACACCTTTGAAAACGGTGCCTGGAGCAAACAACGTCTCAACCCCTGATCGAACTGGCAACCGGTTTATCGACATTACCCGTGAAACCGGGATGACATCAGCGCCGGCTGGATAATACCCTTCCGGGCATGGCTTGACCGCCGTTATTCGGTGAAAAACTGTTGCTGGAACTTTACCAGCAACGGATTTTTTTCGCCTTCGACGTTCACCTGCACCGTGAAGCGGTAAAGCTCGCGATTGTGCACCGGGAAGACACCCAGGTGATAAATCGCGCCCTTCGGTTCGCGGATTTCCCGCATTTCGATGTCGCGCCGTTGCCCCGTCAAATTGATCGCACTCACGTCGACGTTGGCGGAAACGGGGCTGCCCGGCGTGTCCATCACCTTTTTCAACACCGTTACGTTCAATAGCGCACGTGATGAGGAGCGCTGGATGCCGTAGGTTTTTGCGACCTCCGGTGGCAGAAAACTCGTGGTCAGAGCGTTGTAGTGCACCACGTAGTTGCCAAAATCCTGCGATTGCTGAGCAACACCGGAAAGAGGTGTCAGCAGGCTCGCGAAAATCAGAAGGGTGGCTATAAGTGACTTCATGCAATCAATCCTAGTTGATGGATACGGGTTATTTCACCATCCTATCAGAAGCAGTAAAAAACGTATCGCGATAAGTGCGAATAGCGGTGAAAGGTCGATGCCGGCGATGGGTGGAATCAGCTTTTGAAAGGGCCTGAGCACGGGCACGGTCAGTTGATAGACCAGCGGAATCGCCGGGTGCCGAACCCCGCCGCCGACCCAGCTGAGGATCACTTCTGCGATGATAAGGAAAAAGTAGGTCGTCAACAGCATCGCGATCAGCTTGATGAAACTGAAGGAAACGATTCCGGTAAAGTCCAGCGGCATCGAACCCATACGGCTGACTACCCAGACTCCAAGAATTTCCAGCAATAGCATCAGTGCCAGTGAGGCGGTGTCGATGCGCCCGATGGAGGGGACCAATCGACGCAATGGCAGCAGGAGCGGGTTGGTTATCCTGATCAGGAACTGGCAGACCGGGTTGTAGAAGTCTGCGCGCACCCACTGCAGCAACAAGCGAATCAGCACGGCCGTCACGTAGAGGTCGATCAGTGTTCTGACCAGGAATGAAATGGCCGTTGAGCCAGAGCCGTTCATGGTCTCGCCTCCGCCGTCATGACCCGTCTCCAGCCAATTCACGACTCCGGTCACGGGCTCGGGTGACCGCCCGTAGAACGAGTTCGGTGAATCTTCCTTCGCGAAACTCGACCATCGCGGCCTCCGTGGTGCCTCCGGGTGAAGTGACCCGTCGGCGCAGGCCAGCCACGTCATCGATGTTATTGGCGACCATTGCGCCCGCGCCAAAGCAGGTTTGCGCGGCGAGCCGGTCGGCAGTCTCCCCGCTCAGTCCCAGTTCGCGTGCCGCGGCGGCAAGCGCCTCCGTCAGCAGAAAAAAATATGCGGGACCGCTGCCTGATATGGCGGTCACTGCGTCCAGCAGGGCCTCCTCGCTGACCCAGACCACTTCGCCGGTCGCGCAGAGGATGCGTTCGGCCTGCGCGAGATGGTGCGAACTGCAGTTTTCGTCAGCATAAACGCCGGTGATCCCGTGTCCAATCAATGCGGGCGTGTTGGGCATCGAACGAATGACCGCCTGTCGGGCGCCGCAGGCTTGCTTGATGCGGGCAATCGTCGTGCCGGCGGCGATGGACAGCAGAAGCTGCTCTGGTCGCACCACCGTCTGGAGTTGACTCAGAACGGTCGGCATGTTCTGGGGCTTGATCGCCAGCACGATGACATCGGCGCCGGCGATGGCTGGCATCGGCAAGTCGAAGGTTTCTATTTCGAAGGTGGTCTCCAGCCGGTGACGCGCTTCCGGGTTCGGATCGACGACCCGGAGACGCAGGTGAGCGTCCGGCGGATGTCGCAATCCGCTGATCAGTGCAGTGGCCATGTTGCCGCCGCCGACGAAAGTGATCAACATTTCCAGGGCTTCCTCATTGTTTGGGATCGGGGCCAGGCCGGGGCCCGAACAGGCCCGTGCCGATCCGGATCAAGGTGCTGCCGTGCATGATGGCTTGCTCCAGGTCCGCCGACATTCCCATGGAAAGCGTGTCCATGTCCAATCCGACGCTGCGCAGTGCTGCAAACAGTTCCGCCATTCGCGCGTGACTCGACCCGGGATCGTGCCCTTGCCCTGCCGCTTGCGGAATGGCCATCAGCCCGCGCAAGCGCAGACCCGGAAGATCCTGCGTCAGCTGGGCCAACTCACCCGCATGTTCAGGCATGGCTCCGGCCTTTTGAGGTTCGCGATCGATGTTGACCTGGATGCAGACGTTGAGTGCAGGCAGGTTTTCCGGGCGTTGATCTGAAAGCCTTCGCAGGATTTTTTTCCGGTCGACGCTCTGCACCCATTCAAAATGCCCGGCGACCTCCCTTGTCTTGTTCGACTGTAGCGGCCCGATGAAATGCCACTCGATCGCAAGATCCTGCAAATCGTTCATTTTAGCCAGTGCCTCCTGCACATAGTTTTCGCCGAAAGAACGCTGCCCGAGTTCATGAAGGGCTCGAATTCGGGCGCTCGAATGCCTTTTGCTGACGGCGAGAATTTCGACATCCGCGGGGTTTCTCCCTGCCTCAGCACTGGCGCGGGCGACGCGTGAACGAATAGTGTGAAGATTTTCTTTCAAGTTATTCATCTTGCAGGCAGACAGGGCTTGAACTATGGTTAGACTTGGCGCGCGCCAGTCATATCAAGGAAAGATGCACTATGGCGCCACCCGGTGAGTCATTGTAGCGCGGCGCGTTGGTTTCAAGGAGGGAATATGGATATTGCTGAACTGCTGGCTTTTGCGGTAAAGAACAACGCCTCGGACCTTCACCTTTCGTCCGGTTTACCGCCCATGATCCGCGTGGACGGTGATATCAGGCGATTGACCCTGCCCGCGCTGGATACCGCTCAGCTGCAAGAGCTCATTTACAGCACGATGAGCGATCAACACCGGCGTGACTTCGAAGCGAACCTCGAGGTCGATTATTCATATGCGGTACAGGGTCTGGCGCGTTTCCGTGTCAACTGTTTTCATCACGACCGCGGTGTCGGCGGGGCATTCCGGACCATTCCAGATGCAGTCTGGACGCTCGAGGACATTGGTGCGCCGCCCATCTTTCGGGACATCATCGATGCGCCAAGGGGCTTGATCCTGCTGACCGGCCCGACCGGCTCAGGTAAGTCGACCACGTTGGCTGCGATGATCGATCACCTCAATACTCAGGTCGAGGGTCATGTGCTGACCATCGAGGATCCGATCGAATTCGTACACAAGAGTAAGAAGTGCGTGATCAACCAGCGCGAAATTCACCGCGACACGCATGGTTTCAACCAGGCTTTGCGTGCCGCCTTGCGCGAAGACCCGGACATTATCCTGGTGGGAGAAATGCGGGATATCGAGACCATACGACTGGCGCTGACTGCAGCGGAAACCGGTCACCTCGTGTTTTCCACACTCCACACCAGTTCGGCGCCCAAGACGATCGACCGCATCATCGATGTGTTTCCGGCAGGCGAGAAATCGATGGTCCGTTCGATGCTTTCGGAGTCTCTTCGCTCGGTGATCACGCAGACACTGCTGAAGCGGATTGGAGGCGGCCGCGTCGCGGCCTGGGAGATCATGGTGGCCACCCCCGCCATCCGCAATCTGATCAGGGAAGACAAGGTCGCCCAGATGTACTCCGCCATCCAGACAGGACAAAACACCGGCATGCAAACGCTCGATCAGGCGTTGGAGGCGTTGGTGTCGCGCGGTATCATCAACAAGATTCAGGCGGCCAGACGGGCGGTTGACAAGAAGATGTTCCAGTAGGGAGACAGGACGATGAAAGTCATAGACGGTTGGCTGAAGCAACTGCATGAAGAAGTCGGATCCGATCTTTTCGTGACCGTGGATGCCCCTCCGTGCATCAAGGTGCACGGCAAGATCAAACCCATTTCGACGGATTTGCTCACCTCCGAAAAATGTCGCGAGATCGTACTCAGTGTGATGTCCGAGCGTCAGAGAGAAGAGTTTCGAAATACTCAGGAGTGCCAGTTCGCCTATTCCCTGGGCCCGGACGTGCGCTACCGCGTTAGCGCTTTCGTGCAGCAGGGCATGACCGGCATGGTCTGCCGGCGAATCGAGACACGCATTCCCACTTTCGAGGAGTTGGGGTGTCCGGACGCGATGGTTGAGCTGTCGCTGGAAAAGCGCGGCATTATCCTGTTCGTGGGCGCAACCGGCACCGGTAAATCGACCTCCATGGCTGCGATGGTTGGTTACCGTAACAAGCGGGTTACCGGCCATATCATCACTATCGAAGATCCGATCGAGTACGTGCATCAGCACGGCAAGAGTCTGGTTACCCAGCGCGAAGTCGGTATCGATACCGAGTCGTTCGAAGTAGCGTTGAGGAATACACTTCGCCAAGCGCCGGACGTAATCCTGATTGGGGAGGTCCGGACCCGGGAAACCATGGAGCACGCCATTACCTTCGCCGAGACCGGCCACCTGGTGCTGGCCACCTTGCATGCCAACAACGCCAACCAGGCGATGGATCGAATTCTGCATTTTTTCCCGGACGACATGCGCGAGCAGTTGCTGCTCGACCTGTCATTCAATCTGCGTGCCACGATCGCCCAGCAATTGATACCGTCGGTCGACGGATCGCGTCGCTGGGCGGCCTTCGAAGTGATGCTGGCTACTCCGCTGGTCAAGGACTTGCTGCGTAAAGGCGAGATCAACGAGTTGAAGCTCGTGATGCGCGATTCCGGGCATCATGGCATGATCACTTTTGACCAGTGCATGTTCAAGATGTACAAGGAGGGCAAAATCTCCTACGATGACGCGTTACGCCATGCAGACTCTGCCAACGAGGTACGCTTGATGATCAAGCTCGACGAAGGCGGCGACGCGGAAACTCTGGCCAAGGGGCTCGAAGGCGTCGAAGTGCTGGGAGACCGATTCTAGTGGCCTGTAACAGGCCACTACTGTCCTGCGACGCATCTTATGGCGCTGGTCGTGTCGAACTTTAAGGGTCGCGGTACTGGACGATGCGCGTCCTGATCATCGAAGACAACCCGGATATCGCCGCCAATCTGGGCGATTACCTGGAGGACCAGGGCCACACGGTCGATTTCGCGGGTGACGGCGTCACCGGCTTGCATCTCGCCGTAGTGAACGATTTCGACGCGATCGTACTGGATCTTGCGCTGCCGGGAATGGATGGGCTGGAAGTCTGTCGCAAGCTCCGGTCCGAAGCGGGCAAGGACACGCCGGTCCTGATGCTGACGGCGCGCGACCGCCTCGAAGACAAACTGGCCGGTTTTGACACCGGCGCGGACGATTACCTCGTCAAACCCTTCGAACTGCAGGAGGTCGCTGCCCGGCTCAACGTGCTCGCCAGTCGCGGCCGGCGGCGCAATCAGCGCGAACTCAAAGTCGGTGACCTGATTTACAATCTCGATACCCTGAACGTCAGCCGCGGCGACACGGAAATCTATCTCAATCCCATCGGGCTCAAACTGCTGCATCGACTGATGGAATCTTCGCCCAACGTCGTTTCCCGGGCAGAATTGGAAATGGAAGTCTGGGGAGAGGAAATGCCGGACAGTGACAGTCTGCGGGTACACATCCACTCATTGCGCAGCGCCATAGACAAGCCGTTTGGCAGTAACATGATCCAGACGCGTCATGGCATCGGTTACCGCCTGGTCGAGTCGGATGCAGTACCGCCAGCGACTTAGAAGCCGGATCGTTCTGTCATTTCTTTTGTTCGGCACGCTGCTCAGCGTGTTGTTCGCTCTGAGCGCGCTGTTCCTGCAGAACTATCTTGAGGACCAGTTGATCGGGGCGACCCTGAAGCAGGAGCTGGATGATTACGTCAATCAGTTGCGCCTCGACCCCTCCGTCGTCGAGCCTTTCTACACCCGTATCCAGGGTTATATTACGCGACCGGGCGACCCCAACCAGACCGTCAGCCCCGACGTGCGCGATTTGCCGACCGGTGTGCACGATGTCCGCATTGCCGATGGTGTTTTCAAGGCGGCGGTGAGAAAAGAAGAAAACCTCTGGGCATTCCTGATCTATGATGTCAGTGACAATCAGCGCTTGAAGCAACAGTTGATACTCGCTCTGATCGGGGTCGTGCTGCTGTTCTCGGTGTTTTCCTTCATGCTCGGGGCCTGGTCGTCGCGACGCGTAATGAAACCCGTTACCGATCTGGCGAACCGCCTGGATATGCTCGGCGAGAATGCCCGTCCCGGCGAGCTCGCCTCTCATTTTGCGGATGACGAGGTAGGCCAGTTGGCTGCGGCCCTGGATTCCTATGCCGAGCGACTGCACCACCTTGTCGAGCGTGACCGGGAGTTCAATGCCGATGTGAGTCATGAATTGCGCTCGCCGTTGACCGTTATCAGCGGAGCGACCGAACTGTTGCTGGCGCAGCCCGATCTGGACGATAAAATGCGCACGCGGTTGCTGCGCATCGCCCGGGCGGCCCGGCAGTCGGCTGATATCACGACCGCTCTGCTGCATCTTGTCCGCGCCGAACAGGGGATCGATAAGGACAGTGCGTCTCAGAACGTGGGCACCATCGTTGATGAAGTCGTTCACCTTTACGAGCCTCTGATAGGCAGCAAGCCGCTGGTTTTGCGCGTGGAAGAGCAGGACAAGGTCAGCGTGATCGCGCCGGAATCCGTCGTCGCGGTGACGGTGGGTAATCTCGTCGGCAACGCCATGCGTTACACCAGCGAGGGCGAAGTTTTGATTACAATAGGTAACGGCCGCGTTCGTGTCGAAGACACCGGCCCTGGCATTCCCGAAGAGGATCTGGAGCGCGTCTTCGAGCGTCACTACCGGGGTCAGAACATCACGGGCAAAGGTGCCGGCCTGGGTTTGGCCATCGTCAAGCGGCTGTGCGAACTATACGGCTGGTCGATCCACTTCAAAAACCGTGATACGGGTGGCTTGTGCGCGGAATTGAGGTTTTTCGGCCCCTGAAAATCCAGCCAGGTCGCTCACATGGCTCCTCCGTTAATGTTACCTTGCGGGGGTTGAAATAACTCAGTGGAACGTCACATGGCAATCATTGCATGTCCCGAATGCGGCAAGAAAATCTCCAGCCGCGCGGCCATTTGCTCATATTGTGGTTATCAACTCGGTGAGGCAACGGAGCAGGATCTGGAGGTTTTTCGCGCGCGCAGGCTGCGTGAGCGGATCTATCGCCTGAACATGATCAGTTATGCTGTCATTACCCTGTTTCTTGGCGGGTTCGGCTGGTACTGGTGGGCAACTGGCGGATTCGTAGCGCCGTCCCCGCTGGGGCCGTTCGCGGTGATGGCTCTGGCGGCCATCGCGTATCTGGTGGTCCGGGTCCTGTTGTTTCGCAGCCGCCGGCAGCGCAAAGCAATGCGGCAACGGATAAACATCAATCGGGACTTGAGGCAGAATCTTTGACCGTCTGATGCAACTTCGCGGCCGATTACTGGATGCGCTTGACTTTGCACGCCGAGGAGTAGCCCTCGACGCTGAGTCGCCAAGTCTTGAAGATACCGGGTTCGATCGTGACGGCCGGGTTCTGGATTTCCCGAATGTAGAACCTTTCGTCGTCCGCCTGTTCCCAGATCATGCCGTTTTCCAGTTCGAAAACGGTGTTTCCGTCCCAGCCGGTGAAGCTGCCCTTGATCCTGGAGCTGAATGCCGAACGATCCGTCGTGCTGGCTTTCTGGTTCTCGAGCCCCCGTTCGGATGCGTCGGTCTTCGGCGTATCCAGGGTGGCCAGAGAGCGACTTCGAATCCAGTTGTTCAACGCGGTTAACTCTTGCTGTGACAGCTTGTCGAGCCCCGCGGCCGTAAATTCGCTGCCGCTCATCTGCTCTTCCAGTGACGAAAAGCCTTCAGCTGCGTGCAGGGGCAAGCTGATGACGAGCGCCAGGAGGCTAAGGGTCCAAGTATTCATGCTCAACAATCTTCTCCTGCGCGAGCGCGCGATTCCATCTCGAAATTTCAGGGCTGCCGATTCGGCCCGGCCGTCGGCCGGTTCGTGACGATCGCCAGGACAGGCCGGTTGCGAGAGGATGACGTATGTCACCTTTGCAACAGGGGCCGGTTTTCGCGCCCGGACGGGATGCATTGACAGTGGAGGCCGATATTGCGGGTTACAGGTCTTGCTTGTAACGCACATACGGGATTCGGCCGTAAATGGATTCGAGCGGGTCCGTGGGCTTGGCGTCGTTTTTCACTGCGCTGTTGTTTCCTGCATTCAGAACGTTACCGGCACCGACAGTAAGGTTGGCTTTCCACGGCGTCTGCCACGTAAAGTAGACATCGAAGGTGGTGACGCTGTCGAGACTGTTGCGATCGAGTAAATTCACCGAATCGTGATAAAAGCCCTGGATGCCACTGCTGAAAGACCCGCGGGTCCATTCGAGGTTCATGCGCCCGGCATTGAAAGGTTCCGCGATGGCCCATGAAACCGGGTCGCCAATTGAATAGCCGCCCTCGTAGCCGGCATCGAATATTCGTGTAAAGGCGAGTCCAAGCCTCAAATCACCGCTGGTGTCGGTCGTGAGCCCTACCTTGAACTTGAGATCGACACCGCTGGCTTCACGGTTGAGCATCCGTAAGGGATCGGATTCGCCTGATTCCCCGAGCAGCGGGTTGACCATATGGGTTGCTAAAAAACGGCTCTCCCGTGCTGCAGCTGCGATGCCGGAGTCGAAGCGGTGGGCCGTTCCAGTGCTGATCGCAGCGTCGTGCGTAAACCAGTCGATGGACGCCGAGGCTTTACCGGAGTCGTAACGAGCGCCCAGACTGATGCGCTGGTGCTCGGATGATGCCAGCGGCTCGTTCACAAAACGACAGCCCGAAGCGATGTAGGAGTCCGGGCCCAGGGTTCCGTTCATGCACTGAATGCTTCCGAGGGAATAAAAGCGCGCGTCCGCCAGTTGTTTTTCCGCACTTCCAGACAGGCTGAAACGGTCGGTCAAGGGCATGTTCAGCGTGGCACCCAGTCCAATCAGCCGGCTGCCATTATCAAGCTGCCTGGTTTGTGAACCCATGCTCAGAAGCAGCGGTTGCTGGAGTTGAAGTTGGAGTTTTCTCGTTTCACTGCCGCCGAGATCAAAATTCAATCCGGAATGATCATAATCCCGTAGCAAATGGTAGGGCCCGGGCGCCGGTGCGGCCTCGGTCTTCGCGGCCAGTAAACTCACGGTTTCACCCGCGAAAAGAAAAGCCGATGCGGGCAGGCTGTCTGCGTGCAGGGCATTGCCTGCGAAAGACATAACGACGGCGGAGCATAAAACGCCCCGCGTGCTTCCGCTAAATTTTGTGATGAAGCCCATCAGTCCTGGATATTGATCCCGTATGCCGTGTCGTTTGTGTTCGTGTTGACCTTAGAGGGCAGAATTTACCGAAAGTTTAACCCAATCATAGCAAATTCCGAAAGTAAATCACGTCCCAAAATACAGGCCGGGGCCTGATATACTGCGCGCTTCGGGCTGGCAGCAAGGCAGATCATGGTCAGGACAGAAACTCCTGTTTGCGAATTTGGTGCGAAGGCACCGGATTTTGCCCTGCAAGGCGTGGACGGGCGGCGTTGGACTTTAAGGGACTGCCTGGGCCCAAACGGCCTGCTGGTGATGTTCATCTGTAATCATTGTCCCTACGTCCGGGCGATCAATCCGAAACTGGTCCGTGACGCCCGTGATCTTGCCCGACTGGGCGTCAACAGTGTTGCGATCAACTCGAACGACAGCGCAGCGTACCCGGAAGATTCTTTTGAGAACATGCAGCGCGCCGCCACCGAAAACGGCTACCCGTTTCCGTACCTTTTAGACGCCACGCAGGAGGTTGCCAAAGCCTACGGTGCGGTATGCACGCCGGACTTTTTCGGCTATAACGCGGATCTTGAATTGCAGTACCGGGGGCGCCTGGACGAGAGCGGCAGACGTCCGGACAGTGGTGATTTACGACGTGAACTGTATGAGGCCATGAAGCGGGTTGCCGAGACCGGCAGGGGGCCGGAGCATCAGCTTCCTTCGATGGGCTGCTCGATCAAGTGGCGCGAGGCCCCGGGGACCTGAGCCGTCAGGGTTTCGATACATCGTGTAATCTTCGCGGATTGTAATTTTCTGGAGGAACAGACCAATGAGCCAGGTATTGCTGGTGGGAATCGATTGCAGTGAATGCAGCGAGCGCGCGTTGGACTATGCAGCCAATTGGGCCGAGGCCTCGAACCTCCACGTGATAATCGCCCACGTGATCGAATGGTCACCCTACTCATTCAATACGCCCCAGGAAAACGCCGAGCGGCACAAGCGCCGCGAGGCCGAACTCGATCGGGCACATCGTGAAATCGTCGACCCGGTACTGAAGCGGTTCGCAGCACGGGATATTTCGGTCGCAGGGGCCATCCGTCACGGCCATCCGGCCGAAACACTCGTCGAGTTGGCGCGCGAGCTGGGTGCTACGAATATTGTCGTCGGCAAAACAGGATCCTCCCGGATTCGAACGCAGTTGTTCGGCAGCGTTGCGAATTCGCTGCTGCAGATCTCCCCCGTGCCCGTTACGGTCGTTCCCTGAATCCGAATTCTCCCGGAGAGCCCGATGTACATTATAAGAAAAACTTCGTTGGCAGCCTTGTGCCTGATCTTCAGTCTTCCAGTGCAGGCCGCCGGCGTCGACGAACGGATCGATGAAGCAGTCAAGCCGTTTGCAGACGCCGTCGCCGGGTTCATTTTCTCTTCTTTTCCGGTCGCCGGCGTGCAGATCCCCTTCGTGCTCGTTTGGCTGATTTTCGCGGCGACGCTGTTCACATTTTATTTTCGCTTCATCAATTTCAGAGCGTTCAGGCACGGTTTTCAGTTGGTTCGCGGCGTGTACAGCGATCCCCTGGCCGCCGGCGAGGTCACGCATTTTCAAGCCCTCGCGACCGCGCTTTCCGGCACCGTCGGGCTGGGCAACATAGCCGGCGTCGCGGTGGCCGTTTCACTCGGCGGTCCGGGCGCAACCTTCTGGATGATTTTGGCCGGGTTTTTGGGTATGTCGTCGAAATTCGTGGAGTGCACGCTGGGGGTCAAATACCGCAATGAATATACGGACGGTACAGTGTCCGGTGGACCGATGTATTACCTGTCCAAGGGCCTGGCTGAGCGCAGCGACAAACTGAAAACGCTGGGCAAGATTCTCGCCGTGCTGTTTGCCATATTCTGTGTCGGCGGTTCTTTCGGCGGCGGCAACATGTTTCAGGCGAACCAGAGTTTCAGCCAGGTCGTCGCGGTAACCGGCGGAGATCAGAGCTGGCTGGCGGACAAGGGTTGGTTATTCGGGCTCGTGGTGGCTCTGCTGGTGGGGCTCGTCGTGATCGGGGGAATCCAGAGCATCGCCCGGGTAACCTCCAAAATCGTTCCCTTCATGGGGGTCACCTACGTGGCTGCGGGCCTGGTGATTATTTCCATGAACCTGCCCCAGTTGCCGGCCGCCCTGTTCGCTATCGTAATTGGCGCCTTCAGCCCGGAGGGCGTTGCCGGCGGAGTGATCGGCGTCCTGTTCCAGGGTTTCAAACGCGCCGCGTTCTCGAACGAGGCCGGCATCGGCTCGGCGGCGATTGCGCACGCCGCCGTGCGGACGAACCGGCCGGTAACCGAGGGGTTTGTGGCCCTTTACGAACCGTTTATCGACACGGTCGTGGTGTGTACGATCACCGCGCTCGTGATCATCATTACCGGAACCTGGGATCCCTCCATCGATCCGGGCCAGGGTGTGGCCCTGACGTCGGCCGCCTTTGAATCGGCCCTGCCCTGGTTCCCCTGGGTGCTGACCGTCGCGGTTGTGCTTTTCGCCTTTTCCACGATGATTTCCTGGTCGTATTACGGATTGAAAGCATGGACTTACCTGTTTGGCGAAACCCTGATGACCGATCTCGTGTACAAGGCGTTGTTCCTGTCTTTCATCGTTATCGGCTCGTCGATGCAGCTCGGTTCCGTCATCGATTTTTCGGACGCGATGATCTTCGCCATGGCCTTTCCGAACGTGCTGGGTATCTACTTCCTGCTGCCGACGGTGAAAAAGGAGCTGGACGTGTACTGGGCCGATTACAAGGCCGGTCGTCTGCAGAAATTCGGTAAAGCGGCGAGTCGCGTTTGAGTCGCGGTCGTTGATCGACCGCCAGCGCTTGCTCCGCAAGATCACTATCGGCAGAATTACGAGGCTGCGCTTTTGCGGGACACTCACCCGCAAGTGCAGCGTCCAAAACACACCTTAACTCTGAAAACAGGAAAGCCCGATGCCCACCCGACTGGAACTTGCCAACGCCATTCGCGCCCTGTCGATGGACGCTGTCCAGGAGGCCAACTCGGGACATCCGGGGATGCCGATGGGCATGGCTGATATCGCCGAAGTGCTCTGGAACGACAACCTGAAACACAGTCCGTCGAACCCGTCGTGGCCGGACCGTGATCGCTTCGTGCTCTCCAACGGTCACGGCTCCATGCTGATCTACTCTTTGCTGCACCTGACCGGCTACGACCTGCCGTTGTCGGAACTGAAAAATTTCCGCCAGTTGCACTCGAAAACGCCTGGCCACCCGGAATACGGGGAAACGCCGGGTGTTGAAACCACCACCGGTCCGCTGGGCCAGGGCATTGCCAACGCGGTCGGTATGGCGCTGGCGGAGAAGGTGCTTGCCGAGCGCTTCAATCGCGGCGGACACGAGATAGTCGATCATCGAACCTGGGTGTTTCTGGGCGATGGCTGCATGATGGAAGGCGTTTCGCATGAAGCCTGTTCGCTGGCGGGCCGCCTCGGCCTCGGCAAACTGATCGCGATCTGGGATGACAACGGAATTTCCATCGACGGGCAAGTCAGCGGCTGGTTCAGCGATGACACGCCGGCCCGTTTCGAAGCCTATGGCTGGCAGGTCATACGTGGCGTGGACGGGCATGACCCGGTTGAAATCCAGCAGGCGATTGATACCGCCTGTGCGGAAACGGTCCGGCCGACGCTGATCTGTGCGCGTACGATCATCGGTTTCGGCGCGCCGAACAAGCAGGGCAGCGAAAGCACCCACGGCGCGCCGCTGGGTGAAGCCGAAATCGCCGCGGCACGGAAAAACCTGGGCTGGAATTACCCGCCCTTTGAAATCCCGCCCGAAATTGTCGAGGCCTGGGACGCGCGCGAGTCCGGGGCGGCAGCCGAAGCCGACTGGCGGGCCAGATTCGATGCCTATCGCCAGGATTTCGCCGGCCTGGCCGAGGAATTCGAGCGCCGGCTGGCCGGCGACTTGCCGACCGACTGGGAAGAGCGCGCAAGCGGGATCATCGCCGGACTGCAGGCCGCCGGGGGTGACGTCGCAACCCGAAAATCCTCGCAGATGGCCCTGGAAGCATTTGGGCCGATGCTGCCCGAACTGATCGGCGGTTCCGCCGACCTGGCCGGGTCGAACAACACGATCTGGTCCGGCAGCATGGACGTCAATGAAGGGTCCGAATCCGGCAATTACATTTATTTCGGCGTGCGAGAATTCGGTATGGCCGCAATTTGCAACGGACTCGGCCTGCACGGCGGTTTCATCCCTTACAACGCCACCTTTTTGGTTTTCTCGGACTACGCCCGCAACGCGGTGCGGATGTCGGCACTGATCCCGGTGCGCAACATCCATGTCTATACGCACGATTCGATCGGTCTGGGCGAAGACGGGCCGACACACCAACCGGTAGAGCAGGTCGCCAGCCTGCGGCTGATTCCGAACCTTGAGGTCTGGCGGCCTTGTGACACGGTCGAATCCGCGGTCGCGTGGAAGTGCGCTATCGAAAATGCCGGCGGGCCGACGGCCCTGATTTTTACGCGCCAGGCCTTGCCGCACCAGGAACGCTCTGAGTCACAACTGGAGAACATCAGGCGCGGCGGATACCTGCTGCGTGATTCGGGCAAAGAGGTCGACGCGGTCATCATCGCGACCGGTTCCGAGGTCAGGCTCGCGATGGACGCCGCCCGGTCACTGTCGTCCGACGGTATTGCGGTGAACGTCGTGTCGATGCCCAGCCCCGGTTTGTTCGTTCGCCAGGAAACGGCCTACCGCGATACGGTTCTGCCCCCAGGCCTGCGTGCGCGAGTGGCCGTCGAGGCCGGGGTCAGCGACGGTTGGGCTGCATTCGTGGGCGACGCCGGCCGCGTGGTCGGGATCGACCGCTTCGGTGCTTCGGCGCCCGGCAACGTACTTTTCGAACACTTCGGGCTGACTGTAGACTGCGTCAGCCAGGCCGTCCGCGATTCGCTGTCGGCTGCCAGACAACAACCTTGAACCCAGGAGCTCAATACACCATGTCCATCAAAATTGCAATCAACGGTTACGGCCGCATCGGGCGCAACATCATGCGCGCTGTCTACGAATACGATCGCAACGACGAGTTCCAGATCGTCGCCATCAACGACCTGGCCGATGCGAAGACCAACGCGCACCTCACCCAATACGATACCGCTCACGGGCGTTTTCCCGGCACCGCAACGGCGGATGAGGACGGGCTCCTCATCAATGGCGATCGCGTCAAGGTGTTCTCGGAACGCGATCCATCCCAACTGCCCTGGGGCGAGCTCGGCATCGACGTCGTGTATGAATGCACCGGGCTGTTCTGCAGCCGGGAGGCCGCCGGCGCCCATCTCGATGCCGGTGCCAAGAAAGTCATCATTTCCGCGCCGGGGCAGGGTGTCGATAACACGGTCGTCTACGGGGTCAACCACGACACGCTGCGCGCCAGCGACCGGGTGATCTCCAACGCTTCGTGCACGACCAATTGCCTGGCCCCGCTGGCCAAGGTGCTGCACGAAGGCGTCGGAATCGAAAGCGGCCTGATGACCACCATTCACGCCTATACCAACGACCAGGTTTTGACCGATGTGTTTCACAAAGATCTGCGCCGCGCCCGTTCCGCCACCATGAGCCAGATTCCGACCAAGACTGGCGCGGCCGCGGCCGTGGGGCTGGTCCTGCCGGAATTGAACGGCAAGCTGGACGGCTTCTCGATGCGCGTCCCGACGATCAATGTCTCGGTCGTCGACCTGAGTTTCATCGCCGGCCGCTCGACCAGCGTCGAGGAGATCAATGCCCTGATCCGCGAAGCTTCCGAAGGCGCGCTGGCCGGGGTGCTGGGCTATAACGACGAACCGCTGGTGTCGATCGATTTCAACCACAACCCCCATTCATCCATTTTCGATGCCGGTTTGACGCGGGTCATGGAAGGAAAGCTGGTCAAGGTGCTTAGCTGGTACGACAATGAATGGGGATTCAGCAACCGCATGCTGGATATGACGATCGCACTGATGAATGCTTGAGGAATCATGAGCTATCTGCGCATGGAGGACCTGGATCTGGACGGCAAGCGGGTCATGATCCGGGAAGATCTCAACGTTCCCGTGAGCGACGGTAAAATCGGCTCGGATGCGCGCATCCGGGCGGCCCTGCCGACGATCCGGATGGCGCTGGACAAGGGTGCCAAAGTCATTCTTCTGTCGCACCTCGGCCGACCGGTCGAAGGCGAGCCGGAGCCGCGGTTTTCGCTGGCACCGGTCGCGGAACGGCTTTCGGAGTTGTTGGAAAAAGACGTCAGGCTGGTCGATGACTGGCTGAACGGATTGGAAGTCGCGACGGGCGAAGTCGTGCTCTGCGAAAACGTCCGTTTCAATCCGGGCGAAAAAAGCAACGACGACAAATTGGCGCGCGCCATGGCGGCGCTCTGCGATGTCTTCGTGATGGATGCCTTCGGCACGGCCCACCGCGCGCAAGCTTCCACCGAGGGGGTGATCCGTTACGCCCCCAAAGCCTGCGCCGGCCCACTGCTCAGCAGGGAACTGGGCGTTTTGAAAAAGACCCTGCAGGATCCCGAACGCCCCTTACTGGCGATCGTCGGCGGCGCCAAGGTCTCCAGCAAGCTGGGCGTGCTCGACGCGTTGCTGGACCGGGTCGACGAATTGATCGTCGGCGGCGGTATCGCCAACACGTTCATCGCTGCGGCCGGTCATGATGTCGGCAAGTCGCTTTACGAGCCCGATCTGATCGGCCAGGCCCAGCAGTTGATCCAGAAAGCTCACGCGAATGGCGGCTCCATCCCTATCCCCCGCGACGTGCTGGTTGCCACCGAATTTTCCGAGCACGCCGAGCCCATCGTGCGGCATGTCGAAGACATCCGCGAGAATGAGATGATCCTGGATATCGGCCCGCTGACCGTGGTCCGCTATGCCGATATTATCGCTGGCGCGGGCACCATCATCTGGAACGGCCCGGTCGGCGTATTCGAGTTCAGGCATTTCGCGACCGGCACCCGGGCGGTTGCCGAAGCGATCCAGCGCTCTTCGGCGATCAGCATTGCGGGCGGCGGTGACACTTTGTCAGCGATCGATCAGTTCGGTGTGACGGAAGACATCAGCTACATTTCAACCGGCGGCGGCGCATTTCTGGAATTCGTCGAGGGGAAAAAGCTGCCTGCGGTGGCCGCGCTCGAAGCCGCTGCAAAGGGTTAGGGAACCTCTGATCAATTATGCACGGGCGCATAGTTGATCAGAGGTTCCTTAGTCTTGGCGGGCCTCAGTCGCCCGGTGATACGAATAGTTGCCATTGCCCGCTCGGCCTGGTCGGCACCTCTGGCCGATCCGCTTGCCGACATCTCCCGCTGCACCTCCCATGCGCTGAAGGACCTGGGTCATGCCGTTTCCTTGGCGGATGAACTCCACGCCCGGATCGATCAGCCCCAGGATAAGCCGCGTCAGGAAAGGCAGTGATAGCCGGTCACTCTTGGTCATACCAATAACCTATAATGGACTTCATGATTCTGGATGCTCACATAAAGCCGGGACAACTGCGCCGCACCAAGATCATCGCGACGCTGGGACCGGCGACCGACGATCCGGAAGTGCTCGAGGGCATGATCCGGGCTGGCGCCGATGTATTCCGCCTTAATATGTCCCATGGTACTTCGGAAGACCAGCGCCGGCGGGCACGCCTGGTCCGGGAGGTGTCGGGTCGATTGGGTCGGGAAGTCGCACTGCTGGCCGATCTGCAGGGCCCAAAGATCCGTGTCGAACGGTTCGCGAGCGGCGGTGTGCAGCTTGAGCCAGGAGATCATTTCATGCTGGATGCGGCCGACCCGGACGTCCCAGGTGATCGTCACCGGGTGGGGGTGAGTTATCCAGCGCTCCCGCAGGACGTCAAGCCCGGCGACGTGCTGTTGCTGGACGACGGCATGATCTCAATGCGCGTCGATGCGATCGAAAGCGGCCGCGTGCACTGTGTGGTCGAAAACGGCGGCTACCTCAAGGACCGCAAGGGACTCAATCTGCAGGGTGGAGGCCTTTCGGTTTCGGGGCTGGCGGCGCACGATTTTCCGCACATCGCGCTGGCGGCCGAAATGGACGTGGATTACCTTGCCGTATCATTCGTCAGCGTGGCCGGCGATATCGAGCAGGCGCGCAGACTGCTCAGGGAAGCCGGCAGCGAGGCGGCTTTGGTCGCAAAAATCGAGCGTATCGAGGCGTTGAATAATCTGGAAAGCATTTGCGATGTCACCGATGCGGTCATGGTCGCACGCGGCGACCTGGGCGTTGAAATCGGTGATGCGGAACTGCCCGGGCTGCAAAAGCGAATCATCAGCACGGCGCTGGCTTACAATCGAGCGGTGGCCACGGCCACACAGATGATGCAGTCGATGGTCGAAAATCCCATACCGACCCGGGCCGAAGTGCTCGACGTCGCCAATGCGGTGATCGACGGCACCGATGCCATTATGCTGTCGGCGGAAACGGCTATCGGAAAACACCCGGTCAAGGTCGTCGAGGCGGTCAACCGCATCTGCCTCGGCGCCGAGCGCCATTTCGATCTCGAAGGCGACATCACACAGCTCAATGTCCGGTTTCAGCGCATCGACCAGGCCATCGCGATGGCCGCGATGTTCATGGCGACCAATGTTTCGGTGCAGGCCATTCTGGCTCTGACCGAGTCCGGGTCGACCGCGCAGTGGCTGTCCCGCGTGCCGTCCTCGGTGCCCATCTACGGCTTGTCGCCAAATGCCTCCAGCCGTCGCCGAATGGCACTGTTTCGAAACGTATATGCCGTTTTGCACGTGCCGCACGAAGAAGACATGAACGCGGCCGCCCAGGAAGCCTTGCAGGCTTTGTGGCGCCGCGGTTTCGTTAAGGCCGGTGACCGGGTGATCCTCACCATGGGTGACAAAACCGGTGACGAGGGCGGCACCAACACGCTCCGCCTGATCAAGGTGGGGGCGGACGGAAATTGCGAACACCAGTCTGAACTCGACCTGCATTGAATGGTGGGCGTTCGCTGATCCGGCCGCTTGGTCATCTGAAGCCGCACGCAGTAAAATCAAGGTCCGGATCAAATCCCGGATCGTGGGTAACGGCCGTTTCCAGGCCTCGGCCCCGGTCCGCAATTTCAAGGAGTAAGAAATGAACAGTATGGATATGGTGGCTGTCGCAGAGGCCATGGTTGCCGAGGGCAAGGGCATTCTGGCGATCGATGAAAGTACGGGAACCTGCCAGAAACGTTTTGATTCCGTGAACGTGGAGTGCACGGAAGAAAACCGGCGCGCTTACCGTGAAATGCTGTTGACGACGCCCGGCCTGGCCGAGCACATCAGCGGCGCGATCCTTTTCGACGAAACCATCCGCCAATCCACCTCCGATGGAACGCCGCTGGTTAAGTACATGCAGGGTGCGGGCATTATTCCCGGCATCAAGGTCGACGCCGGCGCGCACGCCCTGGCCGGGCATCCCGGCGAGAAAGTGACCGAAGGTCTGGACGGCTTGCGCGAGCGTTTGCAGGAATACCACGAGCTGGGAGCGCGTTTTGCGAAGTGGCGCGCGGTCATCACCATTGGCGAAAACATGCCCAGTGCAGCCTGTGTAGAAGCCAACGCCCATGCGCTGGCCCGTTATGCGGCACTCTGCCAGGAGGCTGGTCTGGTCCCTGTCGTGGAGCCAGAAGTCCTGATGG
>JAVVFH010000060.1:0-15537 GCA_032250585.1 Lysobacterales bacterium
GCGAGGTCTCCCAGCAGGAACTCTCCGCCATGGAGCAGCGGCGATGAGCGGGTTCCGCGTCGTCATTCCGGCGCGCTATGCGTCGATGCGCCTGCCGGGCAAGCCGCTGCTGGAGATCGCCGGCCGGCCGTTGATCGAACACGTCTACCGGCGCGCCGTGCAGGCCTCGGCCAGCGCCGTGGTCATCGCCACGGACGACGCGGCGATCCACGCCGTCGCCGAGCGCCTGGGCGCGCAGGCGGTTATGACCTCTCCCGACCACCAAAGCGGCAGCGACCGGATCGCCGAGTGCGCGGACCGGCTCGGATGGGACGACGAAACCCTGGTCGTGAACCTGCAGGGCGACGAGCCGCTGATGCCCTCCGCCTGCCTGGAGCAGGTGGCCGCGCTGCTGACCGCGGATCCCGACGCGGACGTTTCCAGCCTGTACTGGCCGGTCGCCTCGGCCGACGAGGCCAGCGATCCGAATTCGGTCAAGGTCGTGGTCGATCGAAGCGGCGCCGCATTGTATTTCAGCCGTGCGGCCATCCCTTACCCGCGTGCCGCGGCGCAGACGGTCTGGAAACGGCACATCGGTCTGTACGCTTACCGTGCGGGCGCACTGCGCGCCTTCGCCGCGACCGCGCCCGGTGAACTGGAGCAATCCGAAAAACTCGAGCAGCTGCGTTTTTTGGAAGCCGGGCGCAAAATCCGTATGGCCCGGGCCTGTGAAGCCATCCCCGCCGGCGTCGATACGCTCGCCGACCTGCAACGGGTTCGTGACTTGCTGGCCGCCGCCGACTGAGCGCTGCACGAGTCGTGTCCGATTCCCCCGCCACAGGCTTCGACGGCAAGACCTTCTCGGCGCGCCTGCCGACCCGGCCCGGCGTGTACCTGATGCGCGACGCTCTGGGCGAGCCGCTGTACGTGGGCAAGGCGCGCAACCTGCGCAAACGCGTGGCGAGTTATTTCGACGCGCGGCCCAAGGGCGAGCGAATCATGCGAATGGTGGCGCGCATCGCACAGATCGAGATCGGCCTGACGCGCTCCGAGGGCGAGGCGCTGCTGCTCGAAAACGAGTGGATCAAGTCCCTCAAGCCGCGCTACAACGTACTGCTGAAGGACGACAAGTCCTATCCCTGGATCGTGCTGACCACCGACCACGATTTTCCGCGGATCGCTTTTCACCGCGGCGCCCGCGACCGCGGCAAACGTTATTTCGGTCCCTTTCCCTCGGCCGGGTCGGTGCGCGAGAGCATTAACCTGATCCAGAAACTGTTCCGCCTGCGCAACTGCGAAGACAGTTACTACGCGCACCGCAGCCGGCCTTGTCTGCAGTACCAGATCCGGCGCTGCACGGCCCCCTGCGTGGGTCGGGTCAGTCGCGGCGATTACGCCGAACAGGTCAACGACGCCAGCCTGTTTTTGCAGGGCAAGAACCAGGAGGTGTTGACCCGTTTGATCGCGCGTATGGAGCAGGCCGCGCAGGCGCTCGAGTTCGAGTCGGCCGCGCTGTACCGCGACCAGATCAATACGCTGAAGCAGATGCAGGCACAGCAATTCGTGGCCGGCAGCCGCGGTGACATCGATTTTCTGGCGGTCGCGCAGGAGCAGGGTCGCAGTGGCGTGCAACTGGTCTCGATTCGCAGCGGCCGCAACCTGGGCCAGCGCAGCTATTTCCCCAGCCAGGCCGAGGGCCTGGAAGCGTCCGAAGTGCTGGAGGCCTTCATCGGCCAGTACTACCAGGAGCGTCAGCCGCCCGCGCAGATGGTGATTTCGCACCCCATTGTTGGCCGCGCCCTGCTGGAGCAGGTTTTCAGTGAGAAAGCCGGCAAACGGATCCGCATCCAGGCCCGTCCACGCGGCGAGCGCCGCAAGATGGTGGAGCTGGCCGGGCGTAACGCCGCGCAGGCATTGAAAATGCGCCTGGCCAGCCGCGCCAATCTGGCGGCGCAATTGGAGTCGCTGCAAGAGTTGCTGGGCCTCGCGGAAACTCCCGGCACGCTGGAGTGTTTCGATATCTCGCACACGGCCGGCAACCAGGCGGTGGGCTCCTGCGTGGTGTTCGATGACAACGGGCCGGTCAAGTCGCGCTACCGGCGTTACAACCTGAAAGGGATCACGCCGGGCGACGACTACGCGGCCATGCGCCAGGTGCTTGTGCGCCGTTATGAGCGCGTCCAGGCGGAGGAGGGGGTGCTGCCGGACCTGGTGGTGATCGACGGCGGCAAAGGCCAGCTGCGCCAGGCCGAGGAGGTATTTGCGGAACTCGGCCTGACGGGAATCCCGCTGCTCGGCATCGCCAAGGGCGTGTCGCGCCGCGCCGGATACGAGGAATGGATCCTCCCCGCGCCTTACCGGAGTTTTCGGCCCGGCCCGGAGTCGCCGGCCTCGCACCTGGTGCAGCAGCTGCGGGACGAAGCGCACCGCTTCGCCATTACCGGGCATCGCGGCCGGCGCCAGAAGGCGGGCACGAAGTCTGCCCTGGAGCGGATTGCGGGCATCGGGCCGCGACGACGGCGCGCGTTGCTGAACCATTTCGGCGGGCTGCAGGGCGTCAGCAAGGCCGGCGTCGACGAGTTGTCCAGCGTGCCCGGCATCAGCCGGGTGTTGGCCGAAGAAATATTCCGTGCGCTGCATTGAGCGCCGCTGCTCGCCATTTCGGTTTCGTCCCGGGTCTGCGATAATGAGCGCGCTCCGATGCCTGGCCTGACAAACACACGATGCACATAACCGTCCCCACCATTCTGACGCTGCTGCGCATCGCGCTGGTGCCCGTGCTGGTGCTGTTTTTCTACTTGCCCGTTGGGTGGTCCAACGTCGCCTGCGTGGTCATTTTCGTGACCGCCGCGCTGACTGACTGGGCGGACGGCTACATCGCCCGCAAGACGGCCCAGATGTCACGATTTGGTGAATTCCTGGACCCCGTCGCGGACAAAATCATGGTCGCCACGGCGCTGGTGTTGCTGGTGCAGCGCCAGGAAAGCTACCAGGCCGTCTTCGCAGTCGCCGCCGCGGTGATCATCGGCCGCGAGATCACCATCTCCGCGTTGCGCGAATGGATGTCCGAACTCGGTGAACGGGCGCTGGTCAAGGTCAGCGGGATCGGCAAGCTCAAAACCGGCTTCCAGATGACCGCCATCGGTTTTTTGCTGTACCACGACGACCTGTTCCGCTTGCCGATCGCGTTGATCGGCGAACTGCTGTTGTACATAGCGGCCGTGCTGACGTTCTGGTCGATGTGGATTTACCTGCGGGATGCCTGGCCGACCCTGAGCCGGGCGGGCAATGCCGAATCCAGTGAATGACGTGAGCGCCCAGGTCCAGGCCGCGGTCCGCCGCCAAACCCCCACCGTGCGCATCGGCAAGGTGGCGGTCGGCAGCTGCCATCCCATCGTCGTGCAGTCGATGACCAATACGGACACGGCCGATGCCCGCGCCACCGCACAGCAGGTGGCCGAGCTGGCACGTGCGGGTTCGGAGCTGGTGCGCATCACCGTGAACACGCTGGAGGCCGCGCAAGCGGTGCCCGAGATCCAGCGCCGGCTGGAAATGATGTCCTGTGAAGTGCCGCTGATCGGGGATTTCCATTACAACGGCCATCAGCTGCTGCGCAAAGTGCCCGACTGCGCCGAAATCCTGGCCAAGTACCGCATCAATCCCGGTAACGTCGGGTTCGGGCGCAAGCGCGACGACCAGTTCGCAACCATCATCGAACTGGCGCTGAAGTACGACAAGCCGGTTCGTATCGGTGTCAACTGGGGCAGCCTGGATGCCGGCCTGCTGGCGCGGATGATGGATGGGAACGCGGCCCGTGAAGTGCCGGAAACAGCGAGCCAGGTCATGCGCGAGGCGCTGGTGCGCTCCGCGCTGGAAAGCGCCGCGCAGGCGGAGGGCGTCGGGCTGCCCCACGACCGCATCCTGCTGTCCTGCAAGGTCAGCGACGTGCAGGACCTGATCGCCGTGTACCGCGCGCTCGCGGCGCGCTGCGACTACCCGCTGCACCTGGGCCTGACCGAGGCCGGCATGGGCAGCAAGGGCATCGTCTCCTCGACCGCCGCGATGGCCGTGCTGCTGCAGGAAGGCATCGGTGACACCATTCGTGTTTCCCTGACCCCCGAGCCGGGCCAGCCGCGCACGGACGAAGTGATGGTGGCGCAGGAGATTCTGCAGACCATGGGTCTGCGCGCGTTCACGCCGATGGTCACGGCCTGCCCGGGCTGCGGACGCACGACCAGTTCCTTTTTCCAGTCGCTGGCTCAGGATGTGCAGCAGTTCGTGCGCGGCCGGATGCCGGAGTGGAAGCGCGAATTCGATGGCGTCGAGAACCTGTCGCTGGCGGTGATGGGCTGCGTGGTCAACGGACCCGGCGAGAGCCGTCACGCCGATATCGGCATCAGCCTGCCCGGTACCGGTGAAGCGCCGGTCGCCCCGGTGTTCGTGGACGGTGAGAAGGCCATGACCCTGCGCGGCGAAGACCTCGCCGGCGAGTTTCTGGAATTGATCGAAGGCTACGTTCGCCGGCGCTATCCGCGCAAGCGCAGCCCCTGACCGACCCCCATGGCCAGATCCACAATCGCCAGCCAGGCCGATCGTCATCACCTGTACCAGGAGTCGGTGCAGGATACCGTGGCCGAGATCGATTTTGTCGAGGACACCTGGAACACGCTGCGCGACCGGCCCGCCGAAGTGCTGCGCGAGGATTTCTGCGGCACGGCCAACACCGCCTGCGAATGGGTGCGCCGCGACCCACTGCATTACGCGCTTGGCATCGACCTGGACGAGGAGGTGCTGGAGTGGGGCCGGCTGAACAACCTGGCGCAACTCGACGCGGCGCAGCGCGCGCGCATCGATCTGCTGTGGGAAAACGTGCTGGATGTATCGGTCGAACTGGCGGACATCGTGCTGGCGATGAATTTCAGTTACTACCTGTTCGTGGAACGCGAAGATTTGCTGGAGTATTTCCGTTGTGTGTACGCGGGCCTGATGCAGGACGGCCTGTTCATTCTGGACGCCTACGGCGGGTACGATGCACCGCGCGAACTGGAAGAGGAGCGCGAGTGCGAAGGTTTCACTTACATCTGGGAGCAGGCGTCTTTCAACCCGATCGATTCTCGGATGACCTGTCACATCCATTTCGAATTTCCGGACGAGTCGCGGATGGAGCGGGCCTTCAGCTATGACTGGCGGCTCTGGACGCTGCCCGAAATCCGTGAACTGCTGCTCGAAGCCGGCTTTTCGGAAGTGACCGTCTACTGGGAAGGCACCGACGAATCGATTAACGAGGGCAATGGCGTCTACGAACCGGCCGAGGTCGGTGACGCCGATCCCGGCTGGGTCTGCTATATCGTGGCACAGCCGTAAAGGCGGCCCTCGAACCGCACTGCTGTGACTGCGTCGGTCTCGTCCGTCGCATCGGCAGGAGCGACCGTGAACACGATCTGCCGTGCCGCGTCGGCACGCGCCGAATCGATGACCTGCGCCTCCAGCCATTCTTCGCCGCGCTGGATTTCCAGCTTGTCGCCGGGGGTTATGGTCGCGGCGCTTTGCAGCGCCAGCAACAGCGGTTTGCGCTTGACCGTGCCCAGGTAGTGGGCGCGGGCGACGATCTCCTGGCCCGGGTAACAGCCCTTTGCAAAGCTGACCGCGCCGATGGTCTCGAAGCCCAGCATCTGGGGTATGAATCGCTCCGTCGTTTGTGCACTCAGCCAGGCAACGCCGCGGCTCAATTCGCGGGCCTTCCAGGTTTCCGCATCCCCATCGCAGCGTTGCGGTGGCGCAATCGCGTACGCGAGTTTCAGATCGCCAGTCGCTGAAGCGCCAGGCGTGAAGGCGCCTCGGTCGTTCGCCGGCGCGTCGCCGAGGCCGTACACGGTGTCGCTGCCGGGCGTAAAGACCACCTTCGCGCGCAGCACATACAGCCGCAGGCGCTGCAAAATCGTGGGCAGCAACTCTGCCGCACCGATCAGCACGAAGCCCTCAGACTGCCGGCAGACCAGCAGCAGGGCGAGCACCTGCCCGCGTGCCGAGCAGTAGCAGGCGAAGGTTGCCTCATCGGGCTCAAGCGCCCCAATGTCGGCGCTCAATTGCGCCTGTAAAAAGGCGGCCGCGTCAGGCCCGGAACAATGGATAGCGGCGAGGCTGGACAGATGCGTGCAGTTCATGGTTGATTCCGTTGTGCTAAAATTTACCTCAGGCGCAAATTGTACCGAAAATCCGTCAGCCCGGACCCAATTCGTCTTGAATCTGGCGGCCCGAGTCATTAGTCTTACAGGCTTGTCCACGCATCATCGAATCGAATGAGAAAAACAACTGCCACGCCGGCAGCCGCTACGGCGGATGACGCCCGCCGTGGTCCTGGCGGTCCGCCTGCGAATCGACATCTGAACGAAAGCCCGGAGCCGGCAACGCCGAAAGAAATCGGCGGGCTTGACGGTCCGGAACCTACACGCTTTGGTGACTGGGAGAAAAACGGCCGCTGCATCGATTTTTGAACGCGGCCGCCGCCACAGGCAACGGCAGGAAATCATGAAAGAAAAACAACGACCCTTGTCCCCGTTCATGATCGGGCCGTACTACAAACCGCAGCTGACCTCGATGATGTCGATCGCGCACCGCGCGACCGGCGTGTTTCTGAGCCTGGTGGGCGCGCCGTTGCTGCTGTGGTGGCTGCTCGCGGTCAGCAGCGGGCCCGAGGCTTATGCCGGCCTGGCCGCATTCGCCGGCAGCGGCTTCGGAATGCTGCTGCTGGCTATCAGTCTGTTCTGTCTGAACTATCACCTGCTCAACGGCATCCGTCACCTGGTCTGGGACAGTGTCCGGGCCATGGACCTGCGCTCGGTCTACACCGGTGGTTGGTTGGTGCTGGCCGGTAGCGTCGCCCTGACCGCGATCGTGTTGGGGGTGGCGCTGTGAGCATGGTCAACCCACTGGCGAAAGCGCGCGGTCACGGCAGCGCGAAAAGCGGTGTCCATCACTGGTACGCACAGCGGGCATCGGCGCTGCTGCTGATTTTCCTGCTCGCCTGGCTGCTGTACGCCGCCGTCGGCCTGGCGGGTGCCGACCATGCGCAGGCGCGGGCTTTCGTGGCCAGCCCCGGCAACGCCGCCGCCCTGATCCTGCTGATCGTGGCCTTGCTGTACCACGCCATGCTGGGCCTGCAGGTGGTGATCGAAGACTACGTGCATCATCGCGGACTCGAAGTGACACTGTACTTCGTCACCCGGGCCGGCGCCTATGGCGGCATGGCCCTGGGCATCATCCACGTACTCAAACTGGCGGTGGGGGCCTGAATGGTGAGCAAGTCTTACGAAGTAGAGCAGCACTATTACGACGTAGTCGTGGTCGGGGCCGGCGGCGCTGGTTTACGCGCGACCATGGGCCTGGCGGCCACCGGCCTTTCCACCGCCTGCATCAGCAAAGTGTTTCCGACCCGCAGCCACACGGTGGCCGCGCAGGGCGGTATGTCGGCCGCGCTCGGCAACATGGGCGAAGACGACTGGCGCTGGCACATGTACGACACCATCAAGGGTTCCGACTGGCTGGGCGACCAGGACGCCATCGAATACATGTGCCGCGAGGCCATCCCGTCGGTGATCGAACTGGAACATTTCGGCGTGCCGTTTTCGCGCACCGGCGACGGGCGCATCTATCAGCGCCCCTTCGGCGGCATGACCACCCATTTCGGCGAAGGAACGGCCCAGCGGACCTGCGCGGCCGCCGACCGCACCGGCCATGCGATTTTGCACACGCTTTACCAGCAGTCCCTGAAGCACAACGCGACGTTTTACATCGAGTACTTTGCGCTCGACCTGCTGATGGACGACGACGGCGCGTGTCGCGGCGTGCTGGCCTGGGATCTGTCCGACGGCTCACTGCACCTGTTTCGCGCGCATGCCGTCATTTTGGCCACGGGCGGTTACGGACGCAGTTATTTTTCAGCCACCTCCGCGCACACCTGCACCGGCGATGGCAACGGCATGGTGCTGCGGGCCGGCCTGCCACTGCAGGACATGGAATTCATCCAGTTTCACCCCACGGGCGTTTACGGCGCCGGCATGCTGATCACCGAGGGCGTGCGCGGCGAAGGCGGCTTCCTGACCAATTCCGAGGGTGAGCGTTTTATGGAACGCTACGCGCCGAACGCCAAGGACCTCGCCTCGCGCGACGTGGTCAGCCGTTCGATGACCATCGAGATTCGCGAGGGCAGGGGGGTGGGGCCCAGGAACGACCACATCCACCTGAACCTGCAGCATCTCGGCAGCGACGTGATCCAGGAGCGCCTGCCGGGCATCGCGGAAACCGCCGAGATCTTCGCCGGCGTGGACGTTTCCCGCGACCCGATACCCGTCCTGCCTACCGCCCACTACAACATGGGCGGAATTCCTACCAATTACATGGGCGAAGTCGTGACGTTGAGGGGCGGCGATCCTGATACGGTGGTGACCGGATTGTTCGCCATCGGTGAGGCGGCCTGCGTTTCGGTGCACGGTGCCAATCGCCTGGGTTCGAACTCGCTACTGGACCTGATTGTGTTCGGCCGTGCCGTGGCTAAACGCTGCGCGGAGGTCATCGAGCCCGGCACCCGCCACCCGGATCTGCCGGCTTCCGCGGTCGAGGCACTGCTCGACGATTTCGATGGCCTGCGCCATGCCAGTGGCTCGCGCCCGACAGCGGAGATTCGCGACGAAATGCAGAACGTCATGCAGAACAACGCGGCCGTATTCCGCACCGGGGAGGTTCTGGAAGAGGGCTGCCGGCGGATCAACGAGGTTTACGCATCCTTCGGAGACGTGGCGGTTACCGACCGCTCGCTGGTCTGGAACTCCGACCTGGTAGAGACCCTGGAATTACGCAACCTGCTGGGCTGCGCGGTCACGGCGATGCTTTCCGCGGAAAACCGCAAGGAAAGCCGCGGGGCGCATGCACGCGAGGATTACCCGGATCGCGATGACGAGAACTGGATGAAACACACGCTTTCGTGGATGGACGACAGCGGCAAGGTGAACATGGGTTACCGACCGGTGCACCTGTATACCCTGACAGACGACGTCGAGGCCGTGCCGCCCAAGGTGCGGACGTACTGAGCCCGGCCGCCGAGCATAGCCCGGCAGACCCTGATGAATTGGAAGATTTCAAATGGCTGAATTCCGTCTACCCAAGAACTCGCGTGTCGGCAAGGGAAAGAGATTTCCTGCGGCGCAAGGCGCGAAGAACGTCAAGATTTTCCGCGTTTACCGCTGGAATCCGGATGACGGGGAAAACCCCCGCATCGACGAGTACGAAATCGATCTCGACGAATGCGGGCCGATGGTGCTGGATGCCATCATCAAGATCAAAAATGAAATCGATCAGACCCTGACCTTCCGGCGCTCCTGCCGTGAAGGTATCTGCGGATCCTGCGCGATGAACATCGACGGCACCAACACGCTGGCCTGCACGACGCCGATTTCCACCGTAAAAGGCGACATCAGGATCAACCCTTTGCCGCACCTGCCGGTGATCAAGGACGTGGTGCCGGACATGAGCCATTTTTATGCGCAATACGCGATCATCAAGCCCTGGATTCGCACCCAGAGCACAACGCCGCCGGATCGCGAACGGCTGCAGTCCGAGGCGGACCGTAAAAAACTGGATGGGCTTTACGAATGCATCATGTGTGCGTGCTGCAGCACATCCTGCCCGAGTTACTGGTGGAACGGCGACCGCTATCTCGGTCCCGCAGTCCTGCTGACGGCCTATCGCTGGATCGCCGATTCGCGCGACGAAGCCGCCGGAGAGCGTCTGGACGATCTCGAGGATCCGTTCCGCCTGTACCGCTGCCATACCATCATGAACTGCACCAGCACCTGCCCGAAGGGCCTGAACCCGGGCAAAGCCATCGCAGAGATCAAGAAAATGCTGATGATCCGCCAGGGCATCTGAGCGGGGAACGATGGACGGCAGCCGCCGGATCAGAAAACTGCGCTGGTGCTGCCGCCGGGGTATGAAAGAACTCGACATTCTGTTGGGCACTTTTTTGAACGCGCAGGGACCCGCGATCGCGCAAGGTGCATGGCCGGAACTGGAGGCGCTGTTGAAAACCGAAGACGATCTGTTGTGGGCTTGGGTGCAAGATCCGTCGTCGGCGCAAGTGGCGACGTTCCGTCCGCTGCTTCGACAGATTCGCCGTGTCGGGAACTGACTGCATCGAAGTCATCGCCGGTGCCGCTACGTGGTACCGGGCGTTGCATATCGCGATATTTGTAGCCGGCGGCCTGTCCATTGCAGTGGCAGGCTCTGCGCTGATTTGGAAATTCGTTCTGTTTGGTGGTTTGCTGGTGGTTTTCGCGCGCCTGTGGCGGTCGCTGACCAAGCGCCATGAGCGAACGACCCTGAGGCTGTTTTACGATGGCACGGCGGTCATTGGCCAAAGCAAAGGCTTTTTGCTACAGGGCGACTCGAGCTGGGTCAGCCGCTGGGTCTGCATCGTCTCCGTGCACGGTTCGTCCGGCACCCACGCCCGGAACCTCCTGGTGTGTGCTGCGAGCAACCCGGCGGCCGATTATCGCCGTCTGTTGCAGTGGTTGCGGATGCGCAACAGTGTCGATTCCCACCGGACCGTCCTGTATTGATGGATTCTGTAACGGCCAGCGATACCTACAGTTCCCTCGACGCCCTGATGAAGGCAGCCGTCGACGCCATCATCATCATCGACGATAGTGGTGTCGTGCAGCGTTTCAACCGGGCAGCCCAGCTCATGTTCGGTTATCAGGAGGATGAGGTTCTCAACCGGAACGTCAAGCTGCTGATGCCTGATCTGCAGGCTGCGGGCCATGATGGACACCTGAAACGCTACCGCGAGTCGGGGCAGACGGCTGTGATCGGCCGGGGGCGGGAAGAACTCGGAAGGCGTAAAAACGGGGAAATCTTCCCAATGCACCTTTCGGTCGGTGAAATCGATCACCATGATCAATGGCGATTCGTCGGTATCATCAAAGATCTCAGCGAGGTGCGCTCGGCCGAAGCGCAGGTCAGGAAGCTCGAGGACCAGTTGCTGCACGCGGACCGCCTGGTCATTCTGGGTGAGTTGACGGCAGGAATTGCCCATGAAATCAACCAGCCGCTGACCGCCATCGCGGCTTACGCAGATGCCGGACGCCATCTGCTGGAGCGTCGCGACGACATTTCGCGCGAGGAAATGTACTCGATTTGCGAACGGATTGCGCAGCAGGCCCGGCGTGCCGGAGAGGTTGTGCAGAGATTGCGCAAACTGGTCCGCAGCGGCACCGTCAGCAAGGCACGTCACGACATAAACCAAATAATAAAAAATACCATTTATCTCTTTGAATATGAATTTAAAAAAAATTCAATAGAGTTGGATTATAAAACGCTGGGCGGGCTGCCGGAGCTCTATGTCGATGAAGTCCAGGTGCAGCAGATTCTCGTCAACCTGATCAAGAATGCGCTCGATGCGATCGCCGCGGCCGGTCGTGACGACGGCCGGGTGACGGTCCGAATCAGAGCGTTCGGCCCGGCAGTGGAAATCGCGGTCAGCGATAATGGGCCGGGCGTGCCGGAGGCCCTGCGCGACCGGCTGTTCGAGCCGTTTTTCACGACCAAGCCCAAAGGTGTCGGCCTGGGCCTGTCGATCTGCAAGAACATCGCGGGCGCGCATGGCGGAAGCCTGCGCTATTCACAAGGTGAGCTGGGAGGCGGCTGTTTTACGTTGACACTTCCGCTGGAATCCATAGGTTAATCGAGTTCATGGAGCGCGAGCCGGTCATTTGCATCGTTGACGATGATGAAGCGATCCGGGAATCCGTGCGCCTTCTGCTGTTCGCCGATGGACTGCATTGTGAAACCTACGAGTCGGCGGACGCCCTGTTGAAGGACGAGGCAGCCGTGGATTTCGATTGCATGCTGCTGGACATCCGCATGCCGGGGACCGACGGACTGGAGCTGTTTAGCATGCTGCAGGAAAAGCGGGTTCCGTACCCGATCATCTTCATCACCGGCCACGGCGATATCCCGCTTGCCGTGGCGGCGATCAAGCACGGCGCCTACGATTTTCTGACCAAGCCGTTCGGTACGGGGGAACTCCTGGAAAGGGTCCGTTCCGGGATCGCGGCCCACCAGCGGCAGCGCCAGGAGCAACAGGAACTTCAGGAGCTCTTCGAGCGCCTCGGGTCATGTACGCGCCGCGAACGCGACGTGATGCATTTGCTGGCAGACGGTCTGTCGAACAAGGGCATAGCCGATACCCTCTGCATCAGTCCTCGCACGGTTGAAATCCACCGCGCGCATGTGATGGAAAAAATGTCGGCCGATTCACTGCCGGCCCTGGTACGAATGATGGCCGTCCTGGAAAAAAATGGCGCTTTTTGCTGAAGCCTCCGCCGCTGTGTTTTTTGTTCCACTTTTTCCTCACTGCTTGATCCAGGGCATTTCAAAAATAGGTATTTTCCCCGATGGTGGGCCTATAGCGTTGCCGTAGCATGCCCCAATCGGCCTGGTTGGAGGGACGTGGCAAAAGGGCAGCCAGGGGATAGAGAAATCAATACGGAACACACAAGAGGCATGGTGGTTCTGATCGAACCGGATTCCAGCGTGCGCGATGCTTTGACCCTCCTGCTGGAGGGCGAACGCTGGGGTGTCCGCGAAGTCAACGGCTGTGAGGGTCTGGCTGAGGCTCTGGAAAATTACAAGCTATTGGCGGTGATCAGTGAATCCAATCTGCCGGGCTGCACGCCGGAAGAGATTCTGGAACAGTGCAACCGGCATCATTTACCGGTAATCTTTACCGGTAACGATCTGTCGTTACAAGAGGCAGTCGACTTGATTCGCCAGGGCGCGGTCGATTTTCTCGACAAACCGTTTTCGCAGTCGCGACTGGTGAATTTACTCGACCAGCTCGGCAAAGATCGTGGGGAAGTGATATCAACCCAATGAATTTTTTACGGAGGCACTATTGTGAAACATCAAAAACGTTATGACCGTCGCAGTTTTCTGAAACTGGGTGTGCAGGCCGGTGGCGGCGCGCTGGCGCTGACCGCCATTCCAATCAGCCTGCAGGCCGCCGAGGAGGTCAGCGAAGACGACCCGCTGGCCAAAGCCATGGGTTATGTCAAGGACGCCAGCCAGACCGACACGGCGAAATTCCCGAAGCGGGCCGGTGAAGCGGGCGCCAAACAATTCTGCTATAACTGCGCGCTTTACGCGGGCAGCGAGGAAGATGCAAAAGCGCCTTGCAGCATTTTCCAGAACCGCCTGGTTCAAAGGCAGGGCTGGTGTAACGCCTGGGTCGCCAAATCCTGAGAACACATGGCTTCCGCCATCGCGGCGGAGGCTTTTTTTCGTGCCGTGCCGGCTTCGGCGCGGCCGTTAATTGTTTTGTGACGGGAAAACTGGAAAGTGGCAATGACCTATAACGACAAAGTGGTGCGGCAGTTCCTGGTCATGACCGTGGTCTGGGGCATCGTCGGCATGCTGGTGGGTGTGATCATCGCAGCCCAGTTGTGGCTCCCGGCTCTGAACTTCGACATCCCCTGGCTGACTTATGGCCGCTTGCGCCCGCTGCACACCAACGCGGTGATTTTCGCTTTCGGCGGCTCCGCTCTGATCGGCACTTCCCTGTACGTGGTGCAGCGTACCTGCCACGTGCGGCTGTTTGCCGGTGGTCTGGCTTCCTTCGTGTTCTGGGGCTGGCAAGTGGTGATCCTGGCGGCCGCGATTTCACTGCCGATGGGCTGGACGCAAAGCAAGGAATACGCCGAGCTCGAATGGCCCATCGACCTGCTGATCACAGTGGTCTGGGTTGCCTACGGCATCGTGTTCTTCGGCACGATCGCCAAGCGGCGCGTCAGCCACATCTACGTGGCGAACTGGTTCTACGCCGCGTTCATTATCACCATCGCGCTGCTGCACATTGTCAACAACCTCGCCCTGCCGGTTACGATGACCAAGTCCTACCAGGTCTACACCGGTTCGGTCGATGCGATGGTGCAGTGGTGGTACGGGCACAATGCGGTCGGCTTCTTCCTGACCGCCGGTTTTCTGGCGATGATGTACTATTTCGTGCCCAAGCAGGCCGAAGGACCGGTGTACTCCTACCGGCTGTCGATCGTCCATTTCTGGGCGCTGATCGGAGTCTACATGTGGGCCGGACCGCATCACCTGCATTACACGGCCCTGCCGGACTGGGTACAGTCGCTGGGCATGGTGTTCTCGCTGATTTTGCTGGCACCGAGCTGGGGTGGCATGATCAACGGCGTCATGACTTTGTCCGGCCACTGGCACAAACTGCGCACCGACCCGGTGCTCAAGTTCATGATCGTCGCGCTGAGCTTCTACGGCATGTCGACCTTCGAGGGGCCGATGATGTCGGTCAAGACGGTAAACGCACTGAGCCATTACACCGACTGGACCATTGGCCACGTGCATGCCGGCGCCCTGGGCTGGGTTGCGATGATGACCATCGGCTCGCTGTACAGTCTCACACCGCGCCTGATGGGTGAGAAGATCATGTACAGCGTGAGGGCCGTGGACGCGCATTTCTGGATCGCGACCATTGGCATCGTGCTGTACATCGCCTCGATGTGGATCGCCGGGGTGATGCAGGGCCTGATGTGGCGCGCTTTCAACGACGACGGTACGCTGACCTACACCTTTATCGAGACGATTGCGGCCACCAAACCCTACTACGTGATCAGGCTGCTGGGCGGTCTGCTGTTTCTGAGCGGCATGTTCATCATGGCCTGGAACGTGTTCAAGACTTTGACCCAGGGGGAGTCGCGTGAATTCAAGGCGGCCGAGCCGGCTTACTGGGGAGAGCACTGATGAGCAAAGGGCACGCAAAACTTGAGACAAACATCACGCTGATGTCGGTTTTCATCGTGATCGTCGTGAGCCTGGGCGGTCTGGTCGAGATCCTGCCGTTGATTTTCCAGGGTCAGGTCAGGACACCGCTCGAGGGCGTCAAACCCTATCCGGCCCTGCAGCTGGCGGGGCGGGACGTCTACGTCAGCGAGGGCTGCTATAACTGCCATTCGCAGATGATCCGCCCCTTCCGCAGCGAGACCGAGCGCTACGGGCCCTTTTCGGTGGCCGGGGAGTCGGTCTACGACCGCCCGTTCCAGTGGGGCTCGAAACGCACCGGACCCGACCTGGCCCGCGTGGGTGGGCGCTACAGCGACGATTGGCACCGCATCCATCTGCTCAACCCGCGCGATGTGGTGCCCGATTCCAACATGCCCGGTTACCCCTGGCTGGCCAAACGGATGGTCGATGGGGAGCTGGTGCAGCGCAAGATGCAGACCTTGCAGAACCTGGGCGATCCGTACAGCGACGAAGACATTGAGGCGGCGGCAGCAGCGGTGGAAGGCAAAACCGAAATGCAGGCGGTGATCGCCTATCTGCAGGGCCTCGGTCTGGCCCGCAGCAGGCGTTAGTCCAGACAGGCGATGGCTTTCGAAGCACTGGACATCAACCTGATCCGGGGCGCCGTGTTGATCCTGCTGATCATCGCGTTCGTTACGCTCTGGGCCTGGGCCTGGAGCCGCAAACGTAAGCCCGACTTCG
>JAVVFH010000061.1:0-15473 GCA_032250585.1 Lysobacterales bacterium
ACATGGAAATCCACTTGAACCGCCGCATTGCGGAACGCCGCACCTACCCCGCCATCGATATCAATCGTTCCGGCACGCGCCGCGAAGAGTTGATGATCGGCCAGGATCAGTTGCAGAAAGTCTGGATTCTACGCAAACTGCTGCACCCCATGGACGAAGCCCAGGCCATCGAATTCATGTTGGACAAGCTCAAATCCACCAAGACCAATGCCGAATTCTTCAATTTCATGAAGCGCTAGGAACCAGTCAGCCAGGCTTAAGGATCAGCAGACCCTGCTAACTGGCCCTAACCCATTCATCCACAAAATCCGTGACCGGCATGGATTCGAGCGCCTGCTGCTCCCGGCAGACGGATTCGATCTGTGCTGCCTGATCCGGACCGTAGAAATCCCCGACCGCCTTTTCAAACTTGCTGACCAGAACCGGGATACCCTCCTCCCGCCGCCGGCGGTGACCGATCGGATAGCTGATCTCGACGCGGTCCGTGCTGCTGCCGTCATTGAAGAAAACCTGCACTGCGTTGCCAATGCCGCGTTTTTCGGGGTCGAAGTAATCTGCGGTGAACGCGACGTTTTCCCGTACGTCCATTTTTGCACGCAGCGTGTCGATGCGCGGATCAGCCGCCACTTCGTCACTGTAGCTGTCTGCCGTGAGTTCGCCGAAAATCAATGGCACGGCAACCATATACTGAATGCAGTGATCGCGGTCCGCGTAGTTGTCCAGTGGGCCTGTTTTGTCGATGATCCGGGCGCCAGCTTCCTGCGTCTCAATGGTCAGGCGCTCGATATCGTTCAGCCTGTCCTTGACCATGGGATGTAGTTGCATCGCACATTCGACGGCGGTCTGAGCGTGAAACTCGGCCGGGTAAGCTATTTTGAACAGTACGTTTTCCATGACGTAGCTGCCGTAACCCCGCTGGAACTGAAACTCCTGTCCTTTGAATAACACGTCGTAAAACCCCCAGACGTCGGCAGTCAACGCCGAGGGATAACCCATTTCACCCCGCAGCACCATCAGCGCCAGCGTCACGGCCCGGCGACATGCGTCGCCCGCGGCCCAACTCTTGCGCGAACCGGTGTTGGGCGCGTGGCGGTAGGTGCGCAACGCGCCCCCGTCAATCCACGCATTGGACAGCGCGTCCGTCACCTGAGTCTGGCTGCCCCCCAGCAGCCGGGTAACGACGGCGGCAGACGCAACGCGCACCAGCAGCACGTGATCAAGGCCTACTTTGTTGAAGCTGTTTTCAAGGGCCAGCACGCCCTGTATCTCGTGTGCCTTGATCATGGCCGTCAACACGTCTTTCATGACCAGCGGGGCTTTGCCCTCGGCCAACCGGCGACGGGAAACATAATCTGCAACGGTCAGAATCGCTCCCAGATTGTCTGAGGGATGTCCCCACTCGGCTGCCAGCCAGGTATCGTTGAAATCGAGATAACGGATCAACACGCCCAGGTTGAACGCAGCCTGCGCCGGATCCAATTGATAAGCGGTGCCCGGCACCCGGGCTCCACCCTGCATCTCCGCACCCGGAACCAGCGGCCCGAGCAACCGCTTGCAGCCAGCAAATTTCATCGCCAGCATGGAGCAGGCCAGACTGTCCATCAGGCAGTAGCGAGCAGTCGCGTAAGCCTCGTTACTATCGATTTCGTAGTCGCAGACATAATCCGCGATATCCGTCAGCACCCGGTCGTAGTCAGGCCTTTTAGCTGCCTTGATTCCAACTTGAGACATGAGCTTGTTCCGTTCCAGTGGCAGGAAAACGTCGTAGTTTACTGAAGCGCCGTTATCATTGCCATGACGCCGCTTCCGTGCGCTAGATTCACTCGGATTGCAACGTGAGTGGAGTCCCGCCCGAACATGATATGTTCTTCGGCACCAGCAAAAATGGATCAGCTCGAACGTGATCAGGAACAGCCGTGAGCATTGGGCATCACCATCCTGATGCTCATCGCGGTCAGGCTCGCCTGGGACGCGATCACGCGATAATCGTGCGGGATCTGGAGGGCTGTTTCCTGCGCGCTCCCACGCTTGCGCAAGCGAGGGTCAGCCTGCAAATTCAGGGAACGGCACCAGGCGGCGATTACCGCTTGTCGATCGCTACGTAATCCCGGTCCGGCGGACCCACGTAATCGGCGCTCGGCCGGATAATGCGGTTATTTGCGCGCTGCTCGAAGCAGTGCGCACACCAACCAGTAACGCGGGACATCACGAAGATCGGGGTGAACAACTTGGTCGGGATTCCCATCAACTTGTAGGCGCTGGCGTGAAAGAAGTCGGCATTCGCGAACAGGTTCTTCTGCTCTTTCATCGTGCGTTCGACGGCTTCGGAAACCGCGTACAGCAACGTGTCGTTCCCGAGATCAGCCAGCTTACGGGACCAGCCCTTGATGATGGCGTTACGCGGGTCGCGGCGGCGATAGACGGCATGGCCGAAACCCATGATCAACTCTTTGAGTTCCAGTTTACGCAGCACGTCGGCAACCGCTTCCTCCTCGGAACCGTACTGTTCGATCATTTCCATGGCGGCTTCGTTGGCGCCGCCATGCAAGGGACCGCGCAGCGAACCGATTGCGGCCGTGATGCAGGAATGCAGATCGCTGAGCGTAGAAGCGCACACGCGCGCCGTGAAGGTGGACGCGTTGAACTCGTGTTCGGCATAAAGAATGAGGGAAACGTCCATGACCCGGGCCTCGAGTTCACCAGGCTTTTCGCCATGCAGCATATGCAAAAAATGAGCGCCGATGCCGTCGTCGTCGGTTTCAGTCTCAATCCGCACGCCGTCGTGACTGTAGCGGTACCAGTAAACAACAACCGCAGGAAACAGGGCCAGCATCCGGTCCGCCACGTCCTGCTGCCGCGTAAAATCTCCTTCCTGCTCGACGTTACCCAGGAACGAACAGCCCGTTCTCATCACGTCCATGGGATGCGCACTGGCGGGGATGCGCTCCAGCACTTCCCTGAGCGGTTGAGGCAATGCGCGCAGACCGTGCAGCTTCCTTTTCCAGGCATCCAATTCGGCCCGACTAGGCAACTGACCTTTCAGGATCAGATAGGCGACCTCGTAGAAAGTCGAATGTTCCGCCAGTTCTACAACATCATAACCCCTGTAGCGCAGGCTGTTACCCTCCGCCCCGACGGTGCAAACAGCGGTTTCGCCGGCCGACTGGCCACGCAAGCCGTCGCCGCTGTTTTTCGTAACGGTTTCATCTGCCATCGGTCACTCCTCAGTCTTCCGACTTGTCGCCTGAACCGGCAAACAAGTCGTCCAGTTTCTTCTCATATTCGTGATAATCCAGATAATCATACAGTTCATCACGGGTCTGCATGATGTCGACCACGTTGCGCTGATGTCCATCTTCCAGCAAAGCCCTGTAAACCGATTCGGCGCCCCGGTTCATCGCCCGGTAGGCGCCGCAGCAATAGAGCACCATGTCGACACCAGCGTCGCCGAGTTCCTGCGTGGAAAACAGGGGGGTATGGCCGAACTCCGTGATATTGGCGAGCAGCGGAACACCCACCGCCCGCTTGAACTCGGCGTATTGAGACAACGATCTTATGGCTTCCGGAAACACCATGTCGGCACCCGCTTCGACGCAGGCTACCGCGCGCTCGATGGCGCTTTCCATGCCCTCGACCGCCAGCGCGTCGGTTCTCGCCATGATGACGAACTCATCATCCGCGCGGGCGTCCACGGCGGCCCGGACCCGGTCTTCCATTTCCTGCTGTGAGACGACGGCTTTCCCCGGGCGGTGCCCGCATCGCTTGGACGCGACCTGGTCCTCGATGTGCATTCCGGCCGCGCCAGCTCGGATCAATGTGTGCACAGTTCGCGCAATATTGAAAGCGCCTCCGAAACCGGTATCGGCATCCACGAGCAAGGGCAAATCGCAGGCTTGCGTAATCCGGTTGACGTCGGTCAGGACGTCCTCCAGTGAACTGATCCCCAGGTCCGGCAGGCCGAGCGAGTTGGCCGCCAGGCCGCCCCCGGAAAGGTAAATGGCCCGATGGCCGATCTTCTTCGCCATCCGGGCCGTGTAGGCATTGATGGTACCGACCACCTGTAGCGGTGCATGCTCAGCGACCGCCTGGCGAAATTTCGCTCCTGGCGCCAGACCGGCCATGCTTACATCAGGTCCTCGACCGCGGCACGTTCCTCACGCAGTTCCGCCTCGGTAGCGCCCATCCGTTCGCGGCTGAAATCATCTATATCCAGACCCTGAACGATTCGATAGTCGCCGTTTACACACACACAGGGATAGGAGTAGATGATCCCCTCGTCGATCCCGTAACTGCCATCGGCCGGAACAGCCATCGACACCCAGTCGCCTTCCGGTGTTCCCAGGGTCCAGCTGCGGATGTGATCGATCGCGGCCGAAGCGGCCGAGGCTGCACTGGACGCCCCGCGCGCCTTGATGATCGCCGCGCCGCGCTGCTGCACGTCGGGAATGAAGGTGTTCCGATACCAATCGCTGTCGACACGTTCACGGACGGGTGTGCCGTTGAGTTCCGCAAAGCGGATATCGGGATACTGGGTCGAGGAGTGATTGCCCCAAATCGCCATTTTCGAGAGTTTGGAATGATGCGTACCGAGCTTGTTCGCCAATTGCGCCAATGCTCGATTGTGGTCGAGTCGGGTCATTGCGGTGAAGTTGCGCGGATCCAGATCGGGCGCGGCGGCACTTGCGATCAGCGCGTTGGTGTTGGCCGGGTTACCAACCACCAGCACTTTGATGTCACGGCTTGCAACCTTGTTCATCGCCGCGCCCTGGGGGCCAAAAATTTTGCCGTTGGCGGACAGCAAGTCCTTGCGCTCCATTCCAGGGCCGCGCGGCTTGGCGCCGACGAGCAGACCGTAGTCGGCATCACGGAATGCTTCTTCCGCGTTATCCGTTGCGACGATGTCGCTGAGCAGCGGGAAAGCCGCGTCCTGCAATTCCATCACCACGCCTTCGAGCGTGCCCATGGCAGGCGTGATTTCCAACAATTGCAGGATGACCGGTTGACCCGGGCCGAGCATGTCTCCGGCAGCAATCCGGAAACAGAGTTGATAGCCGATCTGGCCAGCGGCGCCGGTAATGGCGACTCGAACAGGAGGGTTCATTTTTAAGGCTCCTTCAGATTGCGTCAGTATGGCAAAATACCGGGGCGGATCTATGAACAGAGCCGCCGCATAATCGTTCCATTGTAGCCGATAAGCTGCAGGGACTGCCCTTTGTAATCGTTAATAATCTAATTTTCCGGGGGTAATAATGAACTGTCATCGCGCGGCGAACTCCCATGCTGTTTCCATCGGTCCCGCGTGGCCGGGTCCTGACCACCATGGCCGCTGACCGGGTAAGCGGCGAAATTTTCGCGACGCGCTCCGCCGTGATCGCCTCGCAGGCGATGGCCGCCACCAGCCACCCCCTGGCGACCCAAATCGCGCTTGAAATCATGCGCCAGGGTGGCAACGCGATTGACGCGGCCATTGCCGCGAACGCGGCGCTCGGTCTGATGGAGCCCACCGGCAATGGCATCGGCGGCGACCTGTTCGCAATCGTCTGGGATGCAAAGTCCACTTCCTTATACGGCCTGAACGCCTCAGGCCGCTCTCCAAGATCGCTGACGCGCGACTGGTTCGAGAAAAATGGGCTCGGGTCCATACCGATGTATGGTCCCCTGCCGGTTTCCGTTCCCGGAGCGGTCGACGGCTGGTTCGAACTGCACGGCCGCTTCGGCAAGCTACCGATGGCGGAAATCCTGGCGCCGGTCATAAGCTACGCGCGCGAAGGTCACCCGGTGCACGAGACAATTCAGCATGACTGGGAACTCTGCGTAACCAATCTCTCCGCTTATCCGGGTTTCATCGAGCAGATGACCATCGACGGGCGCGCACCCGAAGTCGGTGAAGCATGGAAAAATCCCAACTTGGCGAACACCCTCGAGCAGGTGGCGCGCGAGGGCCGCGACGCTTTTTACCGCGGAGACTTGGCCCACACGATCGGAGCATACATGCAGGAAAATAGCGGTTTCCTTGCTTACGAGGACCTGGCCGCCCATCAAAGCGAGTGGGTAGAGCCGGTGTCGGTGAAGTATCGCGGTTATGAACTCTGGGAATTACCGCCCAACGGACAGGGAATCGCGGCCCTGCAGATGCTGAATATTCTGGAATTGCACGACGTATCGTCTATGGGGTTCGGCTCCGCAGACTACATTCACCTGTTCCTGGAGGCGAAGAAACTCACCTATGAAGATCGTGCCCGATTTTACGGGGATCCCGGGTTCGGGGATGTCCCCGTGGAGGAACTGCTGTCAAAGGAGTACGCGGCTCGACGCAACAAACTCATCGACATGGGCAAAGCGTCCGATAAATTCGCCCACGGGGACCCCCAGGTTCTGCACGAGGGCGACACCGTCTATCTGACCACGGCCGATAAAGACGGCAACATGGTGTCTCTGATACAAAGCAATTATTACGGCATGGGCTCCGGCATGACGCCGCCCGGGCTCGGTTTCGTCCTCCAGAATCGTGGTGCTCTGTTCAACCTAAGGGCGGATCACCCCAATACGTTCGAGCCAGGCAAGCGACCGTTTCACACAATCATCCCCGCCTTCATCACCAGGGAGGGAGAACCCTGGGTAAGCTTCGGACTCATGGGTGGGGGCATGCAACCGCAGGGCCACGTCCAGATCATGGTGAATCTGGTGGACTTCGACATGGGCCTGCAGGAAGCAGGCGACGCACCCCGCATCCATCATTCCGGCTCGAGCCAGCCGACGGGTAAAAACATGGAGGACAGTGGCACCGTCAACCTGGAAACCGGATTCAATTACCGTGAGATTCGCGACTTGATGGCACGCGGTCACATAATCCAGTTTGCCCGGGGGCCCTACGGCGGTTACCAGGCGATCATGAAGGACCTAAAACACGGTGCATATTTCGGTGCTTCCGAATCCCGCAAAGACGGGCAGGCCGCCGGGTACTGAGTCACGTGAAAATCATCGTCGATCAGAATATCCGCATCGCCGAAGCCACCTTCGGCGCGCACGCGACACTGGAATTCATGGACGGACGCGCCATCCGTCACTCCCACTTGCGTAATGCCGACGCGCTCATCGTGCGCACCACTACGCGGGTCGATGAATCCCTGCTGCGCGGGACGCCGGTCCGCTTCGTCGGCTCAACGACCATCGGCACCGACCACCTCGACACAACCTGGATGGAAGCAGAAGGCATCAGCTGGGCCAATGCACCTGGCTGCAATGCCGATTCGGCCGCGCAATATACCCTCGCCATGATCTGGCTGGCGCTGGAACGCCTGCAGCGCCCGCTCCACGGTCTCAGCGCGGGCATCATCGGTCGCGGACATGTCGGCAGCCGCGTGCAGCAATTGCTCGGCGCGCTGGGCGTCGATTCCGTTTGCAACGACCCACCCCTGCAGGATCTGGGCGTCAGTGGGCTGGTTGCGCTGGAAGCGGCACTCGACAACGACATCGTCTGCGTGCATGTGCCGTTGACGAAAGGGGGGCCCTACCCCACGCACCAACTCGTCAATCGCCGGCGCCTGGCCTGTCTGCCCGACCGGGCACTGCTGGTCAACACATCGCGGGGCGACGTGATCGCAGGCCGCGCCCTCCTGCATGAACTGCAGACAAACAGGCTGAGCGCAGCGTTGGACGTCTGGCCCCGGGAGCCTGCGATCGACCCTGCCTTACTCGGCGCCGTTACGGTAGCAACGCCACACGTTGCAGGATACAGTGATGATGGCAAGCGCGCCGGCACGTTGCAGGTCTATGCTGTGTTTTGCGGCTGGGCAGGAGTAACGCCTGTCACTCCGCCGCCGCCGCCAGAGCCGCGCCACCTCGACATCGCGGCAGGCGACGAAGCCGTGACCCGGGCGCTGGACTCAGCCTGCTTCGTCCGCAGGCAGGACGCGGCGCTGCGCCGCTTACAAAATGTGCCCATCGCGGAGCGTGCGGCCGGTTTTGACCGACTGCGCAAGGACTATCCGCCGAGGCGGGACTTTCAGGCCTGGCGGGTCGCGGTCGGTGATCCGGCCGCGGCAAAGATTCTGCGCCAACTCGGATTCCAGGTATCGTCACGGATATCTCGCGTCCGATGATTGCGTTAAGCTTCGCGACATGATCATGCCAAGGCTTATGGCCGGTTGCTCCCGCAGGGCACCGAAAATCCTTTGGACCTGCTTGCTGCCGCTGCTGATGGCGATTTCAGCGGCCGCGCCGGCACATAACTTCAGTGCCGTCGGAACCACCAAGGGCCTCGAGGCCCGTATCGTACCGTCGCTTTTGGTGGACCGTGATGGGTTCCTGTGGGTTGGTTCGCAGGAAGGTTTGTTTCGTTTTGACGGATATGAGGCACTGGCTTTCCGACCCGACCCTTCGAAGCCCGGTTCGATCAGTGACGACGATATACGGGTCGTCTACGAAGACACTGGGGGGGCACTGTGGGTGGGCACGTATTCCGCGGGACTGAACCGCTATGACTCCGATACCGGTGACTTCGAAGTGTACCGTCACGATTCAGGCGACCCGGCTTCGATCGTCGATGACAGCATTCTGGCCATTGCAGACGGCCCGCAAGGTGGCCTTTGGACTGCGACGCGTAAAGGGCTCAGCCGCCTGGACAAGGCGTCCGGCCAATTTGAAAACTTTCTTCATGACCCGGACGACCCGGCGTCGCTGCCGGTGGACTGGGTCGACTCGCTGCACTGGGGCGCAAGTGGCCGACTATGGATCGGCACCATCGGCGGAGGTGTTCAACAATGGCATCCGCAAAGCCGGTCTTTTGTTCAATTCGACCTGCCGGCGATGAGTGGCGGGCGGGATGAGCTCAACGACGTATTTGCAATGTACGAGGCCACCGACGGTAGGCTCTGGGTCGGCACCCGCACTGGCCTTGTCGTGCTGGATTCGGCCAACAGCACAGCTGTCGAAATACCGCTGGCGGAAGGCAACGAGTACCTTCCGGCAATCACTTCCATGGCCGCTGACCGTTCAGGCCGGCTGTGGCTCGGCACGCTGGTTCACGGTGTATTGATCATCGACATGGAATCAGCTGAATGGGAACATCGCGGGGCCGTGGGCCCAGGCCCCGATCATCTTCAGGACCAACCCCAGATGAGTCTCGCCATGACGCAGGACGCACTGTTCGTCGGCACTTGGGGCAGCGGGGTCTACCGAACCATCAGCCATTCCAGCGCGTTCGAACTGCTGCGCAAGTCGAGCAACCCCGGACTGGTGGACGAAAACATTACAGCGGTTATCGCGACCGACGAAGCGGGCCGCCCCTGGCTGGGCACGCAGGGTGCCGGGCTGCAGCGAGCTGACATTGCAACGCAAAGCGTGGAGGCGACCAGCGCCTCCCCCGATGACTTGCGCGAAGCCCGGGTCCTCGACCTCGCCAGACTTAACGAGGATCGACTCATCGCCGGCACGAGCCGGGGTGTATTCACGTTCACGCAAAGCGGCCAGCAGGTCGACCGGCTTTCTTATGATCCTGCGTACCATGGCGGCCTCGTGGAAGAGCCCGTTCGGACGCTTCTGCCAACCGGAGAATCGGTTCTTTGGATGGGCACCGAGACGCGCGGTCTTTATTACCATGATTCCATGAACTCGAAACTGTGGAGTCATCGCCACCGCGCGGATGCGCCAGATTCGCTGAGCGGAGATTCCGTTACGGCCCTGCTGACTGGCGCAGACGGGTACCTGTGGGTAGGAACCCGCTCGAACGGCCTGAATTATTGCCGCATACAGCCATGGTCCTGCCAACGCTTCAGCCCGGAGGACGGTTCGTCATCGGCGCTGAGCCACCACTCCGTCACGACACTCTTGCGCGGTCTGAATGGCGAAGTCTGGGTCGGGACCGGCGGCGGGCTGAACCGCGTCCTGCAGGATTCGCGGGGCCGTGTCACGGCATTCCAACGATGGACCCGCGAACAGGGCCTGCTCGACGATGGCATCATGTCCATCGAGCAGGACGTCGACGGCTCACTGTGGCTTAGCACGCGACAGGGGCTGACCAGACTCGACCCGGAAACTAACCGGATACTCAACTATGTCGAAGAATCCGGCTTGCCGGCCAGCCGCTTCAATCCCGCTTCTTCGGCGGCCGACAGTCGTCACATCTATTTCGGTTCCGTCCACGGCCTGCTCAGCTTCCCCAAAGGCTCCCTTTGGTCCGAACGGAAACCCTCTGCCGTCCGAATCGCGTCCATCGAACGCGCCGCCCCCGGCGAAAAGCAAAGGCCGACACGTTGGCCCAACGGCCGCCTGAGCGTTCCCTACAAAGAATTTTTGTCGATCAAACTGGCCACCCTCGACCTGTCCGAGTCCCCGCACGAATACGCGTACCGCCTGAATATCGACGAGCCATGGATCGCGATGGGTTCGCAACGGCAGTTGATGCTGCATGGGCTCGTGCCGGGGGAGTACGTCTTCCAGGCCCGCGGCCGAGACGTCTTTGGCTATTGGAGTGAATCAGAGCCACTGCGGCTGGAAATCGTTCCCCCGTTCTGGATGACTAACTGGTTCCGCGGACTGGTCGCCCTATTCCTGTTGATGGCCGCCGTTCTTATTCTGATCGCTCGCGAAGCAGCCTTGCGGCGTCGCTCGCATGAGATTCGACGGCTGGCTGAAAAACGCGAGCAGGCATTGGAACAGCAGCTCGGCAGCGCGGCCGAGCTATCGGTTTTGACTCCGCGCCAAAAAGAAGTGCTGCAATTGCTCGCCGAAGGCAAATCAATGAAGGCAATCGCGGATATCCTCAACATCAGCATCAAGACAGTGGAGGCTCACCGCGCAAACCTGATGGACCGTCTCGAAATTCGGGATATCCCCGGCTTGGTCAAACTGGCCATCCGATCCAGGCTGGTTTCACCTTACGAATGAGGGCAAATCGCCGCTCCAGGAGCGTTTCCCGGCAGATTTAGGGATTTTCCCTAGTGCTTTTCACTACAAAATCGGGGAGTTCCCGATTTCGCGAGTCGCTATCGACCGCTAAGATACGCCATTCGACTCGACGTGGAGTCGGAACGAATAGCTCGGGGAACTTAAAATAATAAGCCGTCCGGTTTGGCGAACGCTCCGTGGAGTAACACCCGCCAAATGATCCCGCGGCACCAAAAGGGGAGCGACGAACAATCGCTCAAACATATGGGGCTTCGGCCCCATTTTTCTTACCTGCTACCGCAAGCCAGAACGCGGGCGTTGCACTAAAGCTCAGCAGCCCCGCGACATGACTGACCGTTATTTCGTCAGCACGGTACCAAATTTTTGCGTTTGCTTTTGACCACGATAGTTAATTCGCTTGCAACAATTCAGCGTTAATTCATTGATTTACGGCTCAGAAACCTGTAACGTGCCCGCCCGCCGTGTAGAAAAGGACCGTATGTGATAGAGAATCTCCGTAATATCGCCATCATCGCCCATGTCGATCATGGCAAAACCACGCTTGTGGATCAGCTGCTGAAGCAGTCGGGGACTCTCGGTGAGCGTGCAGACACGCCGGAACGCGTCATGGACTCCAGTGATCTGGAGCGGGAACGCGGCATCACGATTCTTTCCAAGAACACCGCGATCGACTGGAACGACGGCGAAAACCAGTACCACATCAACATTGTCGATACCCCCGGCCATGCCGACTTCGGCGGCGAGGTCGAGCGCATTCTGAGCATGGTGGATTCGGTGCTGTTGCTGGTGGACGCGGTGGACGGCCCAATGCCTCAAACTCGCTTCGTAACGCAAAAGGCGTTCGAAATGGGTTTCAAGCCGATTGTGGTCATCAACAAAGTCGACCGCGACGGCGCCCGCCCCCACTGGGTCCTGGATCAAACTTTCGAACTGTTTGATCGCCTGGGGGCAAGTGACGAACAGTTGGATTTTCCGGTGATTTACGCGTCGGCTCTGAAGGGCTATGCCGGGCTTGAGCACACGGTCCGGGAAGGCGATATGACTCCCCTGTTCCAGACTATTGTCGACGAGGTCGCGCCGCCGCCGGTAAATATCGACGGCCCGTTTCAGATGCGGATCTCATCGCTGGATTACAGCTCTTACGTAGGGGTCATCGGCATTGGCCGCATCGAGCGCGGCAGCGTCCGGCCCGGTCAGCAGATATGCGTTATAGACCGGGAAGGCAACAAGCGAAATGCGAAGATCCTGCAGGTTCTGGGTTTCCACGGCCTGCACCGGGTCGAGGTTCCGACTGCCCAGGCCGGTGACATCATCGCCGTAACCGGCGTGGAAAAGCTTGGTATCTCCGATACCCTGTGTGATCGAAATGCCCCGGAAGCACTGGAACCGTTAACCGTTGACGAGCCGACCATCTCGATGACCTTCCGCGTCAACAATTCGCCCTTCGCGGGACGCGACGGAAAATTCCTCACCAGCCGGCAGCTGCGGGAGCGATTGCTGCGCGAAGCCAGCCACAATGTCGCACTACGCGTCGAGGAAACTGCTGATGCGGAACGCTTCAAGGTCTCCGGCCGCGGCGAACTGCACCTGTCAATCCTGATCGAAACCATGCGCCGCGAAGGTTACGAAATGGCCATATCCCGACCCGAAGTGATACTGCACGAGACAGCCTCCGGCCGAGAGGAACCTTATGAGCAACTCGTGGTTGACCTCGAAAGCGACTACCAGGGCGCGGTCATGGAAAAACTGGGCGAACGCCGTGGCGAACTGCAAAACATGCAACTCGACGACACAGGCCGCGTGCGACTCGATTACGTCATTCCCGCACGCGGCCTGATCGGTTTTCAGTCGGAATTCCGCACCCTGACGGCCGGCACCGGTCTGATGTTCCACGTGTTCAGCCACTACGGGCCGTACGTGCCGGGCGACATCTCACGGCGTAACAACGGCGTGCTCATCTCCAACGGCACCGGTAAGGCGCTCGCCTACGCCCTGTTCAATTTGCAGGACCGCGGCCGACTGATTATCGACCCGGGCGTAGACGTTTACACCGGGCAGGTCATCGGCATTCACAGCCGCTCCAACGACCTTACCGTCAATCCCCTGAAGGGCAAGCAGTTGACGAACATAAGGACCGTGCTTAAAGACGAAGCGCTACAGATGGCAAGCCCATGGAAACTGACGCTCGAACAGGCGCTGGAATTCATTGAGGACGACGAATTGGTGGAAGTCACACCCAAAGCGATCCGCATCCGTAAAAAACACCTGCTGGAGCATGAACGGAAGCGCGCCAGTCGAGCGAAAGAAGAAGCCTGAAACGGCCGGCCCTCAGATTTCACCAGGGCGGGGCGCTGGATCGTTGCAGAAGTTGCCGGTTACCGTTTGTCCTATGCGGTCTCGCGCCGCAAATGGCTGGGTTCACGCCTGGACCCCGAATTATGACAACCCCGCACAGCGAACGCCACGTTCGCTGCAGCCGCTCCGCAAGTCCTCAGGTGTTGCGGGCGTTCTTGCCGACGATCAGCATCGCCAGTTCCAGTGACTGCTCGTAATTCAGACGCGGATCCACCATCGACTTGTAATCGCGCTTGAGGTCTTCTTCGGAAAGATCCCGGGCGCCACCCGTACACTCGGTCACGTTTTCACCCGTCAATTCCAGGTGTACGCCGCCCAGGCGCGAATTTTCCGCCCGATGGATATCGAAGGCCAACTCCATTTCCTTGAGAATCTTCCGGAACCGGCGTGTCTTGATGCCGTCGCCCGTCGACTCGGTGTTGCCATGCATCGGATCACACATCCAGAGCACCGGACTGCCGATGTCGTCAACGGCGCGAATAAGCTTGGGCAAGTTTTCTTCAATCGCCGACTCGCCCATGCGGTGAATCAGTACCATGCGCCCAGCCTCGCGACCGGGGTTGAGCTTTTCCAGCAGACCTGCCAGCCAGTCACGATTCATGCCTGGGCCAACCTTGATACCGATCGGGTTCCGGATACCACGGAAGTACTCCACGTGGGCCCCATCAAGCTGAGCGGTGCGCATGCCGATCCACGGGAAATGCGTTGACTCATTGAACCAACCCCACTGACGGGGCACCTGTCGGGTCTGCGCCTGCTCATAGTGCAGATGCAAGGCCTCGTGTGAAGTGAAAAAATCGACCCTGCGCAAACTACCGACGTCCCGGCCCGTTAGCGTTTCCATGAAATGCAGCGCCTGGCCGAGGTTTTCAGTCAGTTTATGGAATTCATTGGCCAGCGGAGAGTGTTCCAGCCAACCCAGTTCCCAGTATTCCATGTGATGCAGGTCTGCAAAGCCGCCATCGACCAGCGAGCGAACAAAATTCATGGTCATGGCCGAGTTGGCGTAAGCCTGAATCAGACGCTGTGGATCGGGAACGCGCGCCTGCTCGGTAAATTCCACCGAGTTGATGATATCGCCTCGATAACTGGGCAGTGTCACCCCGTCAACGGTCTCGGTGTCGGACGACCTGGGCTTCGCGTATTGGCCGGCAAAGCGGCCAATACGGACCACCGGCATCTGCAAACCATGCGCCAGCACCAAGCTCATCTGCAGCAATACCTTGAGACGATTGGTGATCACCTCGGGGCGACATTCCTTGAAGCTTTCGGCGCAGTCACCACCTTGCAGCAGGAAACGTTTGCCAACCTGGGCCTCGGCGATCTGTTCACGCAAAGCGAGAATTTCCCAGGATGTGACCAGCGGTGGCAGCCCGGAAAGCTCACCTACGGTGCGCTCGAGCGTTTCCGGCTCGGCATAGGTCGCCTGTTGGAGCGCCGGGAATTTCTGCCAGGATCCGGGCTGCCAGTCCGTCATCGGTCTGACCTCCTGAACCGGTTTCAGGGAATTACTCGAAGCTGAAGTTTTCATTTAACTCGGGCGCTCACTTTTTCTCGCCATGAACAAAACCAAAAGGGTACCTGCTGTCAGCCCCGCATACCAGAGCAAGGTCCATCCGGGCATGCTGAGGCCGAGAAACATCCAGTCGACCTCGGCACATTCACCCGAGCCGGAAAATACTTCGGAAAGGACCTTTGTAAACGGCATGGTTTCCAGCATGTAGTTCAGGCCCATGCCGCAATCGGGCACCTGCCCGGGCGGCAGGCTCTGGAGCCATAGGTGCCGCCCCGCAACCCCCGCACCTACCATGGCCCCGAGCGATAACAGCAAACCGTAGGCGGCCCGCAAACCGGGCTTTGGGTCGTGGATGGATGCCAGCAACGCGACAGCGCCGATCCAAAGGAAAGCGAGGCGCTGGAATATACACAGCGGACACGGCTCCAGGAACCGCGCGTGCTGCAAATAAACGCCATAAGCAAGCATACTCGCGCAGGCCACTGCGACGAAAAAAAACCAGACTCTCGGGCGTGCCAGCGCGTTCATCGATGCGTCCTCCGTCGGACGGTGTGCCAGGCCCGAACGAGTCTTCAGAATGAATCAGATCCGGCTGCGGGCAGCTGGTTCCCTGTAATTTCGGATTTCCTGGCAGGGAGTCTAAAAGCGGGATGATGCGTGCAATGCCTCCAAATTACAAGGCCAAACGTCGTTC
>JAVVFH010000062.1:0-15403 GCA_032250585.1 Lysobacterales bacterium
GGCCGAACGCGTTCGAACAAGCTGATGCAGCTAAGGGTGCTGTTTCAGTTCATCGCGGTGCTGCTGATCGGCGCTCTGCTGGCGCTGTCGCCGGCGGCCTGGGCGGCGGGCGGCGAAATGCCTTCGCTGGTCCACGACATCGGCCTCAGCCTGCTGGCCGCCGGTGCGCTGGGGGTGATCTTCACGCGGCTGAAGATCCCGACGATCGCGGCTTTTCTGCTGGCCGGCGTGCTGATCGGGCCGCTGGGGCTGAAACAGGTCACCGACCCGGTCAACATCGATACCATTGCCCAGTTGGGCTTCATCCTGCTGCTGTTTTTGATCGGGCTCGAGATCGACGTCAAGAAAATCCTCGGCAGCGGCAAGCCGATCATCGTCTCGGGCCTGCTGCAGTACCCGCTGACCATCCTCTTCGGCGTGCTGGCCGTGAAGGCGATGGTGTGGCTCGGCATCGGCGGCAGTTTACTGGCCGACAGCCCCTACGCGGCCATCTATTTCGGCGTGGTGATCGCCGGTTCGTCCACGCTGCTGGTGGTCAAGCTGTTCCAGGAGCATTTCGAACTGGACACCGAGCCGGGCCGCCTGGCGCTGGGCATGCTGATTTTCCAGGACATCTGGGTGATCGTGGCGATCCTGATTCAGCCCAACCTGGCCAACCCGGAGCTGGGCATGATCGCGATGTCGTTCCTGGGGATATTGCTGCTGACGCTGATCACCGTGGGCAGCGCGCTGGCCTTCGTCGGGCGCGCGTTCGCCTGGATCGCCAAGACCCCGGAAATGACACTGCTGGGTGCGCTGGCCTGGTGTTTCATCGTGGTCTTTCTGGGCGTCAACCTCGACACGTTCACCGAGGCGGCCATCGGCCGGAATTTTCACTTGGCGGTCGGCTCGGGCATGGCCGCGCTGATTGCCGGCGCCAGCATCGCCAACCTGCCGTCGTCGACCGAGATCATCACCAAGGTCGCCACGGTAAAGGACTTTTTCATCACCCTGTTCTTCGTGGCGCTGGGCATCAGCATCCCGATGCCGGAAAACATGGACGTCATCGTGTTGGCGGTGGCGCTGGCCTTTGTTGCGATCCTGGCCCGGCAGTTGATTTTCTTTCCGCTGTTCTATTTCACCGGTGTGGATCAGCGCAACGCCCAGGTCAGTGCCATCCGGCTCGCGCAGATCTCCGAGTTTGGCCTGGTGATCGCCTTCCTCGGCGTCCAGCTGGGGCACGTCAGCGCGAGCCTCACCAGTTCGGTGATCTTCGCCTTCGTGATCACCGCGGTGGCCACGCCGCTGCTCTACGGCCGTGCCTACGAACTGCACAAATGGCTGCAGCCGGCGCTGGAAAAAGTGGGCTTCAAAGCACCGCCTGAATACGTAGCCGAGGCCGGCGAGAATTACAAGCTGGCGATCCTCGGCTTTCACCGCGACGCGTCTTCGCTGCTGTACAACCTGTCGGAGAACGACAGGGAACTGACCTCGAAGACGCTGGTGGTCGATTTCAACGTGGCGCTGCACGAGGGAATCCGCGCCACCGGTGCGACCGTCAAGTACGGCGATCTTGCGAATCCCGAGACGCTGCACCACCTGGGCCTGAACAGCACGGAGGTCATCGTTTGCACGATTCCCGACGACCTGCTGCGCGGCATCGACAATAAGGGTCTGGTGCACGTGGTACGCGAAATGGCGCCGCAGGCGACCATCATCGCCAATGCGATCAGCATCAACGAAATCCCGAAGGTTTACGCAGCGGGGGCGGATTACGTTTATTTGAATCGCTTCGAGGCGGCCTGGACGTTGCAGCGCGCCATTAGTGCCGGGCTGGAAAACCGCATCGAGTCCTTCCGCGAGGAGCGCCAGTCGAAGAGCCAATACAAGCCGGATCGAAAGGAAATTCTCAGCTAACCTGCTAAAAGAGCCAAGAAAGGGGAACGAATTGACGATGCTGGTGCAAATTAGCGATACACATATCGTCGAAAGGGGGCGATTGCTGTACGAGAAAGCCGACACGGCGCGGCATTTGGCCGAGACGGTGAGCGAAATCAATGCCATGCGCCCGCGACCCGACGCGGTGCTGATCACCGGCGACCTGGTCGAGCGGCCAGGGCCCGCCACCTACGCGCATTTTCGCGACCTGGTCGAGCCACTGCAAATGCCGGCCTACCTGATGCCCGGTAACCACGACGACCCGGCGCTGATGGGCGAATTTTTCGCCGACACGCCGATGTTCCCGGCCGTTGCGCCGCACTACCAGTACGCCATCGAGAATCTGCCCTGCCGGGTGCTGATGCTCAACAGCCACCTCGACCAGAGCGAGTTGCCGTGTTTCGGGCCGCGGCGCCTGGCCTGGCTCGAAAAGGCGCTGGCCGCATCCGACCGCCCGACGCTGGTTGCCATCCACCATCCGCCGATGGAAACCGGGGTCGGCTTTATCGACATGGTGGGCGCGCACTGGTACCGGGAATTCACCCGGGTGGTCAACGCTAACGACCACGTGCTCAAGGTGATCTGCGGCCACGGCCACATGGACCTGACCGGCCGTGCCGGCAAGGTGCCGGTGCAGATGATAGGCGCCATCGCTCACCAGTTGATCGCCGGGCGGGTGAGCGATATCGCGCCGTCCTTCGACAACCTGCGCGCGGCGCCGGTGCTGCATCATTTCCTGGCGGGCGATATCGTCAGCGGCTATTACCCCTGGCCCGACGGGGTCGACGCCGAGCGCATCGACAAAGTGTCGAACATGGATTGGGACGAACTCAAGGACCGGATGCGCGGCGCCCTGAAAGGCCGGCTGCCGTAGTGTACCCAGGGCAAATTTGTCCTCACGCCAATTTCTTGAATTCCCGTCATTTCCGCGCAAGCGGAAATCCAGTTTCAACAAGACCGCTGGATTTGCCAGGCCGCGGATTGGATTGAAATTCCTGGATTCCCGCCTGCGCGGGAATGACGGTACTTCTGGTAGAACAAATTTGTCCTGCGTAGTCGTCACCGAATGTTGCAGCAACGGGGCGCAGGCCTCACGATACGCGAATGATTTTGCGGACGGTCAGTTAGAACGTGGACTTCTTCCTCGGGGTCCATGGCCGGTCAGGCCTCAAGCGCTACCTGGCCCGCGCGGCGCTCGGCCTGCTCACGACGCTGTTCGTGCTCGGTCACGTCTCGGGCTATTACACGCTGCCGTACGTGGATCAGATCGAGGACCTGCTCTACGACACCCGGATTCAGCTCACGGCCCCCGGCGGCGTCGACGAGCGTATCGTCATCGTGGCCATCGACGAAGCCAGCCTCGAGAAGCTGGGGCACTGGCCGTTCACCCGCGAAAAATTCGCCCAACTGATGAACAACCTTTTTGCCTACGGTGCGGCGACCGTCGGCTTCGATGTGCTGTTTGCCGAGCGCGACGAAAGCGCCGACGTTCAGTTGCTGCACGCGCTGGCATCCGAAGCCGGTGATGACGGCTTCATAAAGCGCCTGGAGGAATTTACGCCGCAGATCAATCGCGACCGCCTGTTCGCCGAGGCGATGCAGAGCGGCCCCACCGTCCTCGGCTATTACTTCGACAGCAATGAAGAAACCGCTTACCAGACCGGCGTGCTGCCGTACCCGGCCTTCGAGTTGCACGAATCCATGGCCGACTCGGTCTATCTGCCGCGCGGGCACGGTTTCAGCTCGAACCTGCCGGTGCTGATGGAGTCGGCTTACAGTGCCGGCTTCATCAACAATCCCCTGATCGACCCGGACGGTGTGGTCCGCCGCACGCCCTTGTTGCACGAATACGAGCTGAATGTTTATGAATCGCTGTCGCTGGCCACCGCCGCGACCTACCTCAATGACATCACGCTGCCGATTTTCGTGGATGCATCCTCGTGGATGGGTGACTACCCGCCCTTGGAGGGCCTGGAACTGGCCGGGCGGCCGATTCCGATCGATCCCCAGGGGGCGGTGCTGGTGCCTTACCGGGGTGGGCGCGGCAGCTTTCCCTACGTTTCCATCGCCGATGTGATCAACGGCACGGTGGAGGACCCCTCGGTGCTCGATGGCCGGATCGCGCTGGTCGGCGCCACCGCGCCGGGCATGGAGGACTTGCGTACCACGCCGTTCGGCTCGATCTACCCGGGGGTCGAAATCCATGCCAATGTCATCGCCGGCCTGCTGGACGGCAAATTCCGCTGGGAGCCGGCCTACACCAGCGCCGCGGAAATGCTCGCCGTGGTGCTGTTCGGCCTGCTCAGCGCGCTGCTGTTGCCGGTCCTGGCACCGGTGGTCTCCACGCTGGTCACCGCCACGCTGGTGGCGGGTGCGCTGGGCGTCAACTACTACATGTGGGAGGTCGAGCTGCACGTGCTGCCGCTGGCCATGACGCTCTACACCCTGTTCGCCATCTACGCGCTCAACATGCTGTTCGGTTACTTTTTCGAAACCCGCAGCCGCACACAGATGGACAGCCTGTTCGGGCAGTATGTGCCGCCTGACCTGGTGCGCGAAATGAGCCGCGACCCGGAGAACTACTCGCTGGCGTCGCAAAAGCGCGAACTCAGCGTGCTGTTCACCGATATTCGCGGGTTCACGAGCATTTCCGAGAAGCTTGAGCCGGACGAACTGTCGACGCTGATGGACGAGTACCTGACGCCGATGACCGAAATCGTTCACGACACCGGCGGCACCATCGACAAGTACATCGGCGACGCGGTGATGGCCTTCTGGGGCGCGCCGGTGCCCCATCCGCACCACGCCGATCACGCGGTCAAGGCGGGTCTGGAGATGCTCGCCGCACTGGACACGCTCAACGCGGATTTCGAGCTCAAGGGCTGGCCGGAAATCCGCATCGGCGTGGGCGTGAACACCGGGCCGATGAACGTCGGCAACATGGGCTCACGCTTCCGGCGCGCGTACACAGTGCTCGGCGACGCGGTCAACCTGGGTTCGCGGCTGGAGGGCATCACCAAGGTTTACGGGGTGTCGTTCCTGGTCAGCGAAGAAACCGCCCGGAGCGCCGGGCGCTACTGCTACCGCGAAGTGGACCGCGTGCGGGTCAAGGGCAAGGACGAGCCGGTGACGATCCTGGAGCCGCTGGGCCTGGAGGATGAGCTCCCCGGGGAAATCATCGAACGCGCCCGCAGTTTCAAACACGCGTTGTTCCTGTACCGCCGCCAGGACTGGGACCCGGCCGAACAGGCGTTGCGAGTTCTGCTCGAGCAGGAGCCGGATTGCTACCTCTACAAGCTCTATCTCGACCGCATCGAGATCTTCCGACAGCAGCCGCCCGAGCAGGGCTGGGATGGTGTCTTCACGCACCAATCCAAATAGGCCGGCTGCTGCTGTGCAACCATTCCCGGGCAGAATCGCTACAGCCATCACCGAACGTCGCTCCGGTATGGCCGTTCAGGCAGGGCAAATTTGTTCTACCAGAAGCACTGTCATTCCCGCGCAGGCGGGAATCCAGGAATTTCAATCCAATCCGTGGCTTGGCGAATCCAGCGGTGTTGTTGGACCTGGATTTCCGCCTGCGCGGAAATGACCGGAATTCAAGAAATTGGCGTGAGAACAAATTTGCCCTGGCCGTTCAGGCGACCATAGTGTTCCGGGCACCGGATGTTGTGCTATGATGAACAGGATTGGGAAAATACTTGTTTACACGGATCGTTTAATCAGCTAAAAATCAAAACGTAGTCAACGGGTGTCCGCGAAAGGTAACCCGGCGTTACAACGAAAAGGGCAGCTCGGGTCGCGTTGCATAGTCTGTTACCGATCTTTGGTGAGTTGGGTTGTAATGCAGGTTGAGTGGTTTCGATAGCGGCAGTCTTCAAAAAAGGGCCTCGAAAACATGAATATTTTACGCAAGCTTATTGTAAGCACGATTCTGGTCGGTGCATTGTCGATTTCCTCTGCAGTGCTTGCACAGGATAGCGCCGGCATGGTGGTTGCCTCGCGCGGGGAAGTCATCGCAATGGCCAACGGCGGTTCGCGTGAACTGAAACAGGGTGATTTCGTTTACGAGAAAGACGAAATCCTGACCAGCAACCGCAGCTTCGCCGTGCTCCAGTTCGTCGACGGCGCCAAGGTGACGGTACGTCCGGATTCGACGCTGATCATCGAACAGTACCTCTACAACGGCAATGGCGAGGACGCCGCGACGCTGGGCCTGGTTTCCGGCGGTCTGCGTGTCATCACCGGCGCCATGGCCAAGTCCAACCCGGAAAACTACAAGGTCCGCACCCCGGTTGCACTGATGGGCGTGCGCGGCACCGAGTTCTCCGTGATGCTCTGCGGCGACGAAGTCTGCGCCGAAGATGAAATGGTCATCGACTGACAACCGTTTCACAGGATTCAGGAAAAGGCCCGCTTGCTGCGGGCTTTTTTTGTCCTGTGGAAACTGACCAGACCGCTGGAAACTGGCTAACGGGTCTGTGAGCTGGCAGATTATCGTGGGAGCGGCTTCAGCCGCGATTCAGTGTTCCTGAAAACTATCGCGGCTGAAGCCGCTCCCACAGCTGGTGCAGTCCTTACGCCCCCCCCACAGATCAAGAGTCGCTGGCTTCGGGGTCCGGCGGGGGTGGGGTGACCACAACACCCGGGGGTACGATGGCGCCGCCGGCCGGAGTCGTTTCTCCGGAAATGGCGCTACTGCCAAAGCCGACCGGGGTGCCGGGGCCGCATCGGGCCAGGACCGCGTCGGGTTCGACGAAAAAGAACGCGGTCGGAATGCGGTCGATGCCCATGGAGGCGGCGACGCGCAGGCGCTCAGGCTGGTCGACCACCATCGTGTTCGAATCGGCGAGCACCGATACGATAATGGGCTTGCGGCTGAATCCGGATTCCTCCAGATCCTTGCGAATTGCTTCCTGCTTTTTGGCGTCGATGTCCGACAACGGCGGGATGTCGAAAAACTGTTCGAATTCCGCGACGGTCGGGCGCAGGTGGTAATCCCCGAGCCACCACATCGGGACATCAGCCAACTTGATGCCGCGCTCGAAGAAGGCCTTGCGAACTTCCTCCAGGCTCACATTGGAGCCGAAATAGCTGATCGGTACGACGTTGGTGTCGTTGAACACGAAGGTGACGGGAATCTGGTTCGTGCCGAGTTCCGCCCTCAGCCGATCGATGGCGTACTTGTCGATGACCACTTCGTTCAATCCGACGTAGAGTGAAACCAGCAGCGATCGGGGACGTTTTTCGTCGAGGAAAGGTCGATTGGGGCTGGGGTGATACCAATACTCGTTCGAACTGTAAGGGACCAGGTCGTTGTAGGAAAAAATGCCGTGATACTCGCCGTCGATCCAGTTGGGAATCGGCGCGATGACTTCGGGAATATCGAAATACCGCCGGACGATTTCCTCGATCTGGTCCTGGCTGGAAATTTCATGCAGTTCGTAGGTCGTGAACATGCGGCTGCGGGCCGCCTGCGTCGAGCAGGGCCAATCGAGGAACTGGGGAGGACGCTTGATGCACCTGACTCCGCTTTCGTCCGCGAAACCCGACTCGCCCGCACTCATTTCGACGAGTTTATCGTCTTTTATGAGGAAGGTCTTGCCCTCGTCCGTGGTGGTGTAAAGGCCTGGCGGGGTTCCCTCGAGTTCCTCGCATTCGTTCTGTGCATGAGCGGAATCGATCAGCGCGGCCGCGATCAGTGCGGGCAGGAGTGCTTTGGTCAGTCCCTTCACTGCGTTCCCCTGACAAATAAATGCATAGTCTAATACAGCGCGGGCGCTTCGTACATTGCCCTTGTGGGAGAAGGAAGCGTTTGGGGGAATAGTGTGTGGGAACGGCTTCAGCCGCGAGTACCACATCCAAACCCCCTTCGCGGCTGAAGCCGCTCCCACAGGAGCTAAGGAGCAACATCCCCGCAGACAGCCGCTCCCGCAGGCGGGAGGCGTTGACGCTTGCTGTCTAATCGAGGCGACGTTCCAGTTGCGGGTACCAGATGGCCTGGGCCAGGCCGCGCACGCCCATGAACACCAGCACCGCGCCCCACAGTCCGTGCAGGCCCCAGGCGTCCGTCATCGGGCCCAGCAGCAGCAGGTAAATCACAAAAGCGACCCCCATGGTGACCATCATCGAGGCGGCGGCAGTGGCGCCGATGTACACCCCGTCGAACAGGTAGCACCACACCGACACCACCGGCAGAGCGATCACCAGCGGCAGCAGCGCGCCGGCCAGGTCGCGCACCGATTCGATATCGGTCAAAAGCGCGGTGATGCCGGTGCCGGCCAGCCAGAAGATCAGCGCGTAGGCCAGGCTCGCGATCAGCGACCAGAAGCCGGTCAGGTACACCCAGCGGCGGAAACGGGCCCGCTCGCCGCGCCCCCAGGCGGCACCGGCCAGCGCCTCGGAAGCGTGCGCGAAACCGTCCAGGCCCAGCGCGATCAGCATCATGTACTGGTTGATCACGTGGCTGGCCGCCATCTCCACGGTGCCCAGTGTGGCTGCCTCACGCATGATCAGGGCCAGCGCGGTCATCAGGAATATCGTGCGGACGAAAATGAAGCCATTGACCAGCACCAGCTTGCGCAAGCCCGACAGCGCCCAGGTGGCTCGCTCGCGCAGCACGGCCAGCAGCGGGCCGGTGCCGTAAATCCGCAGCAGCATCCACAGGCTCAGCGCGGCGGTGAGCAACTGTGCGATCAGCGTGCCCCATGCCACGCCTGGCACGCCGAGGCCCAGGCCCACCACGAAGGTGACGTTCAGCAGCCCGTTGGTGACGTTCAGGAACAATTGCAGCCACAGGATGCTGCGCACACGCGCCAGGCCGAACAGCACCCCGACGACCGCGTAGCCGAACAGCGTGAAGGGCGCCGCCCAGATGCGGATGCGGAAATACTCGGCGGTCACTGCCGCCACGTCGGCCGGCGGTGCCATCAGCCGCAGCGAAACCGCCAGCAGCCATTCCTGGGCCGCAAACAGCAGCAGGCCGAAAAACAGCGCCAGCGCCGAGGAGCGCAACACCGTCACCCGCTGGTCGGGCAGGTCCGCGCGCCCCTTGGCCTGCGCGATCAGGCCGGTGGTGCCCATGCGCAAAAAGCCGAAGGCCCAAAGCAGGTAATTGAAAATCACGCTGCCCAGGCCCACCGCCGCCAGGTGCACCGCCCCCGGCAGATGCCCGATCGCCCAGGTATCCACCAGCCCCACCAGCGGCGCCGAGGAATTGGCCAAAATCGCCGGCAAGGCGATCGCCCATATACGCCTGTGGGGCTTGCTGATCAAGGCACATTGCCTGTTTCGCAAGGGCGCCGGGGGCGGAGCGTGGTGCCGGGGCTTGTGAGAAGGGGCCGACCCGTGCAGGCACGACCTGCCCGGTTCCAGCGGTTCGGCGCTTCCCTACCCGCTTTCCTGCCCACTTTCGAGATGCTATTTGTCATAATAGTAAAGCAATCGGATGGCGCTGCCTTTCTGGTATCGAGTCGGTTACGCCAAGGTGGCGTTGCGGGCGAGGATCGCGCTATGCTGATATAAAGCGTTAAAATAATCAATCTGGTTTCGGGGGAAGCAATAACAACATGGGCGGTAAGCGTAGCAATATTCTCGGACGCGTGGCGTGGCTGGCGATTTGGGCGGGCGTGGCTGGCGCCCCGGCCGCCTTGTGGGCTCAATCCTACGATAATCCCGGGCTCGGCGAAAAGCCGGTCGCCGCGCACCCGCAGGATTTCAAGCCGCTCGGCATCCGCACGGGCGCCTTCATGCTGCACCCCGGCGTGGAACTGGCGGGTGAGTGGACCGACAACCTCTTTTTCTCCGACAGCGACGAAGAAAGCGACCTCATTTACCATCTGCGCCCCTACCTGACGGCCCAGAGCAACTGGAGCCGGCACTCGTTGACGGTGCGCCTGGCGGCCGACGTCGCCCGTCATGACGACTACAGTTTTCGCGATTACGAGGATTATTTTCTCAACATCGGCGGCCGCTTCGACGTCAAGTCCAGCACCTCGCTGAATTACCATGCCGACTACATGAACCTGCACGAAGGCCTGAACGTCCGTTCCTCCGAGCAGGGGCTGGAGCCGACCGATTACAGCCTGGCCGCGGGCGGCATCGGCCTGGATCACCAGTTCAACCGTCTGAGCGTGGGGCTGACCTACGACCACTCCAACTACGATTTCGACGACACGCGGGGGTTCGACGACGAAGTCATCGACAACCAGGACCGTGACCGCGACGACGACCGCCTCGGTCTGCGCCTGGGTTACCAGTTCAAAACCGACATGCAGGCCTTCGTGGCCGCCAACTGGTCGCAGGTCGATTTCCAGCAGGACCTCGACCGCAACGACCTGAACCGCAACTCCGATGCTTACACGCTGCAGGCGGGTGTCCGGTTCGGGATAACGGGCGTACTGAGCGGCGATGTCTTCGTGAGCTATCACGACGCCAGCTTCGACGACCCGACGCTGCCGGGTGTCGACGGCTGGGCCGCCGGCATGGGCCTGGTCTGGCAGCCGACGCAGTTGACGACTGTGCGTGGCAGCATCAGCAGCGACGTGCAGCAGACCACGAACCGCTTCTCATCGGGCTACCTTGGCACCGTATATTCGCTGCGCGTCGACCACGAGTTGCGGCGCAATCTGCAGTTATCCGCCCAGGTTTCATTTCGCGACAACGATTACGAAACCATCGCCGGCGCGCCGCCCGACGCCCGGCAAAACGATGAAATCTGGACCGCCGGCCTCGGCGCCACCTGGTTCCTCAACCGCAGTCTTTTTGTCAGTGCGTCTTACGAGTACAACGAGCTTTCCAGCAACGTGCCGGGCGACGGTTTCGACGTGAACCGCGTCTGGCTGGTGCTCGGGCTGGAGAAATAAGGCCGTTTCACTTACCCTGCTTGCCATGCGGCGGCGGTTTCGCTCGCCGCGCCGGGCTGAACGGCTCGCGCTTTTCAACCGCTTGAAGGTATCGGGAACACGATGACGCCGATTTTCGCTGCAGCGCGCACAGACGATCGATCAACCGACCGCGGCGACCGCTCGCGACGCGCCTGGCTGCGTGCCTGCGCGGCGGTCATGCTGTTCGTGCTGTGCGGACTGCTGCAGGCCCAGGACGTATTCCAGGATCAGGCCGCCGGCGCGGCGGGCGAGGATTCCGGTTACGCGCTCGGCCCGCGCGACCGCATTGCCGTCGAAGTGTTCAACCACCCGGACCTGAGCGGCGAGTACGAGCTGGACGGCGACGGGCGTTTCTCGATGCCGCTGATCGGGGTCGTCGACGCGGCCGGCCTGACCTCGGTGGAACTCAAGCAGGTGCTGATCGACCGGCTCAAGCCCGACTACCTCGTCGACCCGCGGGTTTCCATTGAGGTGCGCAACTACCGGCCGTACTACCTGATCGGCGAAGTGCAAAGCACCGGCAGTTTTCCCTACGTTGCCGGCATCACCTACCTGACCGCCATCGCCATGGCCGGCGGCTATACCTATCGGGCCAAGCAGGACGTGGTGTACGTGATTCGGGGTAACGACCCCGAGCAGGAAGAAATCAAGCTGAACGTCAACGAAAAGGTCCGGCCGGGTGATATCATCCGCGTGGCCGAACGCCTTTTCTAGCCTGAACGCCGTGCCCACGAGCCCATGAATCCTTCCCGGCCCAACGACCCGTTCGCCGCGCCGCAGTACGGCATGCCTGGCTCTGTCGAGCCTCAGGAAGAGCCGTTGCCGATCCTCGAGTACGCGCAGCTGCTGTGGTACCGCAAGTGGACGATCATCGCGATCACGCTGCTGGCGGGAATCTCGGGCTGGGTCTGGGTCAACCAGCAGACCCCCATTTACCGGGCCGAATCGACGATGATGATCGGCGGTTCTTCGCTGTCGGGAACCTCGCCCGACACGATGTGGATGGCCTATTACAATCGCCTGCAGGCGCCGGATGAAATCCAGGTGCTCCAGTCCCGCAGCATGGCGGAGCGGGTGGTCGAGCGCCTCGATTTGCTCAGCTACCCCGAATTCAACCCGGCCTTGCGGGCGCCCGAGGAGCCGGGCCTGCTGGACGCCTTACGGCCGCGCAATTGGATCCCGGAAAGCTGGCGCGACACCCTCAAGGCAGCCCTGGACCGCGAGCCGCAAAAAGCCGGGCAGGGCGCCGCCATCGAACGCGATCGCGAGCAGCGCCAGTTCGACACGGCAGTGTCCATCCTGATGGGCGGCCTCGATATTTCCAGCCTGGAGATGTCCAACGTCATCGTGATCGGCTTTCGCTCGACCAATCCGCGTATCGCAGCGCTGATAGCCAACGAACTGCCCGAGGTGTACATGGTCTCGACCCTGCAGGCCAAGTACGACGCCACCGAAAAAGCCAGCAAGTGGCTCAGTGAGCAGTTGAACGACCTGCGCCAGGAAGTCGAGGACGCCGAGCACGCGGTCGAGATGTACCGCAACGAGCACGGCCTGACCGACGTCGGCGGCAGCGACCTGCTGACCGAGCAGCTCTCGCGCCTGAACAGCGAGCTGATCATCGCCCGCGCCGAGCGCGCCGAGGCCGAAGTCCGGCTGCGCCAGGTGGCACGCCTGGCGCAGCAGAGCGAAGCGGGCGCCGAGTCCGCCGCGCGGCTGCTCAATTCCGCCATCCTGCAGCAGTTGCGGACGCAGGAGTTAAAGGCGCAGCAGGCCATCTCGGAACTGGCCGCAGAATACGGCCCCCGCCACCCGCGCATGCTGCAGGCCCGCGCCGAACTTGAACAGATCCAGCAGCGCATCGCCGCGGAACTGAGCCAGATCGAAACCAGCCTGAGCAGCGAACTCGAGTTCGCGCGGGCGCGTGAGGAAAGCCTCGAGGCCAGCCTGCGCGAAGCCCAACAGGCGACCGGCGAACAGAACCGCGAGGAAATCCAGCTGCGCGCACTGGAGCGCGAAGCCTCCGCCAGCCGGGCCTTGTTTGAAACCTTTCTCGAGCAGTTCAAGCAGACCACCGCCTCGGAGGGCATGAACGATCCTGGTGCGCGTGTCCTGTCCGCGGCCCAGGTGCCCGGCGCGCCGGTGTATCCGAACGTGCGCCGCCAGACTCTGGTGATCACGTTCGGTGGCCTGGTGGTGGCCGTGCTGCTGGTGTTCGGGCTGGAGGCGCTGAACCCGGGCCTGACCCACCCGGAGCAGATCGAAAAGCAGCTGCATCTGCACACGCTGGGTATCATTCCATTGACGAAGGACAAAACGCCCGCTTACGACAAGCCGCTGGATGAGCCGCAGTCGCAGTACGTGGAGGCGATCAACACGCTCAAGGTCTCGCTGTCGTTGACCGACCCGGATCACGAACCCCGTGTGATCCAGGTCACTTCCTCGGTTCCGGCGGAGGGCAAAACCACGCTGGCCGTGTCGCTGGCGCGGGTGCTGGCGCAAAAAGATCAAAAAGTGATCCTGGTCGATGCCGACCTCAGGCGCTCTTCGGTCAGAAAAAAACTGGGGCTGGCGAGCCGCGAAAAGGGCCTGACCGATTTCGTGCTCGAGCACCACGAGGAGACGACGGATTTTCTGGTCAAGGATCCGCGCAGCAACGTGCTGATGATGCCGACCGGAACGGCCCGCTTCGCCAACGCCACCGACATTTTCTCCTCGCAGCGCATGCGGCGCATCATCGAGGTTCTGCGCAAGAACGCCGATTACGTGATCGTCGACGCGCCGCCGGTCATGGCCGTCGCCGACGCGCGCCTGATCGGGCGCATCGTCGACAAGACGCTGTTCGTCGTGCACTGGAACAAGACCCCCGCGAAAGTCGTGAAAGCCGCCCTGAAAACCCTGCTCGACGGCGGCACCGACGTGGCCGGCGTGGTGTTGCAAAATGTGGATCTCAAACGCTACGGTCAGCTGGGTTACGGCGACTCGGGCTATTATTATCACTATGGCCGTTACGGGAATTACTACCAAAGCTGAGGCCCAAAACAGCGGCAAGCCCCTCGCATGGAATCCTTCCTGTGGGAGTGCCTGTAGGAGCTGCTTTAGCCGCGATCTGCTGTGTTCGGAGCCACCCCCCATCGCGGCTAAAGCCGCTCCGACAAGGGCGGGTGCTCCCACTGCTACTCCTGCATTTCGGGGGGGCTTGCTTTGGCTGGTTTGAGGCACCGCGCGCAGATCGTGCTGTTTACGGTGGCCGTGTCGCTGGCGCTCATCGTGCTCGCGATGGCCTGGCCGCGGCTACAGGCAGCGCTGGAATACCTGCCGGTGGAGGCGGCCATCGACCGCTACCATCTCGACGGCCAGGTGCCGCTGGACTCGCTGGAAAATTTGCTCGACCGGGCACGTCGCAGCATCGAACAACATCCGCAGTCGCGCTACTGGAATGGACTGGCCGTGTTGTCCTACCTGCAGGCCCTCGACGACCGTGCGCCGCTGGCCCGGCGCCGGGAAGCCTTCGAGCAGACGACGCAGGCTGCACGCCAGTCATTGTTGCTGGCGCCGGTGCAGCCGCGTACCTGGCTGTACCTGGCGCTGGCGCAGAGTTCGCTGTCTTTCCGCGGCGCAGATTCGATCGCGCCACTGAAAATGTCTATTTACACGGGGCGTGTCGAGCCGGCCCTGCTGTTGTCGCGCCTGCAGCTGGCCTACGCCCGTTTCGCGCAGCTGGACGAAGAGGCCCGTGGCCTGCTGCGTGACCAGACCCTGCTGACCTTTCGGCTCAAGCCGCGCGAGTTCATCGGTTCGGTCAAGGCCGGCGACATCGATTTCCAGCGGGTTTCCTCATTGCTCGGCCCGGTCGCGCCGGGCGTGCTGCAGGAAATGGAGGGCTCCCTTGCCGGGCATGTTCGATAGGTTGCGCGGCGCGCGTGCCGAAGCGGTGGCGCCGGCTTATCCGCCCGGCAAGCGCATGTACTGCGTGGGCGACATCCATGGCCGGGCCGACCTGCTGGCCGAACTGCACGGGCAAATCCAGCGCGATGCCGCTGCGTACGACGGCCAGTGCCAGGTGCTGTATCTCGGCGATTACATCGACCGCGGCGAGCAGTCCCGGCAGGTGCTGGAGCTTTTGCTCGAACAGCCGCTGGCGGGCTTCGAACATTTCCACCTGCTGGGCAACCACGAGCGCGCCGTGCTGGATTTCCTGGTCGATCCCGTTGCCATGGCCGGGTGGCTGGTGTGGGGCGGGCGCGCCACGCTGTACAGTTACGGCATACATGCAGGCCCCATGCCGTCGCGTGACGAACTGCGCGCCCTGCGGGACGGCCTCGACGCCAAACTCCCTGATGCCCACCGCGATTTTCTGGAAAATTGCCTGCCCGCCCATGCCGAGGGCAGCTATTACTTCGTGCACGCCGGCGTGCGCCCCGGTGTCACGCTGGACAGGCAGGAACTCGGCGACCAGCTGTGGATCCGCGACGAGTTCACGCGCAGCACCGCCAACCACGGCGCCATCGTGGTGCACGGCCACAGCATCAGCGAGCAGGCCGAACTGCTGCCCAACCGCATCGGCATCGACACCGGTGCTTTTTACAGCGGTGTGCTCACCG
>JAVVFH010000063.1:0-15287 GCA_032250585.1 Lysobacterales bacterium
ACGGCGCTGATCGAAGTGTATCCGGAATTCGAAAAGGTGGATGTGAGCCATCTGGAAATCACCCGTCCGCAAGCCGAGGTCACCGAGCAGGACGTCGATGAGATGCTCGAGACGCTGCGCAAGCAACGCATGGACTGGGAAGAGGTCGAGCGCAAGGCCCGCGACGACGACCGGGTGCAGATCGAATACGCCGCCGAGACCGGCGAAGGCCGTGTGCCCGAGGAAGGTGTGCAGCGCCTGAACCTGTTCATGGGCGGCACGGACTTCGAAAAGCTCGAAAAAGCCGTTGCCGCCATCGCGCCGGGCGAGGAAAAGACTGTGAAACTGCTGTTTCCGGACGATTACCAGGAACCTAGGCTGGCCGGCAAAAAGGCAAAGGTGGATTTGAAGGTGGTCTCTGTGTCGGAAGGCACGTTGCCGGAGGTCGACGAGGAGTTCATCAAGAGTTTCGGCATCGAAGACGGCAGGCTGGAATCGCTGCGGCAGGAAATCCGCGCCAATCTCGAGCGCGAATTAAAGCAGGCGACCACCGCCGTACTGAAAAAGCAGGTGATCGGGGCGCTGGTAGACTCGGCGCCGGAATTCGAGGCCCCGGCCAGCATCGTGCGCAACGAGGCGACCAGCCTCGCCGCGCAAATGGCCTCTTCACGCGGGTTGGAGCCGGACCCGGCGCTGGTCGAACCGTTCATGAGCCAGGCCCGCCAACGCGTGCGCGCCGGCCTGTTGATGGGCGCGGTGGCGGAGCAGAACGGCATACGCATCGACGCGGCAAAAGTGCGCGCGACGATCGAAACCATTGCCAGCACCTACGAGCAACCCACCGAGGTCATCCAGATGTATTACGGCAACGAACGCCTGCTCGAACAGGTGGAAAGCTCCGTGATGGAAGAGCAGGTGGTTGACTGGGTGTTGGAAAACGCTAAAGTGACCTCCAGGGAGACGGGTTTTCAGGACGTCATTTCACAGGCGGGCCAGTAGGCTCGCTGAGCTTGCGGCGCTGCGATGGCCAGGTAACGGCGAGAGGTAACATGGAAAGCAATCGGAAGGCATTCAACCCGCAGGCGCTCAACCTGGTCCCGATGGTCGTGGAACAGACGTCGCGCGGCGAACGCGCGTATGACATCTATTCCCGCCTGCTGAAGGACCGCCTGGTGTTCATCGTCGGGCCGGTCGAAGACAACATGGCCAACCTGGTGGTGGCCCAACTGCTGTTCCTGGAGTCGGAAAACCCCGACAAGGACATCAACCTGTACATCAACAGCCCGGGTGGTTCGGTAAGTTCCGGCCTGGCCATATACGACACCATGCAGTTCATCCGCTGCGACGTCAGCACGATGTGCGTTGGCCAGGCCGCCAGCATGGGCGCTTTGCTGCTGGCGGCGGGCGCTGCGGGCAAGCGCAATTGCCTGCCGCATTCGCGCGTGATGATCCACCAGCCTTTGGGCGGTTACCAGGGGCAGGCCAGCGACATTGACATCCATGCGCGCGAGATTCTCAAGATGCGTTCGCAATTGAATGAAATTTTAGCCGGTCATACAGGTCAAAGCGTCGATAAGATTGCCCTGGACACCGAACGCGACAATTTCATGGACTCCCGCCAGGCAAAGGATTACGGCCTGGTCGACACGGTTTTCGAACACAGAAAGGTCGACGCGGGCGATTGAAAAAGGTAGTATTTTCACAGCGATAAAATATAAACCTTTCCAGTGACTTAAGTTGATGAGATGACTGAACGCGAAAAAGGCCCTGACGGCAAAATTCTTTACTGCTCCTTCTGCGGCAAGAGCCAGCATGAAGTCCGTAAACTGATCGCCGGACCCAGTGTCTACATTTGCGACGAATGCGTTGAGCTGTGCAACGACATCATCCGTGAAGAGCTCGAGGAAAGCGGTGTGGGTGATCGCGACAACCTGCCCAACCCGCGGGAAATTCATGCGTTTCTCGACCAGTTCGTGATCGGCCAGGAGCACGCCAAGAAGGTTCTGTCGGTTGCGGTCTACAACCATTACAAGCGGCTCGAGCCCAGCCGCCGCGAAGACGATGTCGAACTCACCAAGAGTAACATTCTGCTGATCGGCCCGACCGGGTCCGGCAAGACGCTGTTGGCCGAAACCCTCGCGCGTATGCTCAATGTGCCGTTCACCATAGCCGACGCCACCACCCTGACCGAAGCCGGTTATGTGGGCGAGGACGTCGAAAACATCATTCAGAAATTGCTGCAAAAATGCGATTACGACGTCGACAAGGCGCAGACGGGCATTGTGTACATCGACGAGATCGACAAGGTCTCGCGCAAGGCCGAAAACCCCTCCATCACCCGCGACGTATCAGGCGAGGGCGTGCAGCAGGCGCTGCTCAAGCTGATCGAGGGCACGATCGCCTCGGTGCCACCGCAGGGCGGGCGCAAGCATCCGCAGCAGGAGTTCCTGCAGGTCAACACCGGCCAGATTCTGTTCATCTGCGGCGGTGCTTTCTCCGGGCTGGAAAAAGTCATCCAGGCCCGATCGGCCAAGGCCGGCATCGGTTTCGCAGCCGAGGTCAAGGGCAAGGAGGCCACCGAGAACATCGGTAAAGTGCTGATCGGCGTCGAGCCCGAAGACCTGGTGCGTTACGGTTTGATTCCCGAATTCGTCGGGCGGCTGCCGGTGGTGGCGACACTGGAAGAACTCGACGAAGAAGCGCTGGTGCGCATCCTGATCGAACCCAAAAACGCCCTCATCAAGCAGTACAAGGCGCTGTTTTCCATGGAAGGTGCTGAACTCGAAATTCGTGACGATGCGCTCAACGCCATCGCGCGCAAGGCCATGGCACGCAAAACGGGTGCCCGCGGCTTGCGCACCATTCTCGAAGGCGTGCTGCTCAACAGCATGTACGACCTGCCGTCTCTGGAAAACGTCTCCAAGGTCGTGGTCGACGAGTCGGTCATCCAGGGCGAGAGCGAGCCCTATATCCTGTACGAAAACGCCCAGCAGGCCGTCGGCTCCGACTGAGCCTTCGCCGGCTGGGAATGCGTTCCGCCTCTGTGGGAGCGGCTTTAGCCGCGATTCTTTCTTCCCAAGCCGTTATTGAATGACAAATCGCGGCTAAAGCCGCTCCCACAAACAGGTCGCTCCCACTGCTGCGCCACTTGATATTTGCGCGAAAGCGCCAATATTTGCGGGTAACTGCAAAACGGCGCACTGCGTCTTTTATCGATACTGCTATCATTGAATAAAGCCGCCCTGCCAAAGCCCTTTCAAGCCTTGGTCACGGTTGCCGGAAAGGAACCTTCATGTCGGAAACGAAAACCAGCGATCTTCCCCTGATGACCAGGCAGCCCACGCCGGTGCTGTCCCTGCGTGACGTGGTCGTGTACCCCTACATGGTGATACCGCTGTTCGTCGGGCGGGAACGCTCGATCATGGCGCTGGACAAGGCCATGGACCAGGACAAGCGCATCGTGCTGGTTACCCAGCGCAATGCGGAAATTGACGATCCCGAGCAGTCCGATCTGTTCGATGTCGGCACCCTGGCAACGGTGCTCCAGTTGCTCAAATTGCCGGACGGTACCACCAAGGTGCTGGTCGAGGGCGGTGAGCGCGTGAGGATTCACGAGTACCTCGAAGACAGCGGTTTTTTTGAAGCCAACTGGTCGCTGATCTCCACCGTCGAGGAAAGCCCTGAAAAAGAACTCGAAGTCACCACGCGATCGCTGGTTTCGCTGTTCGAGCAGTACGTCAAGCTGAACCGCAAGATTCCTCCGGAGCTGTTGACCACGCTGGCCGGTATCGAAGACCCCAGCCGCTTGGCAGACACGGTCGCGGCGCACCTGGCGATTCGCCTGGAAGAAAAGCAGGTACTGCTGGAAATGGGCAGTCCACGCCGGCGCATGGAGCACCTGATGGCGCTGGTGGAAGGCGAGATCGACGTGCTGCAGCTGGAAAAACGCATCCGCGGGCGCGTCAAGACGCAGATGGAAAAAAGCCAGCGCGAGTACTACCTCAACGAGCAGATGAAGGCCATCCAGAAAGAGCTCGGCGAGATGGAAGACGCGCCGAACGACATGGAAGAGCTCGAAAAGAAAATCGAAGAGAGCGGCATGTCAAAGGAGGCCCTTAAAAAAGCCACCTCGGAGCTGAACAAGCTGAAGATGATGTCGCCGATGTCGGCCGAGGCCACCGTGGTGCGCAACTACATCGACTGGATGGTCAGCGTGCCGTGGAAAAAACGCAGCCGCATCCGCAAGCAACTGGATAAGGCAGAGGAAATCCTCGAGGCGGATCACTACGGCCTGAAACGGGTCAAGGAACGCATCCTGGAGTACCTCGCGGTGCAGCAACGCGTGCGCCATATGAAAGGGCCGATCCTGTGCCTGGTCGGGCCGCCCGGTGTGGGCAAGACCAGCCTGGGCCGCTCCATTGCCCGTGCCACCGGACGCAAGTTCGTGCGCATGTCGCTGGGCGGCGTGCGGGACGAAGCGGAGATCCGGGGGCACCGGCGCACCTACATCGGTTCGATGCCGGGTCGGGTGCTGCAGAACATGGCCAAGGTGGGCAAGCGCAACCCGCTGTTCATGCTCGATGAGCTCGACAAGATGTCGATGGATTTTCGCGGTGACCCGTCCTCGGCGCTGCTGGAGGTGCTGGACCCCGAACAGAATCACACCTTCGCAGACCATTACCTGGAGGTCGATTTCGACCTCTCGGACGTCATGTTCGTCGCTACCGCCAACTCGCTCAACATCCCCGGCCCTTTGCTCGACCGCATGGAAGTGATCCGGATCCCGGGTTACACGGAAGACGAAAAGCTGAACATCGCGCTGCGTTACCTGGTGCCCAAGCAGATGGAGCAGCACGGGCTCGACGAAGACGAGATACAGATCAGTCAAACGGTTCTGGTGGACATCATTCGCTACTACACGCGTGAATCCGGCGTACGCAACCTGGAACGCGAGATCGCCAAGATCTGCCGCAAGGCCGTCAAACAGCTGGCGCTGGAGAAAGAACGCGACAAGGTCACCGTTACCACCCGCAATCTCGACTCCTACCTGGGCGTGCACCGCTTCCGTTACGGCGTCGCCGAGGAGAACAACGAGATCGGCCAGGTCACCGGCCTGGCGTGGACCGAGGTGGGCGGCGAACTGCTGCGCATTGAAGCCACGCTGATGCCCGGCAAGGGGCGCCTGACACAGACCGGCCAGCTGGGCGAGGTGATGCAGGAGTCCATCCAGGCGGCGATGACGGTGGTGCGCAGCCGCGCCGCGAAGCTGGGTATCGATCCGGATTTCTACCAGACCCTCGACGCTCACGTGCATGTGCCCGAAGGCGCCACACCCAAGGACGGACCATCGGCGGGTATCGCCATGTGCACGGCATTGGTATCGGCGCTGACCCGGATTCCGGTGCGGGCCAATGTCGCCATGACGGGCGAAATCACGCTGCGGGGCAAGGTGCTGCCGATCGGCGGCCTGAAGGAAAAGCTGCTGGCGGCCCATCGCGGCGGGATCACGACGGTGTTGATTCCCGAAGAAAACGAGAAAGACCTGGTTGACATTCCCAAGGCCATCCTGAAGAAAGTGGAAGTGCATGCGGTCAGCAGCATCGACGATGTGCTCAAGCTGGCCCTGACCGAGTTGCCCGAGCCCTTGCCGACTGGTGTGGAGCCCAAGAAACGGACGGAAGGCAACAAGGGCGAGGATTCCGTTACCACCCATTGACGATCGCTGGCCTTGCGATACAGCGGCTCGATCGGGGCCTGCCGCCCCGGTCGGGGATAATTCCGCTTTCCTCACACAATGAACTGCTTGGAGCCTGAACTTCAAGAAACACCTGTCGCGGGACGCCAATTTGTGTTGCGCACCGAAGAGCGAGGTATTAGTATTCACGCACGGCTTGCAGGCCTTGACATATAAGGCTTTCCGAGAGTTTCCAACACTTTCGCAATAAATCAAATCAGCCGACAGGGTCTGCATGTCGGTGGTCTGCCAAAGCCGAATAATCACACATCGCTTACTCACATCATTTACGGAGTGCAAGAATGAATAAATCTGAACTTGTTGATGCCATCGCCGATTCCGCAGGCCTTTCGAAAGCCGACGCCGGTCGCGCAGTCGATTCCTTTGTAAAAACCGTGACCAAGGTCCTGAAAAAAGGCGATACCGTTTCGTTGGTTGGGTTTGGAACTTTCTCGGTTCGCAAGCGCGCCGCCCGCACCGGCCGCAACCCGCGTACCGGTGAAACCCTTAAAATCAAGGCTTCGAAAAACCCGGCATTCAAAGCTGGCAAAGCCCTGAAGGACGCTGTAAACTAGCCGGCCTTTTGACGGGTGCTTAGCTCAGCTGGGAGAGCATCGCCCTTACAAGGCGAGGGTCGGCGGTTCGAGCCCGTCAGCACCCACCAGGAACAGCGGAGTGGTAGTTCAGTCGGTTAGAATACCGGCCTGTCACGCCGGGGGTCGCGGGTTCGAGTCCCGTCCACTCCGCCACTATCCGAAAAGGGCGCCTTGCCGGCGCCCTTTTCTTTACGTGTCAGGCCGTGAGCGGTGGCAGCACGGCCCAAGGCCGTCGGCTCCGGTTCCGGTCGGGCCCCTGTTGACCGGGTTCCGGCCAATTGATATTCAGCAAATGTGAGTTCCTATGGTTCTTCAGTCGATTCGTGAAAAACTGTCCGGCATTGTCCTGATCTTCATTGTCGGAATCCTGATCATCCCCTTCGCTTTCGTCGGGGTCGGGTCCTACTTCAGTTCCGACGCGGTGAATGCCGTGGCCGTCGTCAACGGTGAGGAAATCAGCAGCACCGAGTACAACCAGAGTTTCCAGAATTACCGGCGCCAGATGCAGTCTTTGCTGGGCACCCGGTTCGATGCCGTGCAGTTCGACCAGCCCATCGTGCGGCGTCAGCATCTCGATTCGCTGATCGATGAAAGGCTGCTGGCACAGGTGTCGCTGGAAGCCGGTCTGTCGGTCGACAACAATCGGCTGGCCGAGCGGATTCGGAACATCGAAGGGTTTCATGTGGATGGCGAGTTCAACACCGACGTCTACCAGGCGCGCTTGCAAGCCCAGGGCCTGACGCCCCAGCAGTTCGAGCAGGACACGCGCGCGCAGCTCGTCCTCAGCCAATTCCCGACCGCGGTCGCCCGAAGCGCGATCGTCACGAACAGCGAACTGCGTGATTACGTTCGCCTGCAGGAGCAGGCGCGGCGTTTCCAGGCGCTCGTGGTGAAAGCGGCGCCGAAGGAAACGACTGACGAGACAAGCGCCGAGGGCGAGGCTGACGTGGAGCTCGAGCCGGTCCCGGAAGAAGACATCGTCGCCTGGTATGAAAAACACCCGCAGGATTACATGTCCGAAGAACAGGTGGTGGTGGGTTACATCGAGCTGGACGCCGCCAGCATGGGCGGTTTGATCGAACCTGACGAGGATGTCCTGAGAGCGAATTTCGAAGATCAGCGCGGTCGTTTTCTGACGCCGGAATCACGACTGGTCTCGCACATCCTGATCGAGGTCGAATCACAGGCCCCCGAGGCGGAACGCGAGACGGCTCGCCAGCAAGCGGAGGATTTGGCTGAGCGGATCCGGCAGGGTGAAGATTTCGCGGAACTGGCGCGTGAGTATTCCGATGACGCGGGCTCGGCTGAAAACGGCGGCGATCTGGGTTGGATAGAGCCGGGTTTCATGGTCCAGGCCTTCGAGGATGCGGTATACGAACTCAGCCTGGAAGAGCCCATTTCCGACCCCGTTCAAACCGGTTTCGGTTGGCACGTGATACAGCTTCGGGACATTCGTCCGGCCGAAGGCATGACCTTTACCGAGGCGCGCGAAATTCTGCTGGAGGAATACCAGGCCGAGGCCGACGAGCGCCGCTTCCTGGAGCAGGCCGATCGACTGGTGGATATCATTTATGAGGATCCCACCACGCTGGACGCGGCGGCTGAAGAACTGGGGCTGGAAGTTCGCGAAGCGGGGCCTTTCGGACGCGACGGCGCCGCAGAAGGCGTTGCATCGAACCCTGAGTTTGTCGAGGCCGCGTTTTCGGACCTGGTTCTAGGCCAGGGCATGGTCAGTGATCCGATCGACCTGGGTATGAACCACATCGTCCTGTTGCGTTTGCGCGAGCACCTGCCGGAGGCGTTGCGGCCACTGGAGGAAGTGCGCGAGCAGGTGGTGCAAACGGTACGCTTTCAACGGGCCATGGCGGCCGCCAAAGCGCGCGCCGAGGGCCTCATGTCCGCTGTGGATGCCGAAGCCGACCTGGCCGCCCTGGCGGCGGCCGAGGGCGTGGAGTTGATCGAGGCAGAGGCCGCCAGACGCAACAGCCGGGAATTCGATACGCGTTTGCTCGAACAGGTATTCTTGCTGGATCGTCCGGGTGAGGCCGGTCCGGTCGTTGAAACCGTCGAGCTGGATGACGGCTACGCGGTGGTCCGGCTCGAGAGCGTCACCGATGGCGATCTCGCCGAGCTGGACGAGGCGACGAAACAATCCTACCGCCGGCGGATCTACAACGCGACCGCCAACGAAGAAGCGTATGGATTCGTGCGGATGCTGCGCGCGCAGTCTGAAATCCAGGTATTCGAGGACCGTCTGTAAGGAACCCGGCAGCGCCTCCGCCGGTTCCGCCCCCCGATCTGACAACCGCGCGTGGGAGACCCGCAGGAGCAAGCGTCAGCTGGCGACCCGGAACCTGAAAAAACCTGCTGCCAGACTTCGTGCAATACGACCTCGCATGACCCTCCACCCCATGTTGCAGGATGACGTTGGCGGTGATTTCGAGTAACCTGCCCCAACCTTGATTTTCACATCACACAGGAACAAACATGGGATTTCTGGAAGGAAAACGCGCGCTGATTGTCGGCGTCGCCAGCCCCCGCTCCATCGCCTGGGGTATCGCCGAGGCCATGCACGAGCAAGGCGCGGAACTCGCCTTTACGTATCAGAACGACAAGCTCAAACCACGCGTGGAGAAAATCGCCGAAATCACCGGCTCGAATATCGTCATCCCCTGCGATGTAGCGTCCGACCGAGAAATTGAAGACGCATTTGCTGAACTCGCAGAACATTGGGGTCACTACGACATCCTGGTGCACTCGGTCGGTTTCGCGCCGCGCGAACAGCTGGAGGGGGACTACATGGACGTGGTCACCCGGGAAGGTTTCCAGATCGCCCACGACATCAGCTCCTACAGCTTCGCCGCCCTGGCAAAGGCCGGCCTTGCCATGATGGATGGACGCAACGGAGCGATGCTCACGCTTACCTACATGGGTTCGATACGGGCCATGCCGAGCTACAATGTGATGGGTCTTGCGAAGGCCAGCCTGGAAGCCAACATGCGCTACATGGCGCAAAGCCTGGGTCCGCGCGGCATCCGTGTCAACGCTATTTCCGCCGGACCGATCAAGACGCTGGCTGCCGCCGGTATCTCGCAATTCCGGAAAATGCTCAATCACGTCGAGCACACGGCGCCGCTGCGGCGCACAGTCACCCCCAAAGACGTCGGCAACGTCGCCGCTTTCCTGTGTTCCGACCTGGCCGCAGGCGTCACTGGCGAGACGACCTTCGTGGACTCCGGTTACAATATCCTCGGCATGGCGGAGCTCGGGGGAGACTGAGGTTTCGGTACGGGAAAGGGTGCTCCGAAAGCGGGCGCCTGTCGCGAGCTGGCGCTTGCTCCTACGGGGGGCGATTCAGCGCTTGAACTGGAGGCGCATGGCGGCCTTGCATTCGATGAGGTTTTGGCCGTCCTGCAGCGTGGCGATCAGTGCGGCGCGATCGCTCGGCGTCTTGATGGCCGGGTTGCATTTGATGCGGTTACCCAGCTACGGGTAATCGTCGGCCTCGATCACGCGGTGGGCATCGTTTGTTTATCCATGCCGTGTTCCGGTCACCTTTATCGTTGTTCGGAGTTCCGGGTTGAGCGGGTGCGCCGCATGCGCGGGTCGGGCACCGGATCGTAACCTCCTTCACAGAGGGGGTGACAGCGTCCGATGCGCTTGATGGCCAGCCAGCTGCCGCGCCAGGCACCGTGGCCGGCGATGGCCTCGGCCGCGTACTGCGAACAGGTCGGCGTAAAACGGCAATGGTTGCCCAGAAAGGGGCTGAGTAGCCGTTGGTATGCGCGGATCAAAAACTGCAGAAATTTGCTCATCGAGGTCTCGAAGGAACGTTTTTCCGGGGTATATGTCTTTAAGACTTGCCGTGGCGTCAAAGTTCGGCTATAACACTGCAATTTCGTTTTCGGACAGCTTAAGCTGAATTTGTAAAAGACAAATAATAACAGGCATTTAGCTGAATCAGTCCGGAAATGCGCCGATGTAAGGAGTAGCTTAACACGATGACATCCGAGCGAGTGGTATTGAAGAAGGGGTACAAACCCCTGAAAAAAGAACCCTATATGTGCCCCAAACACGCGGAGTACTTCCGCCAGAAGCTGCTGGCCTGGCGCGAGGAACTGGTCGAAGAGTCCCGCGAGACCATCAGTCACCTGCAGCAGGAAGTGCGTGACGTGGGTGACGAGGCCGAGCGCGCGACCCGCGAAACCGAAAACAGCCTGGAATTGAGAACGCGCGACCGTTACCGCAAGTTGATCAAGAAGATCGACAAGGCGCTTACGCGAATCGACGACGGCGAGTACGGTTACTGCGAGGAGACCGGCGAAGAAATCGGTCTCGACCGCCTGGAGGCGCGTCCGATCGCGACACTGTGCCTCGATGCGCAGGAGCGCTGGGAACTGCGCCAGCGCCAATTGGGGGACGGCCGCTAAGGTACTCCGCCGGCCTCGTTTTCTCTCGCTGAAGTTAGTGGCCGCGACATTCGCTCGCGGCCGGCCCGCTTGCAAGCGGATTCGCGTTGGATCTCCGGCAGATTTCGCGGCTATTGTTTAATAATATCTTAACAATTCCCGCTTATTCATCTATAATTGCGTGTAACTTTGGACGGGCACATTTATTCACCCCGCACCGCAAGACGATTTTTTTGGAGAACTCCGTGAGAATAAGAACACTGGTATCGAGCGTGTTGGCGCTGGGTATGGCGCTGGGCACGTTCAACCTGTCGGCCGATGCAAGTCAGCCCTGGCATTTCACCGGCCGCGTCGGCGCCGCGGATCTCGATTCGGACCGCAATACCGACGATGACGACGTCTGGCTGTCGATCGGCTTTGGACGGTTTTTCGGCAACAACATCAGCATCGACATCGAATACGACGAGTTTACCGGCGACTTCCGGGATTTCAATACGGCAGTCCCCGGCGCCACGTTCGAAGACTGGAAACTGAGCCACTGGGGCGTGATGGGCCGCTACCACTTTACTGACTGGAAGATGCGCCCCTTCATTGGCCTGGGTCTCGGCAATCAGAAGCATCGCAACGTGCTCGACGAAGGAAACGAGTTCACCTACAACCTTGCGCTCGGTTTGCAGGGCAAGCTCAGCAAGCACTGGAGCGGCAATGCGCAGGTTCTTTTTCGCCGGGACCACGACGACAACAGCCTGCGCCCGATTGACGACTTCACTGACATGTATTTCAGCATCGGGCTGAGCTTCGATTTCGGGGGCAAAGCGGCGCCGCCCCCGCCGGCGCCCGAAGCGCCGCGGCGGGCCCCGCCACCGCCACCCAATCCCGACCTCGACGGTGACGGTGTCATCAACGAGCGTGACAAATGCCCCAACACGCGGCCGGGCGCCGTGGTCGACCTGGACGGTTGCGAGGTCGAGGCCGTGATTGAACTCGAAGGCGTGAATTTCGATTTCGACAAGGCCACCCTGAGGCCGGAGGCCAAGGTCATTCTGAACGAAGCCGCTGCACTGCTGCAGACGCATGAGCGCGTGGTGGTGGAAGTGGCCGGTCACACCGACAGCATTGGCACTGAAAGCTACAACCAGGGCTTGTCCGAACGCCGCGCAAAGGCAGTCCTCGAATACCTGGTCGAGAAAGACGTCAAGGCGAGCCGCCTGAAAGCCCGCGGCTACGGCGAATCCATGCCGGTTGCCAGTAATGACACAAACGAAGGGCGTGCAGAAAATCGCCGTGTCGAGCTGATCGTGCTCGAACGCTGAGGCGATACTCTGGAGTTGGGAGCCCCGCTTCGGCGGGGCTTTTTTTGAGCCCGAAAAAGGCGCCAGCGACAATCGGGTGGCTTTACGCTGTCTGGATCTGCCCGGCAGCATAGGCCTGGATGGCATTCAGCATCGCGTGAAGGCCATTGGCCCGGGTAGGGGAGAGGTGATCTGCCAGACCGATTTCGTTTATGAAATACGGTTCGGTTTCGATGATCTGCCGGGCGCTGCAGCCGGAATATACCTCGATGAGCAGCGCAATCAACCCGGAGACGATGGCCGCATCGCTGTTGGCCCTGATGGTGATCTCGTCCGGCCCGCCCTCCAGCAATAGCCAGACGCGCGACTGGCAGCCGGCCAGCAACTTGTCGTCGGTTTTCTCTTCCGCTGACAGCGTCGGCAGCTTGCGCCCGAGGTCGATGAGGTATTGATAGCGGTCCAGCCACTCGGGAAAGAGGCTGAAGGAACCGATGATCTCGTCTTGTACCGCCTTTGGGTCGTGCATCGGGTTCAGGACTCCTTGCGCCGCCAGCGCGTTACGCCGTCAGCGTCCTCGAGAATGACGTCCATCGCCGTAAGCTGCTCGCGCAGGGCATCGGCAGTGGCAAAATCCCGGTTGGCCCGGGCCCGGTTGCGCTGCTCGATCAGCGCTTCGATGCGGTCGCTTTCCGGGTCCGCCCCGCCGGCGCCGAACCAGGTGTCCGGATCTTCCTGCAGCAGTCCGAGCAGGCGCGCGCCTGCCAGCAATTCGCCAGCCAGCCGGCGCGCCTCGGGGGCACTTTGGGCCTTGGCCAGGTCGCGGGCGATGTGGTTGAACTCGGCCAGCGCGATCGGTGTGTTCAGATCGTCGCGCAGGGCATCGAGCAGCGGCTCACCGGGGCGCGGGGCGGCCTCGAACGGCCCGAACGATTGCGCGGCGATGCGCAGCACGCCGTACAGGCGGTCCAGGGTGCGGCGCGCGCGGTCGAGTTCGGATTCCGACCAGTCGAGCGGTTGACGGTAATGGGCGCTGAGCAGCAGGTAACGTAAGCTCTCTCCACTGTACTCCTTGAGCAGTTCGTGTACCACCAGGGTGTTGCCCTGTGACTTCGACATCTTGCGTTTCTCGACCGTTACGAAGCCGTTGTGCAGCCAGTAGCGGGCGAAGGGGCGGCCGTGGTGGGAGCAGACACTCTGTGCGATTTCATTTTCGTGGTGGGGGAAGATCAGGTCCTGACCGCCGCCGTGAATGTCGATGGTCTCACCCAGGTGTGCTTCGGCCATCACCGAACATTCCAGGTGCCAGCCGGGCCGTCCCCAGCCCCAGGGGCTGTCCCAGCCGGGCTGCGGATCCTCGGAGGGCTTCCACAGCACGAAGTCGCCGGCATTGTTCTTGAATTCGGCGATCTCGACGCGCGAGCCGGCGACCATTTCGCGGCGGTCGCGACCGGAAAGCCGGCCATAGCGATCGAAGGATTCGATATTGAACAGCACATGGTCTTCGGCGATGTAAGCGTGGCCGTTGTCGATCAGGCGCTGGATCATGTCGATCATCTGCGCGATGTGTTCCGTGGCGCGCGGCTCAATGCTGGGCTGCTGCACGCCGATCGCCGCCATGTCTGCGTGGTAGGCGGCCGTGTACTTTTCCGCGATGTCCGATATCGGTACGCCGAGTTTTGCCGCGGCCTCATTGATCTTGTCGTCGACATCCGTGATGTTGCGCGCATAGACCACCCGGTCATAGTGCAGTTGCAGCAGCCGGAAAAGCAGGTCGAAGACGACGGCCGGCCGCGCGTTACCGATGTGCGCGTAGTTGTAGACAGTTGGTCCACAGACGTACATTGTCACCCGTTCGCGATCGAGCGGCTCAAAAATCTGTTTTTCACGCGCCAGCGTGTTGTACAAGCGAATGGTCAATTTGCCTTACTCATTTTGCGGGTTTACAGTGCAGGCTGCTGCGACGGGCCCGGTGTCCGCCGCTCTTACCGTAAGACCGGCGCCAAAGCCGGTTATTCTAACAAGTTTGAGGCGGCCGGCACCACGCAAACGGCACCACCGGAGCACGAGGACTGCATTCATGCCGAATGACTACAGGACGCACTACGCCGCACACGTCGGCGCCGTGCAGCGTCGCTGGGAGGCGGCGATCGAAGCGGAAAACCTGGCCGGCGTGCTGGTCCACTCGGGCACGCCGCTGCGGAGTTTCCTGGACGATTACGAGTATGCGTTCCGGCCGAACCCGCATTTCCTGGCCTGGCTGCCGCTGACCCATCACCACGACAGCGCCTTGCTGGTGGTGCCCGGCGAGAAGCCCCGGCTGTACTATTACCAGCCGGTGGACTACTGGTACCTGCCGCCTGCGGATCCGGAGCCCTGGTGGGCGGATCATTTCGAGATCGAGATCGTGAGGGAGGCCCACGGCTGGAAGTATCGCTTCGAAGCGCTGCGACCCCGCGGGCGGGGAAGCCTTGGCCCAATGGCGGCCATCGGCGATGCCCCCTCGCTGAGCGAAGCGTTCCCGGCGGAGCAAATCAACCCGGCCGGCTTGCTGAACCGTCTGCACCTGGCGCGCACGCGCAAGACGCCCTACGAGGTGGCCTGTATCGACGCCGCCAGTCGGTTGGCAGCGCATGCGCACCGCGAAGCCGAACGCGCTTTCCGCGAGGGTCGTTCGGAATACGAAATTCACCAGCGTTACCTGGCGGCCTGCGAGCATAATGACTTCGAATTGCCGTACAACAACATCGTCGCACTCAATAGCCACGGCTCGGTGCTCCACTACCAGGCACGCGAACGCGTAGCGCCCGAACCGTCGCGTTCGTTTCTGATCGATGCGGGTTGCACGGTGAACGCCTATGCATCGGACATCACGCGCAGCTATGCGCATGAAGAGGGCCTGTTCTCCGGGCTGATCGCCACCATGGATCTGATGCAGCAGGCGTTGGTGGAGCGCGTGCGGGCCGGCGTGGATTACCGCGATCTGCACCTGCAGGCCCATCAGGAGATTGCCGGTATTTTGGCGGATTTCGGCATCATCGACGTCGCCTCCGACGAGGCCGTGGCGAGCGGACTCAGCGCCGTGTTTTATCCGCACGGACTGGGTCATTTCATCGGTTTGCAGACACACGATGTGGCGGGCCTTATCGACAACGAGGCTCAGCCCATACCGCGCCCCGAAGGTCATCCGTCCCTGCGCCTGACACGGCGCCTGGAGGCGGGCAATGTGCTCACCATCGAGCCCGGGCTGTACTTCATCGAGCCGTTGCTGGAGCGCTGG